>NZ_VORB01000003.1 GCF_007995015.1 Luteibaculum oceani
CTTGAATACCACAGGCATCGTTTGAACCTCCATCGATATCTATCGGTTGAATAGAAGCCAAGCCTAAATGATCTAACTGTATCGTTATATCCTGACAAATTGCTACCGGTGGTACAGAATCCACCACGGTAACCTTAGCTTGACAACTGGATTGGTTTCCATTGTTATCCGTAACGGTTAAGGTAACCGTATTCGCTCCAACATCACCACAGCCAAACTGTGATTTGTCAATAGCTAAGCCATGAATACCACAGGCATCGTTTGAACCTCCATCAATATCTATCGGTTGGATAGATGCCAATCCTAAATGATCTAACTGTATCGTTACATCCTGACAAAGTGCTACCGGTGGTACAGAATCCACCACCGTAACTGTCGCTTGACAACTAGCTTGGTTTCCATTGTTATCCGTAACCGTTAGTGTCACCGTATTCGCTCCAACATCGCTACATCCGAACTGTGATTTATCGATCGCTAAGCCTTGAATACCACAGGCATCGTTTGAGCCGCCATCTATGTCAGCTGCAACTATGGAAGCTGCTCCGTTCGCATCTAATTGAATCGTAATGTCTTTACATACAGCCACTGGTGCTACTGAATCGACTACTGTTACCGTCGCTTGACAGCTAGACTGATTTCCATTGTTATCCGTTACCGTAAGCGTAACGGTATTCGCTCCAACATCGCTACATCCGAACTGTGATTTATCGATAGCCAGACCCTGGATACCACAAGCATCATTGGATCCGCCATCTACGTCTGCTGCAACAATGGAAGCTGCTCCGTTCGCATCTAACTGAATTGTGATGTCTTTACATACAGCCACTGGTGCTACTGAATCGACTACCGTCACCGTCGCTTGACAGCTAGACTGGTTTCCATTGTTATCCGTAACCGTTAGTGTCACCGTATTCGATCCTACATCGCTACATCCAAACTGGAATTTGTCGATTGCCAGACCCTGGATACCACAAGCATCATTAGATCCGCCATCAATATCTGCTGCAACTATGGAAGCTGCTCCGTTCGCATCTAATTGAATTGTGATGTCTTTACATAAAGCCACTGGTGCTACAGAATCGACTACTGTTACCGTCGCTTGACAGCTAGACTGATTTCCGTTGTTATCCGTTACCGTAAGCGTAACCGTATTCGGTCCAACATCGCCACAACCAAACTGTGATTTGTCGATAGCCAGACCCTGGATACCACAAGCATCATTTGATCCGCCATCTATGTCAGCTGCAACTATGGAAGCTGCTCCATTCGCATCTAATTGAATCGTAATGTCTTTACATAAAGCCACTGGTGCTACAGAATCGACTACTGTTACCGTCGCTTGACAGCTAGACTGATTTCCATTGTTATCCGTTACCGTAAGCGTAACGGTATTCGCTCCAACATCACTACATCCGAACTGTGATTTGTCGATAGCTAAGCCATGAATACCACAGGCATCGTTTGAACCTCCATCAATATCTATCGGTTGAATAGAAGCCAAGCCTAAATGGTCTAACTGTATCGTAATATCCTGGCAAATAGCCACCGGTGGTACAGAATCCACCACCGTAACCGTCGCCTGACAGCTAGATTGGTTTCCATTGTTATCCGTAACGGTTAAGGTAACCGTATTCGCTCCTACATCACTACAACCAAACTGTGATTTATCGATCGCTAAGCCTTGAATACCACAAGCATCGTTTGAGCCGCCGTCGATATCTGATGCAACTATTGAAGCAGCTCCGTTAGCATCTAATTGAATCGTAATGTCTTTACATACAGCCACCGGAGGAACGGAATCTACCACGGTAACCGTTGCTTGACAGCTAGACTGGTTTCCGTTGTTATCCGTAACGGTTAAGGTAACCGTATTCGCTCCTACATCACTACAACCAAACTGTGATTTATCGATCGCTAAGCCCTGTATACCACAAGCGTCAATTGATCCGCCATCTACGTCTGCTGCAACTATGGAGGCTGCTCCGTTCGCATCTAATTGAATCGTTATGTCTTTACATAAAGCCACTGGTGCTACAGAATCGACTACCGTCACTGTCGCTTGACAGCTGGATTGGTTTCCGTTGTTATCCGTTACCGTAAGCGTAACGGTATTCGCTCCAACATCACTACATCCGAACTGGGATTTGTCGATAGCCAGACCCTGGATACCACAAGCATCATTGGATCCGCCATCTACGTCTGCTGCAACTATGGAAGCTGCTCCGTTCGCATCTAATTGAATCGTTATGTCTTTACATACCGCTATCGGATCTACATTATCCTTAATTGTTACTGTTGCTTGGCATTGATCGGTTTCACTAGATGGGTCAGTAACTTTTAGCGTCACCACATGAGTACCAATTGGGTATGGACCTGGATTAAGCACTTGAATGGTGAAATTATCACCATCTGGATCGTAGGAGCCTCCATCTATATCATTATATGTTACAATAGCCTGACAGTTACTATCTGTTCCAAGCAGTGCATTTTGACAAACCGCAACTGGAGGTTGATTACATTGATATGAAACTACATTGGTTTGTGCTTGTATAATACAATTATTGGAGTCGGTTAAAATTAAAGTAACCGTATAAGTTCCTTCATTTGAGTAACTATGAGAAGGACTGGATGCACTTGAACTGCCACCGTCTCCAAAATTCCAAGCATAGCTGTATGGAGTCACCCCACCGGAGGCAGAAGATGAAAAGTGCATTGCCGAGTCGCCTAAACAAAAGGTGTCTTTTGCTGAAATATTAAGACTCAGCGCTGCGGGCTCGGATATGGTAAAATCTACATTAACCGTGCAACCGAGTGAGTCACTAACAACATAGGTATAATCACCTGGACATAACCCGGAAGTAGGTTGGGAATTTGATCCAGCCGAAACCTTCCAATTGTCCGTCATATTACCTGGCGAATCGTGAATTGCTAATCCAACACTTAAATTGGATTCCGTAGAATAATTACTGGTATAGTAGGTTACGAAGTTGGCAGCACCCGCCTTTCGCACACGATAAATTGCACCACTCGCTTTAAGCTCAATTTCGCATTCATACCATGTATTTTTAGTATAGCCGCCTGGAATTTGACCTTCGAACCAAATTCTATGCGACCCATCTTCGTAAACTCCCAAATTATTATGAGCGAAGTAAATAGAGTGCGGTAGATTAAAATATCTATTTCCATTCGAATTATCTGGGCTGTACCAACCTATCATGGTGTGTCCACCTTTATGGTAATAGCTAAAGCTAAAGATTTTACCAGGCTCTCTTGAAAAGTTTTGTTGTGTAAAGAAGTACTTATTCCAGCCACCTCCATGACTAAAAACAAGTTCATTATTCTGTTGCGAATAGGTTCCGTAGGGATCTTTCACATACGCACTAGTATTTAAGTTTGAACCGGTAAAATCATCCTCAAATTCGGAGGGTGAGCTTAATTGATAAGGAGCTTTCCCTCCCGAAAAACTAAATGCAACTTCACCATCACAATCTCCATTACATTTCACATCATTCACCACTGCGGTTGCGGTTAACTCAGGGTAAATCTCAATACTTTGAGCCCCCGTTTGTTCGCATCCCGTTGCATCTGTTCCGGTTACCTGCACCTGATAGCTTCCTTCATCTGAGTAGACGTTGGAAATTTCTTTACCAGTACCTGTATTTCCATCTCCAAAATCCCATGCATAGCTGTAATTAGCGCCAAGATAATTTTCATTGCTTGCAGCAACCCAGTCATCTCCAGGAACCATGTTTGTTAAAACAGCATCACTAATTAATGCTTGAATAGAACGAGTGGTAGTTCCAGAATTTTCACTAAAAGGAAAATAAGCTACAAGACCTGATTCGGATCCAGAGAGGGTTTCTTGAAATTCACTAGCAATTTCTGTTGCACTTTTTTGTTTATTCCAAATTCTTACCTCGTCAATAACTCCATCGAAATAATTGCAATTGCATCCATACCCTTGCTTCCCTATAAAAAGGCTATTCTGGTCTCCAGCATAGGTAGGTGCATTGGTAAAGGTTTTAGTCCCATCGGCTTGCCCGTTAATGTAGAAGGTCGCTTGACCATTGCTATAATCATAACTAACCGCCACATGGGTCCATTGATTTGTTGAAAAAGTTGAATTAGAGTATTGCCATTGCCCACCACTTGAAGTGTTTCCAAGGTAAAGAGCAAGTCTATTAGACTGATATTGGAAAATATATACATCTGGATTAGTTCCTCCAGAACCGTGTCCTTTTGAAAAAATAGTTCTGCTTCCTCCACTATGTGGATAAATCCATGCTTCGAGAGTAAAATCACCTGAAGGCACGTTGAGAACCGCATCATGGGGAACCTCGAGGTAATCATCTCCCCCATCGAAATCCAGTGCTGATGTGAAACCACCAGCAGATGCTGTAAATTGAATGCTATCTCCACCACAAGCCTCAATTTCGCTTTCAATATTTATTGAAAATGGGTCTTGCTCATTTACTGCAATTGCTCCGTTGGCCACACAGCCGTTTTCGTCAGAAACCGCCACGCTATACTTCCCTCTTCCTAATCCAGAAACAGTAGCCAAAGTATCTCCAGTACTCCACAGATACTCGTATTGAATAGAATCGGCATGGACTGCTGTTACGGAAATTGTACCATCGTTTTCTCCATTACAAACAGCATCGCCCTGCAGCGCAATCTCGAACCCAAAATTGCTCGGTGCGGAAATAACAACTGTATCACTGGCCTGACAACCATTGCTATCTGTAACCGCTACGAAATAAGTTCCTGGTACCAAGCCCGAAATAGAATCTGTGGTTTCAAGTGTTGACCACTCGAACTCTAAAGGAAGTTTACCTCCTGTTACCTGCGCCTTGGCATTACCGTTGTTTGGGTTGGGACAAGTCGCATTATTAGCAATGATCTCTACTTCTAAGACGGGAGCCTGAGTAAAACTCCAGCCCGTATTCCCTCCTTGGTCTGTAGAGTTTTCAGCAACAAAAGGTGAGTTGGCCCCAATGGCAGTAATATTTTTAATACTATTAAAAGCTACATTGGCCTCATTAAGAACCAAAAAGGCTGCAGACGTGCCATAAGAAGAAAGACTGGTAACCTGGCTACAGGTTCCTAAAGAATTAAGAGTGCCTATACTATCTACTGAATTGGCTCCTACGGTAAACGCCACGTTAGATCCGGAACCGACATTAAGGGTTGATATTTTGTTTGGACCTCCAAAAATGATGTAGTTACCATCGTTATTTTCAATACTAACCTTCTTAATGGAATAAAGTCCCTTACCTGTAAAGCCGGCATAATAATCTGGACTTAAGATGATATGCGCCGAATCGGCATCTATAGGAAGGTTGCTTAAATCGGATTCCGAGTAGCTGCTTTTTAGGGTTATCTCAGATTCTCCCCAATCTATTGCTCCACCATTGGCATCGCTTTGAATTATCAAGGCGCCCAATCCTAAATCAAAATCATCGGAATTAAAAAAACCTCTCTTTATCAACATTTGATTAGAAGCATCAAAGCGATTGGTAAGATTCCAGGTACCTGCTGGTGAAATCCCTCCTGGCCCCTCAAAATGAGCAATTTGCAGATCGTGACCGGCTGCATTTATTTTATGTTCTCCAGTAGTGCCTTTAAACACCCATTTAAAGGTAGAATCTATGGTCATGCTCGCCGTTAAGGTTAAGCTACCATGGATATCTATTGCCTTACCGTTCATTTTGAAGGTGGGATGATAGAACGCACTAAGCCAATCCATGTCGAACACTTCCGGGGCGACTACATCGATATTTACAACTTGATTTGCTGAGCTAAACGAATTGGCATCGAAATAAACATTATCAAATTTTGAAGGGGGAACTAGATGTTTCTGAGTTCCTCCCGAACTATTTGCCCAGTGCGTAGTATCACTCCAATCTCCAGATCCACCTACCCAGTAATAACCGTCGCACGATTGAAAATTCCATCCTGTATTATTCCCCAGATCTTGACTAGATGCACCGGCATTGAAGGTGGCTGTACCATCTGCATTAATATCCTTAAGCCAGATGAAATCCATACAAATCAAACCATCTTCTTTATACAAAGTACCTTGACTTCCCGCCGTGGTGCTTTGTAAAAAGGCCGGGGCTCCCCCGGTTCCGAGCAACGTAAAATCTTCTACTGTTTGAGTTTTTCCCGATCCAATAAACAGTCGCGTTGCCTGCCCTGCACCAGCGAAGTTTCCAAAACTATTATCCTCATTAAGGTAAATATACGGTCCAGCTGTTCCAGGAGAAAGAACCGTAAAAGAACCGAAATCATTGCTCCCATTTACATTGATATTCGTAGTAGTACTTACGTTGTTATTGTTAACCTCTATTGCAAATGAATTGTACTTTCCATTGCCATTTATATGGATTTGGCGCTGGGCACTGGGTTTAAAAACCACATCACCAAACTCATTATTATCGTGAATTTGTGTTTGGTAATTATTTCCACTGTTATTAGAAATAAAAGTAACATCGTCATAAGTATGGCCACCTCCATAGAAATAGGCATGGCTATTATTAATATCATCAATTACAATCTCAGAATTCGCCGAATTAATAGAAAAATTAGCACCTCCAACGCGCCACCATTCTTCAACATTTACTGTACTTCCAGAAATATCTATACTTCGAACATCATTGTAATTCGAGTAAAATTGGTGACTAAAGTGTGTGAACTGCCCGTTCACAACCAAATGTCCTCTTTGGAAATGGGTGGTGTAGCCGTATCTATGGCTGTAATCGAATGGACTTTGTAAAGTCCATGTAGCGGTTGGGCCTCCATAAAAATGGGTATGGTAGTCGAATCCCACCCCATTCATATCAATTTCGTGATTACCGCTGCTGGCATAAAACCGAGTCCAGTGATGGTGAGCCCAATTAACGCTCACGTCCACCTTAATAGAACCAAATAAATGCAACTCCCCACCGTGATTGTAATTACACGCATCATTAAGAACCATATCCCCATACACTTGCAAGGTTCTGTTTCCATTGAAATTGGGATTTTCAGTTGTTCCATTTACAATGAAGTTCTTACACTGCTTGGTGTTTCCTGTATAAAAAGTCACCGTGTTATCACCGGGGCTGAATGAGTTGGCATCAAAAATTACATTATCCTTTGCCTGTGGAATCACACACCCTGTTGGACTTCCTCCGGAGGTAAAAGACCAATGATTAACGTCGTCCCAATCTCCAGATCCACCTACCCAATACAGATTATAATTTGGAACGGGATTAATATTCCAACCTGTAACAGTTCCTGTTACGGTGGCATTCTGAGCATTAAATATCGCTCCACCTGTTGCAGCGTGGTTGGTTAATTTTATGTAGTTCGCGTTTACTGTAAAGCCAGTATCTATGTTTAAAACTGAGCTGGTACTAGAACCATATATTTCAGATTCGTTGGTACAGCTATTGGCGGGAATTAAGGCCTTGGCATTTACCGTATGCCCGTTGGGAATTTCCATTCTTACCCCATCTATGCGGATCGTATCGGCATTTAGGTTGTAGGCAAACCACCTCCAGGAGTAGAGGTGCCCATTACTTTTCATGGATATATTTTTCCATGTTCTTCCACTCTGGGTGTACACATATGTATGCGCTCCCCCCGCCTCTACATTCAGATTACCATAGGTATCTGATAAGTTACTTCCCCCATTAAAATGAAGCTGTCTATGTGTATTAGAGCCCTGGGCCATAAATACATCTACATCCCCGAGGCTTTGATATTCGAGAAACCAAATCTGTCGCCATCCATGGTGGGGATAATCCATATCCATATCAAAGTTACCCCAGGCCTTATGATTTCCCCGGAATCTAAAATCCTCATATTGCGGACTTTTGAAAATCACAAGGGGTTTATTTTGGGTTACGGAGGTGGAACTCGTGTTACTGTAAAACTCTAGCCCTCGTCTCACAATGATGGTATCGGTACTATTGAAATCAAAATTGCATATACCACTAGTCCACGCATATAATTGATATCCAAACTGATACTTGTTTCCTAGGAAATCGAAATTACCGCGATACACCTGGAAATTGTAATCGATATGGTGAACCATATTATCAAGAAAGGTCCATTTTGGAGAAGAGGTATTGTTGTTTCCTGGGTTGTTGAAATACATGTGCCCAAGGAAATTTTCAAAACCGTTAAACTTCAGCGTGTTATTGGTGCTATCGGAATAGAAATAAATATTGTTGCTATGGTTCCAAACCAAGTTTGGATTAAACCTTAAAGACCCACGAATAGTTAAGTTGCTATTTTGATTGAATTGCATGGCACCATCAATCAACAAACTACCATTAATGATTAAATTTTGATTTCCAGTTAATACTGGATTTCCCAATACGCCACTGGTCCAAATCATGGTTCCTACTTGTTCGTTTTGCTGATCGATATTTACAACTCCTCCCGTTGATGGAAAAGAATTGTGATCAAATATTACGGTGTCTAGTAGGGATGGTGGGCAAACTTGTGGACTTCCACCCGAGCTTAGCGACCAATGCGCTGCATCGCTAAAGTCTCCGGATCCACCTACCCAATACAGTTTATTTATGCTAAAACTACCTAGGTTAAACCCAGACACATTTCCTAAGTCCGCTGTATTGGTTGCTACAAAAGCATTTCCACCAACTCCATTAAGATCCTTTAAGTAGGCATAATCCACCTGAAATTTCGCCCCAGCCACCATGGAAAGTGTAGCGGCATTGCCACTCGAATTCCCCTGTATTGAAAGCGGTTTATCACACTGACCAATGGCAATAAGCGAGTCTGTAATGATTTTGGTTTGGCCCGAGGCGAAATAAAGCTCGTGTCCCGCTGGGATAACAATGCTTTTTACCGTTCCGTAATACAAGTACGACTTTGTAACTATGTTGGAAAGGGCGTTATAATCGCCCATGGTTCTTGCATTAAAAACTACATGAGGTGTATACGAGGTGTTAGTTGTGGTGGAAATAAATTCTACGGGTCCAAAAAGTGCGTTCTGATTGCTTTGAGAAAGTCTTTGATTTCCCCAAAACTCGAATGTAGATTTCCCGAGTATGGTATCCTGATAGTTAATGTAAAAAGTGTGGGAAGAACTGCTGTGTCGCATCTTAGAACTCAGACCGCCGTATGTATTCACCCCTCCATAAAAATAATTGTGGTCGGCTATGTTATTATCAAAGCTAACTACTGTGTTTGAGGCGGTTACCTTGGAACTATTACTTGGATACACCTCCCATCTACGATCTACAAATACCGAATCCGTTCCGGTTAAATCAAGATGATAATTGTACGCAGTACCGTTAACCCAACCGTGTAGTCGCCATCCGAAATATATTTGATGTCCATTCGATTTCAGCGTACCATTGAAAAACTGGGTTTCATGCCCATTCGCTGTTTTAAATTCATCTGCCAGTGTCCACAATCCTCCCTTACCATCAAAACGAACATGGCTACGCATTTGATGCCCAGCCATATCTATAACATTGTTAGAATCTACCGCTTGAAAAGAAGTCCAATTATAATGATCCCACTGTACATCTGGATTTAAAATTAATGACCCATAGAGATACAGCCAACCGGTTTGGTTGTAGATCATATCTCCATCAATTTTAAGGTCTTGGTTTACAGTAAGGTTGAATGAACCGTTAATTCTTGGATTACCTACCACCCCTGATTTCCAATGCATTGTAGCTACCTCGGCATGTAGGTTTACCGTTACGGTTTGCCCTGCAGCGGAAAAGGAATTAGCGTCGAAAATGGCATTATCATTAGCTTGAGGATAACAGGTTCCATTTGGAGTTCCTCCACTACTGGTTGCCCAATGGTTTGGATCACTCCAGTTTCCGCTGCCTCCTACCCAATACAAATCGGTGGTTGATGAGTTTTGGAAGGTCCAATTACTATTACCACCTAAATCGACCGAACTATTCGCAACAAAAGAAGCCCCTCCAATACCATTTAGGTTTCTCAGCTTACACTGATCCACCTGACTTGTACCCGAAGCCATTGAAATATTTGCAATTCCATTGGAATTACTGGCAATTAAAGGAACGCTTGTACACCCACCTTGCCAATTTATGGACCCAATAGATTGCGTTCTGTTTTGTTCGAGATAAACCTCTTTAAATCCAGGCTCTATATTAAAGGTGCCTATGCTGTTGTTCTGATATAAATAGCACAAGGTTCTAACAACCCCGGCTGGATTTTTTAGGGTTAGGGTATTGATTGTTTTCCCATTATAGAAATTTGCATCCCCGTAATAATTGCCGGTTCCGTTATAAATCCACTCCAATTCTACATCGTTGAAAGTGGTGTTTGAACCCTCGAATCGAATTCTTTGTTGAGATCCAAACTTGGCTTTAAAATCGTTGTAGGTATTGTTATTTCTTACGTAAAAGGTATGCCCCGTATTGTTAGTTGGCCAATTCACAAATACGTCGTGATAAGGTTTATTACCCCCATCGAAGTAAAAATGATCATGCACATTGGCATTAAAATACAATACAGAACTCCCCATATCTATGGTGGAAGCTGTTCCTGTGTGCAACCGCCACCTGCGATCTACTTCAACCGTATCGCTTCCAGTGAAATCTAAATGAAAGTCGGCGTCTGAGTAAATTCCATACAAGCGCCATCCAAAATCTACCCTTTTACCTCCAGAATTAAATACCCCATGATGCACAAAAGTCTCGTAGCTAACTTCAAGTTTATCTTGTAGGGTCCACTCTCCCGTACCACGTAGGTACAAGCGATATAGTTTTACCCCGTTGGTTTTTATGGTATTTCCGTTTCCAGCACCGTCTAAGTATAAAAAATTGGCCTGCCAGGTAATGTTGGCAATGTCCATGGATCCCTTTAGGAAAACATCATTTGGATCAAAGGACTGGGGACCTGTGGTTGGATTGATTATCAAATCGCCATCCACGTGTAGATTACCATTACCTATCCACCGTACAACTCCGTTAATGTTAAGATTTACACCCACAGTGGTAATCTTATTGTTGGTATGGAAATACGGATTAAGACTCCCGAGAGTAGATGACCATGTCATGTTCGCACAAAAGGCATCAACATCTAGTGTAACCTGTTGATTAGGTGCACTGAAGGAGTTCCCATCGAAATGCACATTATCATTCGGGCTAGGCACCTGATTATGAAATACCGATCCACCCGAGGAAGTAGCCCAATGGTTCGCGAAATCCGACCAATTTCCAGAGCCGTTCACCCAATAGTAATCGACCCCAAAAAGAGAAGAGGGAATTATGAAAAAGATGAAAATTGAAATCGCCTTCCAGTAATTGGATAAGCGAGCCCACTGTGAAATTGAAACCACCATAACGCTACGTATTTTGGGTAATACCTATTTACAGGCTGCGGGTAAAAAACAACTGCTTTATTACTCCAACCTTTAATTTTTTTCTGTATCTGTTGTAGTTAGCGCTCCAGAGGATTTCCCCCGGCTGGTATGCCCTTACTATTATGGTTCCTTGGGTAGGGTCTATTTGTAAATCAATTCCAGGTTCAGAAATCAAATCATTTGAATCTCCATAAACAGAGTATGGTGGAGCTGAAATAGGAAAATCATGTTTGTTTTCTGCCGCCGTGTAATTTGCTACATGTGCATCTAGGGTTGCGGTGGCAGCATCTAGCTGATTTCTGGTTGAGAAAAGTTCTCCCTTACCCGATAGCAATAGAGAATCCATTGGGTTAGAACTTAAATTGGGATATGGATAACTAATTTCTTTGTTGGAACAAACCTGTAGAGGATAGAAATCTGAGGAAAATTGAAATGCCCGAGAAGGTAAATAGTCGTCGATGACGAATGTTAAACTAACCCCTTCAACCCGAAAAGGAGAACTTGGGGTCATCCCATCCAAGGTCGACTGCCATACGGCGATGTATCCTCCGGGTATTTTGGCTAAATCAACATCACCAGAGTATTTCACTCTTTTGTAGCAGGGGAGGCTGGCTATTTGATCGCATTCAGCTGGATTTGCCAAGTTTACGGTTTCCTCAAACTCCTTGATAAGCTCCACATCCACCTTCGGATATCCTACCGACTCAAAAACAGCACAACCCATTTTCTCGAGAGATACAGGCTGTCCGCAGGGTACAATTAATTCCAGAGAAATCTTGTGACTTTTAATTTCTCCCTCAGTGGCCCACAAAACTGCACTTGACCAGTGCTGTTCGGTTTCGGAATTGTCAACATTGCTAGGTACCACATTTTGCTGAGCCAATAAGGAACTCAAACAGCAAAACGCAAGAAAGAGAAAGCGTACAACACAAGATGTTGCCAGCTGAATGGATTTTGTGAGGAACTTACAACCCATAATCACTAAAGTTTTTAATTGTTACGGGTGCTTCAACGACTGGAGTAGGAAATAAAGAACCTAACTAAATGCTTATGAGCGTTTGTGGATTAAGTATTTTCATTTAAAGACTTGTAACTACCATTGATAGAACAAAACTGAGTGAAACCTCTCCGTAAAAACCCATTTATTTGAATGGTATGCATTATTTAGTACAATCAAACACAGGTTCAAGCTAGGCCAAGCCCGTCATTCTTAAAAAATTGTTAAACAAGGTCACCGCAGTTTATGCCCATAATCATTTGTGTTACATCTTCGATGAAGGGTAAAAAATCTCAGATAAGGGATTAGTTGAATGACTCAGAACTAATGGTTCTAAAAAGGGTTTATCTAGCAATGCTGACAAATATATTTCTACGAGCCTTTGTTTTTTACCTATACTCACTACTCATGATTTTTGATTTTACTCATGCAAAAACAAGCCAAAACTGGTATCCCCTAAACGACACCGTCATGGGCGGAGTAAGCTCCAGTTCTGTTAAATACACAGAAGGAGATGGAATGCGATTCTCTGGATTTGTCTCAACTGAAAATAATGGTGGGTTTTGCATGATAAAATCTCCTGGAGTTAACATAGACTGCGAAGCAAAAAGCCACATAGTTTGTTACTTGAAAGGAGACGGGAAGCAATATCAGATTCGAATAAAGTCCAACCCGCAACAACCATATTCTTACGTCTTAAATTTTAAAACTTCTGGGAATTGGGAACGGCTAGCATTCCCACTAGAAAAATTCGAAGCTCAATTTCGAGGTAGAGTTTTGGATATGCCCAACTTTAATGCTCCAACAATAACAGAGGTAGCCATTTTAATTGGGAATAAGAAAAATGAGAAATTCCAATTGGACATAAAATGGATGGGAATAGAGTAAACTACCCACCCTTTTTAAAGGTAACTATCCACCTGTTGTAGGCTACGGCATAAATCAGTCCACCAAAGATCCACCCCAAAATGTGCAAAACACAATTCAAAGGGGTCTCGAACCTACCATCTAGATATCCCAGTATGGTATTTCCTCCCCCCACAACAATAAAAAAACCAACTCCCTGAGCTAGGCCTTCTTTGTGGAAAACCGGTAAAGACTTCCCTTGTTTACGCATGAATACAAATATCGATAAGCGGTAGAAATTTTCCTATTAACATTTTTTACTGCTCCATAAAAATCCAAAAACAATCTTTTGTTGTTAGTACCAGTACCAAACCAAAAACACAACTATGAAAAAATTATTACTTGCTTTTAGTCTGCTGCTTGGCACAACTACCGCATTCGCAGACCACCTAAGCGAAAGACTGCTATTTACAGCGCGCTTAGACGGAGAAAATAATACAACCGTAACCAATCCTGATGCTAACGGAATAGCTTCTTTGTTTCTAAACAAGAATAGAGATTCTTTATTTGTAACAATCGCAACGGGTAACTTGGGTGGAGCCATTACAGGGGCTCATATCCACGAGGGAATGCCAGGAGTTGATGGTGGAGTAGTTTTTAACCTTACGCCATTCGTTAACCAAAACATGATTAAAACTGTAATTACCGGAGGTGATTTAGACAGTTTAATGGAGGGTTTATTTACCGAGGCATATTACATCAACATCCATACTGAAAACCCAATTGCAACAGGAACTGCAAGGGGGCAAATAAAACTGGAGCGCGACTTTGGTTTCTACACCAACTTAGACACCGCACAAGAAATTCCTTCACCAATGGGTTCTGCAGCATTGGGCTCAGGAAACTTTATCATCGACCAAAATGATGATAGTATCCGCGTTGCTATAATAACAACAGGTTTAACGGGAGACATTCAGGGCGCTCATTTACACTTTGCTGCCGCAGGTGAGAACGGACCAGTACTCGTAAATCTTTCTAGTCTTATCAAAGGAGGCACTCGAATTTACGGTAAAGTTGCTGTTCCAGACTCTTTAAAGGGTGGAAAACTTAAAAACTACATTAAAGACGGACTGATTTACGCAAACATCCACACCACAATGAATGCTGCGGGTGAAATACGTGGACAAGCTTTAGTAAGCTCAGACCTATATTTAGACTCAAGATTAGATCAAGCGCAATTAGAAACGCCTCAAACCGTACAAACTGATGTGCAGGCTGCTGGTCATGGATACATCGCAAGCGATTTTGCTTCTTTCAGATATTACTTTGTGTACGAAGAAGAAAACCTTTCTTCTCAAACACCAATTTTCAGCTTTGTTAGAGGCGGACAAATTGTTAAAAGCCTACAAGCTCAAGACGGAGTAATTGCTGGATCTTGGACTTCAGAAGATGTTACGCAACCACTTACCGAAGACTTAATAAGAGGCTTATTGTACGGTGAAGTATCGCTAAGAATCTCAACCACGCTTAATCCTACAGGTGAATTACAAGGAACTTTGATTCGTGCGTTGCGCGAGGGCTATGCTTACGAGCTAAACACGGAGCAAGAAGTTCCTAGTCCTATGGTTACTAAAACTCCTATGGGTGCGGGTATGGTATCAATAGATAGCCGTAGAAGTAACGCTCATGTAATGCTTGCATTTGATAGCCTTTCTGGTCCAGCTACTGGAGGCCACTTGCACCTTGGTGTTCCTGGAGAAACAGGTCCTGTACTTTTTGCATTGCCAGTAATAGATAATGCGGCTTATACTTTTTGGACTGCAGATGCTGGATTTACTGCCGCAAATGAGCTTCAATTTAGAAGAGATTCGGTTTATGTAAATATCCACACTATGGCTAATATGTCTGGAGAAATTAGAGGTAATGCAGACCGCGATTATAGAAACAACCAGAGCACTACAAGCATATCTAGCTTTAGCAAAGATCTGGATGTTGCCATTTCTCCAAATCCATTTGCAGACTTTATCAATATTGAAATAAATGGATCACAGCAAGCTGAAAAAGCTGTTATCCAAGACTTATCTGGAAAGGTAGTCCTCACCACAGAACTAAGTACCAACGGGGTTAAAAGCCAAATTATAACCACCGACATTAAACCAGGTGTATATATCCTGAGTTTATACAAAAACGGTTCAGTTTTGGCAGCTAGTAAAATAGTTAAGTAATAGGGTAATTTTTAATGGTACTTGGTAGGGATGTCCAGAAATGGGCATCCCTTTTTTGTTTCTATCCACTTGAAAGCAACTATAGTTAGGAGGCAATTTTTTCACCGATCGCTGGGGAACACGCCTGCTCATTTTGTTCAAATACCAATTTTTTGCCGTTTGCTTCAAAGGATCTTTGGAGCGTCAAGTAGGCTTTCACCGCTCTTCTGTGGTCTTTTAGTAGACCTTCTATTTCACTTTTAATTAAACTTTCTTTAGAACAATTTTTTGACGGTATATTCCTTTCCAGGAAAACCTCAAAGGGATGGAGATAATAATGCATGGCTAACGGATTTTGGGGGATGAAAAATTACACCAAAACAGTATTTTATAAACCTAATTTAAATCAGCCGTAGTATTGATAGTAGCTTTAATCCGATGAGCGAAGGAATTCAATAGACCAATAACATCTTAATGAGAACAAAAAGAGAAATCCTAGTAAATTAAAGCTTACTGATACTTTTTAAATTTACTCATGTAGTAAACCATCCCATCTGAGAGACCAATTTTAGGAACAACAATTTTCCCCAAGCCTGCATTCTCTAGGACGGTTTTGTAAATTTTTCCGGCTGGAACAATAACATCAGCTCGGTCTTCTTTTAAGTCAAACACATCCATTCGCTCTTCCACCGACATAGGCTCCAGTTCGGAAACCAAATTGGAAATATCCTCTGTTGTAATTTCACGGCTTCTGGTATTGGAGTTTGGAGCGAGTTTAACCAGCTTATTAATATTTCCTCCAGTACCAATGGCTATCAAATCGTCTTCTCCATTTTTTTGCTCTTCCGCAAATTCGGCAATCTCCTCCCAAACTTTATTCTTAACCTTCCCCTTTAAAATTCTTACCGTACCAATTTTAAATGATTTGTTTGCTACCGCAACACCATCATGTAAGACAGATATTTCTGTACTCCCACCTCCAACATCGATATATAGGTACTTTTTAGAGAGGTCTAGATTTTGAGTTTCAAAAGTAGACTGGATTAATTTGGCCTCACGTGCACCAGAAATTACTTCAATTTCTACGTCGGTAAGACTGTGAACAAGGTCTACAATTTGTTTTTGATTTTCGGCTTCACGCATAGCCGAAGTGGCGCAGGTCCAGTAGTTTTTAATTCCATAAACCTGCATCAATAATTTAAAAGCATTAATAGATTTCGCTAAACGCACTGCATTGTACTCGGAGATTTTACCCTGCTCAAAAACTTCTTCACCTAAACGAACTGGAACGCGCACCAGTTGAAGTTTCTTAATGGTAGTTTTCCCTCCTTTTTTCCTAGCCTCTGCTATCAGCAGTCGCATTGCGTTGGATCCTATATCTATTGCTCCGTATTTCAAACTCTACCTTCTTTTAGATGATTTTGCCTTGGGATTAAAGGCCAGGGCTAAACCTAACCAATGCTCCAAATCTGCATCATTATCCCAGCCCTCCTGATCCACATAAACATATCCCTTCATGGCCTTTCCTGTAAAATCCATTTCCGATGTATGTGGCTTGGTTAATGCTTCTGGATATGCCTCTGGACCTATCCTTGCCATAAGCTGATCTGCGATGATACCGACACACATTTTGTCATCAACCATAAAACATAAACCACCAAACATCTTTTTAGAGTAAAACTTCACCCTTTTTGACATTAAGTAATCTGTTATGCGGTCTGCTAGTGCCTGGTTAAACGCCATATTTATATTTCTGCGAACTCCTTGTCTGGAACTTCTTCCCCAAGTCTATTCTTAAAGTAATCGTACACTTCGTATTGGGCTCGTACTCGACTTTCGCCCTGGTTGGAAACGTACAAATTATATTGGTTTTTATCTATTATCCGCGCTTTAACATTGTCTTTCACGTATATCATGAAAGTTTCTTTAAGCACCTTTTTAATAATAGGATCATAAACTGGAGCGGTTACCTCTACCCTTCTGTCTAGGTTTCGGGTCATCCAATCTGCCGAGCCTAAATAAAACTGCTCGTCGCCACCATTTCCAAATATCATCAACCGCGTATGTTCCAAAAAGCGGTCTATAACACTTACAATGGTTATGTTTTCCGACATTCCCGGAACCCCAGGTATTAAACTACAAATACCTCTAACTACACCAACTATTTTCACTCCAGCTTGAGATGCTTTATACAACTCAATTATCATATCTCTATCCTGGAGATTGTTAAGCTTAAGATAGATATACCCTTCTTTTCCCTGCTTAACTTGCTCTATTTCGTTATGGATTAGTTCCACCATTTTACTACGCGTAGAAAATGGAGAAACCAGTAGGTGTTCAAACGGACCAATTTTGTAATTCTCCCGTAAGAAATTAAATACCCGATTTACCTCGGTAGCAATTCTTTGATCTGCCGTTAAAAGGCTATAATCAGTATACAACTTAGCATTTCCCTCGTGGAAATTCCCAGTTCCAATATGGGCGTAATATTTTACCTTTTTATCTTCTTTTCGCTCAATTAAAATAAGCTTAGAATGCACCTTTAACCCGTTTACTCCAAAAAGAACTTTTACTCCTTCTTCCTGCAGCTTGGAACTCCAGTATAGGTTGTTCTTTTCGTCGAACCTAGCCTGTAATTCTAAAACCACCTCAACCTTTTTGTGGTTTTTAGCGGCACTAATAAGGGCGTTAATAATCTTAGAATTTTTAGCAACGCGATATAGGTTAATCCTAATGGCTGTAACCTTGGGATCTATTGCCGCTTCCCTAAGTAAATCGATTACGTAGTTGAAAGACTGAAATGGATAAGTTAGAAGAGAGTCCTTCTCACTAATGGCTTTAAACATGCTTTTGTACTTATCCAAGTGCCTATGCTTAAGCGGTGGCATAGGTGGATTAACAAAGTCTTTAAGTCCCAAATTAGGGAAGCCCATAAAGTCCTTGAAGTTGTGATAACGCCCTCCTGGAATAAGGTTTTGGGTTTGTCTTAACTTTAATTTCTTCAGTAAGAAATCGAATAAATCGTCAGGGATGGTTGCATCGTAAACAAAACGGACAAACTGCCCTTTTTTCCTGTTTTCGATAGAACTTTCGAGCTTATCCATAAAAGACTTAGAAACGTCTTCTTCGATATCCAACTCGGCATCCCTTGTTAATTTAATCGTGTAAGCCTCGAAATCTTCGTAATCGAAAATATTGAAGATATCAGGCAATGAAGCTCTAATTACATCGTCGAGCATCATCACATATCTTCTTCCGCCTTGCGGAGGCAAAACCAAAAAGCGCGGTAACACATCTGTCGGTAACTCCACTAATGCGTAATCTGGCGCTTTGTTTTCCCTGTGCATTTTAATGGCCAGATAAATCATTTTATCCTTAACCGTTGGAAAGCGCTTGCGCTTATCCAACATGATAGGTACAATGTTTGGCCTAACTTTTTCAGTAAAATACTTTCTAACAAAAAGCAACTGGTCTGGGGTGAGCTGCTTCTCATTCAACATTATAATGTTGTCTTCCCTAAGCTCATCTAATAAGCCCTCGTAAATCTTTTCGAATTTAGACTGTAGCTTGATAACAGTAGATTGGATAATCTCAAGGCACTCTTCGGGGTCCATTTCCAAATAATTCCTTGCTTCAACTCCAAAGTTCACAATACGGTTAAGCGTGGCAACCCGAACCTTAAAGAATTCATCTAGGTTATTGGAAAATATCCCTAAGAATTTAACCCGTTCAATAACAGGTACTGATTTATCGGCAGCCTCTTGAAGCACTCTATCGTTAAATGCCAGCCAGGATAGCTCCCTATTTATTAACTCAAAGTTATTCCCCATACTACACAAACTCCTATAGGGAGCCTAGTTTTGATTCTAGTACTTCAATTTTACTTATTGCATCCTGCTCCTTCTTACGCTCTGCAGCCACTACCTGCTCTGGAGCATTCGAAACAAATCTTTCGTTCGCTAATTTCTTTTGAACCGATTTAAGGAAGCCTTTGGTGTAATTTAATTCTTCTTCAATCTTTTGTTTCTCCGCTTCTACATCAATTTTCTCAGAGAATGGAATAAAAAACGATGCACCTGATGAAACAAAACTGTATGCATTAGCTATTTCTTCAGGCACTTGTTTAACCTCAGAAATCCCTGCTAGTTTTTTAACCAAATCCCAATTTGGATTACCAGTTAATTCTCCTTTATAGTTAAGAACCAATTGTTCCTTAGGACTTAATCCAGCCTTGTTTCTAATATTTCTAATGTTAGAAACCAAAGCAGCTGATAAACCAAATTGATTCAATAGGTCTTCGTCAACAGCGTCCACTTTAGGCCATGGGGCGGTTACCAAGGCATCTTTAACTTCTCTCTCCTTTATTATGTGCCAAATTTCCTCGGAAATAAATGGCATGAAAGGATGAAGTAGTTTCAATAATTTCTCAAAAATCTGATTGGTAGCTTTAAAGGTCTCCTTGTCTATTGGCGCTCCGTAAGGCGGTTTAACCGTTTCCAGGTACCAAGAACAGAAGTCGTCCCAAACTAACTTGTAGATTGCCATCAGGGCATCAGATAATCTGTATTTCGAGAAATGATCGTTTACCTGAACTAGCACCTCGTTAATTCGGTTATTAATCCAGTCAATAGCAAACTTGTTTAGCTCCGGCATAGCGGCATCGCTTTGCTCCCACCCTTGGGTTAAGCGCAATGCATTCCAAATCTTGTTGCAGAAATTTCTTCCTTGCTCACAATAGCTTTCATCAAATAACAAGTCGTTTCCTGCAGGAGAGGAATATAACATTCCAACGCGAACCCCATCGGCTCCATACTGTTCCATTAGTTTTATTGGATCGGGAGAATTCCCAAGAGATTTAGACATCTTACGTCCCAATTTATCTCTTACAATCCCTGTGTAATAAACGTTGGAAAACGGCTTTTGGCCTAGGTATTCGTAACCAGCCATAATCATCCTAGCCACCCAGAAAAACATAATCTCCGGAGCCGTTACTAAATCATTGGTTGGATAGTAATAAGCTAGTTCCTCATTAGGTTTTCCCGTTCTAATTAGATCAGAATCAAAGGTGGATATTGGCCATAGCCAGCTAGAGAACCAGGTATCTAAAACATCTTCATCTTGTCTTAAATCTTCTGAATTGACGGTAATACCTTTCTTCTTGAGCTCTGCTAATGCTTCCTCTTTAGTTTTGGCAACTATAAAGTGTTCGGTTCCTTCACCGTAATACCATGCTGGTATTTGGTGTCCCCACCACAATTGTCTGGAAATACACCAATCTTTAATGTTTTCCATCCAGTGGCGATAAGTATTTTTAAACTTGGGTGGATGAAATTTCACTTCGTCGGTTTCTACAGCTTTAGCAGCTGGACCACAAAGTTTTTTCATATCCACAAACCACTGTAACGATGGTCTAGGCTCTATCACTTCGTCGGTTCTTTCTGAATAACCAACTTTATTGTCATAGTCCTCTATTTTAACAAGAGCACCAGCAGCTTCTAAATCGGACGGAATCTTTTTACGTACAGCAAATCTATCCTTCCCAACGTACATGGTTGCCGCCTCATTAAGCGTACCATTTGGGTTAAGCATGTTTATCAGCTCTAAACCATGTTTTTCTCCTAGCTCGTAATCATTAACATCATGAGCTGGGGTAATCTTTAGCGCCCCAGTACCAAACTCAAGATCTACATATTCATCGGTAATTAATGGTACAGCACGGTTTACTAGGGGAACAATAACCCTTTTTCCATGAAACTTTTTGAATCTATCATCTTCTGGATGCACACAAACCGCGGTATCAGCCAATATTGTTTCAGGACGGGTAGTAGCAATGGTAATATACTCCTCGGTGCCTTCTACCTGATATCTCACGTAGTACAGCTTCCCCTTAACTTCTTTATGGATTACCTCTTCATCTGAAACTGCAGTAAGTGCTTTGGAATCCCAATTCACCATTCTTGTTCCGCGGTAGATATAGCCTTTTTTATAGAGATCTATAAATACGTCGATCACGCTTTCAGAATATCCAGGATCCATGGTAAAAGAGGTCCTATCCCAGTCGCAAGAGGCTCCTAACTTTTTTAGTTGTTCTAGGATTATTCCTCCATGTTTATCCTTCCACTCAAAAGCATGAGCAAGAAATTCGTCTCTGGTTAAATCCGATTTTTTTATTCCCTCGGCTCTAAGTTTGTTTACAACTTTCGCCTCGGTAGCAATAGATGCATGATCAGTTCCTGGCAACCAGCAGGCATTTTTACCTTCCATACGTGCCTTTCTAACCAAAATATCCTGGATGGTATTATTAAGCATATGCCCCATGTGTAATACCCCGGTAACATTTGGCGGAGGGATTACTACCGTAAAAGGCTCTTTTTTAGGATCTGGCTTAGATGCAAAAAACTTGTTTTCCAGCCAAAACTTATACCATTTATTCTCTACTTCTGTGGGTTGATATTTTGATGCTATAGACATGCTTGTGTTTCAATTTTCAGCGATCGACAAAATTAGACATTTAGCTTTACTGATAAGAATTCTTTTATCGGTAGAAATGATGATTTACAGAAGTTTTGGTACTGATTAAAGAAAAGATACTTGCACTGGTAAGAATGAATGTATTTTTATTGTATTCAAATTGTAACCATACCTGTTAATGCCATCTTTAGTATCGCATAGTACACAACCAAATTCGGAAACACAGTTCTTCTCGCACTATCGTTTCGATAAGGACGACCAATCCAAGTTCGAAACGGCCATTATAATTGATGACAACCGCAACGACTTACTATTCCATAAAATGATTCTTAAAAAGGAAGGGTTTGCTAGTAACTTCTGCACTTTTGTCAGTGGGAAAGCGGCACTTACCTATTTAAACAAAACGCTTAGAGCAAAACTGGATGACAACCCAGAAGCTCGCTATGCCATTTTTCTGGATTTGATTATGCCAAGAATGGATGGATTCGACTTTTTAGAGCTCTTTGACGAACTGGATGAAGACTTTAAATCGCACTTTAAAATTTATTTGGTAACCAATTCTACTAATCCTATCGACCTTCAAAAGGCTTCTAAAAGCAACTCTGTATTCGGTTTCGTACGCAAACCCATTACCAAAAAAATAATCGACGTAATCAGATTAAACTGTTAAAGAATTACATCTAAGTTTTGCTTGTGGTACAGTCTTTGTTACCTTTACATTCAAGTAAAAAATTAAAATGATGAAAAAAGTATTAGGACTAGTTGCTTTAGTTTTAATGGTATTCGGAGCTCAAGCTCAAAATACTGTTGCTACAGGACCACAAATTAGCGTTGACAAAGAAGTACACGATTACGGTACAATTGAAAAGGGTGCAGACCCATATTGCTATTTCGAAGTAAAAAATACAGGAACTGAGCCTCTAGTAATTTCTAATGCAAAAGGTTCTTGCGGATGTACTGTTCCAGAATGGTCACGTGAGCCAGTTATGCCTGGTAAATCAACAAAAATCAAAGTACGTTACGATACTAAAAGAGTAGGACCTATTAACAAGTCTGTTACTCTTACTAGTAACGCAGTAAACGAACCTACAATGGTCTTAAGAATTAAAGGAAATGTTCTTAACGCACCTGCAGCTGAGGCTCCAGAGAAGAAAATCTCTGAAGGTGTTCCAGTTGAAAAGAACTAAATGAAATATTTATTAGCATTCGTGCTTTTATTAAATTCCGCTCTTGGTTTCGGCCAAGCAGCGGAATTTTTTTTTGAAGAAACCGAATTCAAGTTTCCTAAAACTGAAGAGGGGGAATACCTAAAACACAACTACGTTTTTAAAAATGTTGGCGAGGCACCTTTGTTTATCAAAAACATAAAGGTGAATTGCATGTGTACCAAAACCAAATTCCCAATGCGCCCAGTGCCTCCTGGAGCTACAGACTCCATCCAAGTATTTTTTGACACCAAAGGGAAATCGGGTTACCAGATTAGAGATCTAAAAGTTTTTTCCAACGCCAAAGAAAACCCCAAAACCCTTCGGTTTAAAGTTCACGTAAAAAAATCCAAGTAAGGCGAATTCCGTTTTTTCCTTCTACAAAAAAGCCCATTTTTGCAGCACTAAATTTTTAGAGCTATGCCTGCAATTTCAATAAAGGGCCAAAACATGCCCGAATCTCCAATAAGGAAGCTAGTTCCTTTTGCCGAGGCGGCGAAAAAGAGTGGTAAAAAAGTATACCACCTTAATATTGGTCAACCTGATATTCCTGCACCTGAGGTTGTAACCGAAGTCTTTAAGAACTCAGAAATTAAGCATATAGAATATAGCCACTCTGCTGGTAACGAATCGTACCGAAAAGGGCTTACTGAATATTATGCCAAATACGATATTTCACTTGGAGTTGAGGATATTTTGATCACCACAGGTGGTTCGGAAGCTTTAATATTTGCTCTTCAATCTTGCCTAAATCCAGGAGATGAAATAATTATCCCAGAACCATTTTATGCCAACTATAATGGTTTTGCAGTAACTGCAGGTATTAAAGTAAAACCCATCCTTTCTACCATTGATAATGGTTTTGCGCTACCTCCTGTTGAAGAGTTTGAAAAACTTATTACCAACAAGACCAAGGCTATATTGATCTGTAACCCTGGAAATCCAACGGGTTATTTATACAGCCAACAAGAAATAGAAGCGCTAAAGGCAATCGTTAAAAAACACGACTTGTACCTATTTGCAGATGAGGTATATAGAGAGTTTTGCTACGATGGGGCCACTCCTTTTTCCACTCTTAAGCTAGAGGGGGTTGAAGACAATGTGGTAGTTGTAGATTCTGTTTCTAAGCGCTATTCTATGTGTGGAGCTAGAATTGGAGCGGTAGTTACCCGAAATAAACAACTGATGCAAACTATCTTAAAGTTTGCTCAAGCGAGGTTAAGCCCACCTAGTTTAGGTCAAATTGCTGGTGAGGCAGCTCTTAAAACTCCTCAATCTTATTTTGACAACGTAGTAACCGAATACACCCAAAGGAGAAAAACTTTAGTAGACGGTCTTAATAAAATAGATGGTGTTGTTTGTCCTAATCCTGGAGGAGCATTTTACACTGTTGCAAAATTCCCCGTAAAAAACGCGGAGCATTTTTGTCAATGGATGCTTTCTGAATTTGAATTTGAAGGTGCTACGGTAATGATGGCTCCAGCAAGTGGATTCTATGCAACGCCCAACCAGGGACTAGACGAAGTGCGAATAGCCTATGTTTTAGAGGTTGAGGCACTTAAACACGCTGTTAAATGTATTGAGGAGGGATTAAAGGCCTATCCAAACAATTAATAAAGTCCAGAAAAGCTTACTGAGAGAGGGAGTCCATTGTGGACTCCCTTTTTTGTTAGGTAAAGGTTATAAATCGATATTTCAACACAACTCATCGATAGTCATGCGATTTATCAGGTTAAAAGGTGTCTTTTACTTGATAAGTGTGTGATAAAATAAAGCCCGTCCGGTTATATCTCTCAAGGGGTTGATTAGGCGCTGTCATATAGAAAACACGGCACTTCCAGGAACTTTGCTATATGCAAGTTCAAGGAAAATATCGACTTATTCTGTTACTGTTCGCGGTGTTTTTTTTAGCCTGCGAAAAAGAGCAGTTCCAAGACGATATTGCCAAGACTTCTACAAACTTTGAAACGGCTCCTGTTCCAGCTCCAATAAATTGCCCCGCCGAGGAGAATGCAGATAAAAACGCCGATCAGTACAGCGAAGAGTCAAGCGCTGTCTATAAAAACAAAGGCAATACTTCTAAAATAGCTATCGATCTAGATTTCGATGGTAAAAACGACCTTGAAATTCAGCTCGTTTCATATTTCTTAGAAGGTAGAGCTAATAACGAAACCTTGAGAATTACCTATCTAAACAAAAGCTGGGAAGGCGTTTATGAGGTGCACAAAGAGGAAATTAAATACTGTAATAATCCAAAGTCAATAAAGGGTTCTGTTAGCTACAAGTCCAAACAACAAAATTTTGAGTGCAGTGGAACACCAGGTGCCGAAATCCAGAAAAAGGCCTATTTAAAGCGCCTGGATGATTTATCCGATAGAAACCTACCCACTGCAGGTAATATTCAAATTTTAGCACAAACGTTTACAGAAACCACAGATAAAGGCAGATATGTAAAATCCTACCATAGTGGTCCCTGGATTCAAAATTCTGGGAAACTACTATTTAAAAATACACAGGGTGACTATGCCTTTGTGGCTCTTTGTGTTCCCCTATATACTGAGTTCGTTAACGGAATCAATTATTACCACATCAATCATTTCCAGATTTTAAACCATGGTTTGATTTCCGCTGATAAAGGTGGTATTTAGAACTCATTTCTTTAAAGCGGGCCACATCTTCGTTCCACATGGCGCTAATTTCTTTAGCTGATTTACCTTCTTCTATGGCTTTTTGCAAATAGTCTACGCCAGCCAATTTCACGAAAAAATTGTTGAAGAAATTTCCACTTTTACTTTGGTAAGCCTCTAATAACCAATTTAAATTCAGTCCTTTTAAATCACTGGCAGGATAATTCCTGAGATCAACCCCGTAACATTTTCTTCCCTTAAATTTTGGCGATTTTGCTCCAAACATAGGTTCTGGAGTGAAAGAAAAATTGTAGCCCTTAAAATGAGGTGCTCCAAAAACCTGAAAAGGAAAAGTAGTACCACGCCCTACAGAGACATTGGTTCCCTCGAAAAAACACAAATGTGGGTACAGCAATATGGATTTATCATTTGGTAAGTTTGGTGATGGAGGAACTGGCAGAGAATAGTGCTGTCCAACCTTGTAATTACCACAAGGAATTACCGTAATTGGAGCTACTAATTGGTCTCCTAGCCACCCTTCGCCATTTATCATTAGTCCATACTCCCCAATAGTCAATCCATGCAATACAGGTACGGGGTGCATTCCCACAAAACTTTTATGTTTCAAATCTAAAACGGGCCCATCGATTATATGACCGTTGGGATTTGGTCTATCCAATACAATTAACTCGGTATTGGTTTTCGCACAGGCTAGCATTATATAATGTAAAGATGAGATGTAAGTGTAGAACCTAGCCCCAACATCCTGAATATCGAAAACAATTATATCTACATCTTCTAAATCATTGGCATTGGGCTCCTTCCCTGATCCATACAGAGATATTACAGGTAATCCAGAAATAGGATCTACCCCATCCTTAACTTTTGCCCCAGCATCCTCTTTTCCATAGATACCGTGTTCTAAGGCAAATATTTTTTGAAGCTTAACCTCGTTAGCCGCTAAATAGGTTAATAAATGAGTTTCTCCAATCTTGCTCGTTGGGTTTACAACTACTGCAACTCGCTTATCCTTTAATAGAGGGAGGTAGCGATAACCCGCTTCTGCACCAACCGTTATTTGCCCTAGCAGAAAGTTCGTTAAAGACAGGAATAAGCAGGTGGTAAATGCTACCTTTAACCCCAAATTAAAAGGGGTACGCAGAAAATGAATCCTGTAATTTTTATTGCCAAACGATTTCATAACTCCAAAGGAAAAAATTTAAGGTACTCCAAACCAATAATTAAAATTGCAACCGCCGGGGTAAGTGTTGGAATTCTAGTAATGCTATTAAGCATAGCCATCGCCTCGGGATTTAAGGGTGAAATTAGCAACAATATTGCAGCAGCTAATGCACACTTTAAAATAATTCCGTTGGGATTTACCGATGATCCCGAAATTTTGCTCAACCCGTCCCCTGCTCTTCGAACCCAAATTGAACAACTACCCCTGGTAAAATCACAAACGGGAATTATGTATCAACCCGTGTTATTGGAAAAGGACGGTAATATCTATGGTTTGTTGTGCAAAGGGGCTGAAAAGGAAATTCCGGAAGCATTTCAACAACGATTTTTAAAGGAAGGGAAATTTCCAGATGGGGATAGGAAAAATCAAATAACGATTTCCAAAAAAATTGCTTCCCAGTTAAATGCCAAGGTTGGTGACCCCGTTAATGTTTATATCACCAACCAGGGTAAAAACATAAAAAAGAGAAAGCTACTGGTTTCTGGAGTTTTTGCCACAGGCGTACCAGGAATCGATGAAGAAATAGCGTATACCCCCATCAAGCTTCTTCAAGAAATCAATCAAAAAGCACCTAGAATATCGGTGCAGCAAAATAACGATGGTTCTCTTACCTTAAATGCAAACAATGAAGACAGGAAAGCACTAAAGGTTTGGAAAAATGGTAAGGAAATCGCCCCTAAGAGCATTAAGGTTCTGGATTTAGATACCATCTCAGCTGTTTTAAAAGGTGAACTAATTAATGACTCGCTAATAATCGTTGCTCGAAGAGACTATCCAGAAATAATTTTTGATGCAACTCCAGAATATCAACTTTTTCAGGGATTAGAAATCTACGTTGAAGATTTCAGCAACCTCACCAGTCTGCAACCCGAACTGGAAAAAATAGCTCCCTTTAATACTGAACTAGTTAATATTCAGCAGGATTTCCCCGAAATATTTAATTGGTTAAATCTGATAAATACCAATGTG
Organism: Luteibaculum oceani; assembly: GCF_007995015.1. Classification (NCBI taxonomy): domain Bacteria; kingdom Pseudomonadati; phylum Bacteroidota; class Flavobacteriia; order Flavobacteriales; family Luteibaculaceae; genus Luteibaculum; species Luteibaculum oceani. Next base: position 27,928 of record NZ_VORB01000003.1, read on the forward strand.
ATAGTACTATTAATTATAATGGCCACGGTATCTCTAGTTAACATGGCCTCTGCCTTGTTGGTTATGATTATTGAGAAAACCACCGGAATAGCATTGCTAAAAACTATGGGGGCTCCCAATAAAATGATTCGCAAGGTATTTTTATACATCGCAGGATCCATTCTTATAAGAGGTCTCTTTTGGGGAAATCTGATTTTTGGATCATTCTATTTCCTGCAGAAAGAATTTAAATTTCTTACCCTAAACGAAGAGCAATATTACGTTTCGTACGTCCCACTCGACATAGAAGCATGGGAATGGGTTACAACTAACCTCACTACCCTCGTATTCTGCCTTATTGTTCTAATTTTGCCAACGATTTTAATTTCAAGAATATATCCAGCGAAAGCTTTAAGATTCGATTAGTATGCAAATAGCCAACAACATATTAGAAACCATTGGTAACACTCCACTGGTAAAACTGAATAAAATTACCTCTGCTATTCCGGCAACCGTTTTAGCCAAGGTGGAAACCTTTAATCCAGGAAACTCCATTAAGGACAGAATGGCTCTTAAAATGATTGAGGAAGCTGAAAAATCTGGAGAACTTAAACCTGGTGGAACTATTATCGAAGGTACCAGTGGTAATACAGGTATGGGTTTAGCCATTGCAGCTGTAATTAAAGGTTACAAGTGCATTTTTACATCCACGGATAAACAATCGAAAGAAAAATTCGATGCGCTAAGAGCTTTGGGTGCAGAAGTAATTGTTTGTCCAACCGATGTTGATCCTGAAGACCCTAGATCATACTACTCTGTTTCTTCTCGTTTGGCTAAAGAAGTGCCAAATGCATGGAAACCAAACCAGTATGACAATCTAGCCAACTCACAAGCTCATTACGAAAGTACAGGACCAGAAATTTGGGAACAAACCGAAGGGAAAATTACGCACCTGGTTGTCGGTGTTGGAACGGGTGGAACCATCTGTGGTACTGGAAAATACTTGAAAGAGAAAAATCCAAACATTAAACTTATTGGTATAGACAGCTACGGTTCGATATTTAAAAAATATCACGAAACCGGCGTGTTTGATAAAAGCGAAATCTACCCCTACGTTACCGAAGGAATTGGAGAGGATTTTCTTCCAAAAAATGTTGATTTTTCATTAATCGACCATTTTGAAAAAGTAACGGATAAAGACGCTGCACTTTATACAAGAAAAATTGCCTTGGATGAAGGAATTTTTGTTGGAAACTCAGCTGGTGCTGCTATTGCAGGGTTACTGCAAGTAAAAGATATGTTTAAACCGGATGATGTTGTAGTGGTAATTTTCCACGATCACGGAATCCGATATATGGGTAAAATGTTCAATCCTGCCTGGATGCAAAAAATGGGTTACCTACCTACCGAAGGACTTACCGCTGCGGATCTAATTCAAGCAAATCTGCTTCAAAAGGTGGTTACCATTGACAGCCAAACCAGCATTTCTGAAACGAGTAAGATTCTTATTGAAAACGACTTCTCTCAAATTCCAGTTTCTAGAGATGAAAGGATTGTTGGAACCATTTCTGAAGATCAGCTTTTCGAAATAATTACAACCACTCCAGAGAAAAAAGAAGAAGCCATTGAGGATTACATCCTACCTGCATTGCCTTTTGTGGATCCAACCGCATCGGTTTCGGATATAAACGAAATGTTAAAGGAAAATAAGCATGGAGTTTTGGTTAGAGATTTCAAAACCCAAATCACATACATCATTACCAAACACGACGTAATAAAGGCTACGGCTTAAATTATGCGTATTGTTTCTCTGGTTCCGAGCTTAACGGAATACTTATTTGATTTAGGATTGGATGCAGAAGTTATTGGTATCACCAAGTTCTGCATCCATCCAGAGAAATGGTTTAGAACTAAAGAAAGAGTTGGAGGTACAAAAACGGCGAACCTCGACAAAATTTTAAAGCTTAAGCCCGATCTTATTGTTGCCAATAAGGAGGAAAACACCAAAGAAGACATCCTTTTTCTTCAAGAGCATTTCGAGGTAATCCTTACCGATATAAACAACCAAGAAGATTTAATTCCCGAATTAAAAAAGTTGGCTATTGCCGTAAATAAAGAGGAAGCGGCTAAAAAGGTAGTAGCAGAAATAACGGCTAGCCTAAATGAAATCTCCCCACTTGCTGAACCCAAAAAAACGGTATATCTAATTTGGAATGACCCCATTATGGCGGTTGGAAAGCAGACTTTTATTCATAGCATGCTAGAGCTGGTAAATCTGCGCAATGGAGTTCACGAGGTAGTTTCAGATCCACGTTATCCCAGCTTAACGAGTTCCGATTTACAAAAAATAAACCCGGAATTGTTAATCTTATCTTCCGAACCATACCCCTTTAAAGAAAAGCATTTACTACATTTCCGAAAGCTATTACCAACAACCCAAGTTGTTATTGCCGACGGTGAAATGTTTTCGTGGTACGGCAGTAGACTGAAATATTTTAACGCACATTGGAGAGCCCTAAAATCCACTCTGTAACAAAAATTCTTTTTGCCCTTTTTGTAGGCTTGGCGCTTTCGTTGCGCGTTGCGGCTCAGCAAAATGAAAAAATTGCAATTGTTTTAAGTGGTGGAGGTGCAAGTGCATATGCTCACATAGGCTTCTTAAAGGCATTAGAAGAAAAGGGAGTCCCCATTCACTCCATTACTGGAGTCTCTATGGGCGCCATTATCGGTGGATTATATGCGTCGGGATACAGCCCCTCGGACATTGAACAACTTCTTACCTCTGAAACTTTTATCAAAGAAATATCTGGACTCAATGAAAATGCCTACCGCAATCTTTTTAAAGATCAGTTAACCGATGCCAGTTGGATTAACCTTAAAATAAACCCTGAAGGTCAAATTGGCAAAAACCTTCCTACCCACCTTTTCGATCCACTTTATTTAGATTTAATTCTTTTGGAGCATACGGTAAGGGCTAATGCTGCCGCAAACTGCGATTTTGATAGCCTTCTTGTCCCATTCCGATGTGTGGCCTCAGATGTTGAGAATAAACAGGACATTGTTTTTTCCTCCGGTTATTTAAACCGCGCAATTAGAACTTCGAGTACCTACCCCTTTTATGTACGTCCTATTGTATACCAAGACAAACTTTTATTCGATGGTGGTTTGTACAACAATTTCCCAACCAATGTGGCTATTGATAGCTTCGACCCAGATATAATCATTGGTTGTAACGTATCCTACAACTATACAAGTCCAGAAAAAGACGACCTAATATCGCAGGTTAAAAACATGTTGGTTTCAAAATCTGACTACAGTCTTAGAGGAAAAAAAGGAATAATAATTACCCCAGAAGACGATATTGAAACTTTCGATTTTGACCGTGCTAAAGAAGCAATTGTTAGTGGATACGAGGCAACGATAAATGCCATAGATAGCATAAGAAACATTACCCAACAGGTTGATCCATACCAAGAGGAACGCAGAGCAAAATTCAGGAAAAAACTAGCGTCACTTAAAATCGAAAAACTAGAAAGCACGGGAATTACGGATCAGCAACAGCGATATATTTCTAAGGCCTTAGTAAGAAAAAAGGGGGACTTTGAAATCGAAGGAATTAAGGAGAATTACCTAGCACTTATATCCGACCCATTTATTCAATATGTTTTTCCCGATGCCTATTTCAATGAGGAAAGCAATAAATACACCCTAAAGCTGGAGATAGACCTAGAAAAGTCTTTAGAGGCTTCTTTTGGTGGGAATATCAGTAATAAATCCATTAACACCGGTTTTGTATCTCTGGCCTGGAAAAATTTAAGTTATGCAGGCTTAATTGTGTCGGCCAATTCCTATTTCGGAAAGTATTACTCCTCAGTAAATGCAGATATCCGATTAATTAAAGAAGGTCGATTTCCACTTTCCATCCGTCCTTATGTTACTTTTAACCGCTGGGATTACTTTAGAAGCAGAACCTCATTTTTCGAGGATGTTAAACCTGCATTTGTTATAGAAAACGAGCAGTTTACCGGTTTAGAAGTAAGCACGCCAACTAGCAAAACGTCCTACATTTTCTCCGATATTAGGTATGTAAAAAGCTCTCCCAATTATTATTTGGAGTCAAATTTCAGCAATGCCGACACCAGTGATCAAACCATATTTAATGCTGGATCTTATAGACTGGGCTGGGAGTTTAACACATTAGACCAAAAGCAATATGCTACAGCTGGTAAATCCATTAGATTAAACTTGGCTTTTACGGAAGGAAGGGAGTCGTATATACCCGGATCTACCTCGCCAGTAGAAGGATTTTTAAACAAATACAAAAGGTGGGCAGAGATAAGATTTTCCTACAAACAATTTATCCCGTTATCGGAACAACTCATTTTTTACCCCATGATAGACGGAAGAATATCTTCCTTGTACTCCTTTAGTAATTTCAGAGCATCGGAAATATTTTTACCGCAGTACAACCCACTAACGGAAAGTGCAACTCTTTTTCTGCCTCAGTTTAGAAGTGTAAATAACCTAGGGCTTGGCGCCGGTTTAGTTTTTAAACTTACCGACCGCCTTGGTCTGCGCACGCAGCACCACTTATTTTTACCTTTTAATACCAATGAGCAAACAGAGGGTAAGTTAACGGAGTTTGGTGGTACGCTTTCTAAACGATATTACGTTGCGGGCGGAGCGGCAGTGTATCAGACTCCATTGGGTCCCTTAGCTGCCAACATTAACTACTTTGAAGGCAATAGGAAGCCTTGGAGCTTTATGATCAATTTTGGGTATATCCTGTTTAATCAGAGAGGTCTATAAAAACAGAAAGGCCGATGTTTAAAAAAACATCGACCCTTCCTCACTTGTGTGTTTGGCACCTGTGATCTTAAATATTATGCCTCCGTAGTTGGTCCTCCAAAATTCATAGGTGGAAATCCGCCTTCGTTACTAGAGAAGTTAGATCCGCCCCCATTTTCATCTATAGGTCCAAAATTAGACTCAAATTTTCTAACGTTATCAGCCAAGGCATTTAACAAGCGCTTAGCATGAAAAGGTGTAAGTAAGATGCGAGATTTTACTTTTGCTTTCGGTACACCTGGCATTACCCTAACGTAATCGATAACAAATTCCGAATTACTATGGGTAATAATTGCCAAGTTAGAATAGGTACCTTCTGCCACCTCCTCGCTTAACTCAATGTTCAGCTGATTCTGATTTTTATTCTTTTCGTCTGCCATAAAACAACAGCTTAGATTAAAGGCTCCCGAAGGAGCCTTTAAATTTATTATTCAGCGCTTTCTTCAGCTTTAATAGCTACCAAACGCTCGTATTCTTCTTTCGATCCAACAATGTGCTTTCCGAATGATCTAGATCCCGTACCTGCAGGAATTAAGTGTCCTACAATTACGTTTTCTTTCAATCCAAGCAGTTTGTCTTCTTTAGCATTAACCGCTGCCTCGTTAAGTACTTTGGTAGTTTCCTGGAACGAAGCCGCAGACATGAAGCTTTCTGTTTGAAGCGATGCTCTGGTGATACCTTGAAGAATTGGAGTTGCCGTTGCTGGAACTGCATCTCTTGCTTCAACTGGTTTCATATCCTTACGCTTAAGCAGAGAGTTCTCGTCTCTTAACTTTCGTGCCGAAACTATTTGTCCACGTCTTAACTTGGTAGAGTCTCCTGGATCGGTAACAATCTTCTTACCAAAAATCCAATCGTTCTCCTCCATGAATTCGATACGGTTAACCCCTTGCTTTTCTAGGAATTTGGTGTCTCCTGGATCGTCGATTTCTACTTTACGCATCATTTGACGAACGATAACCTCAAAGTGCTTATCGTTAATCTTCACACCCTGTAAACGGTATACTTCCTGAACCTCATTTACCAAGTACTCCTGTACTGCGGTAGGTCCTTTAATTGCAAGTATATCGGCAGGAGTTGTTGCTCCATCAGATAATGGCATTCCAGCTTTTACAAAGTCATTCTCCTGAATAAGAATGTGCTTAGATAATGAAACTAAGTACTTCTTCTTCTGACCAGATTTTGCTTCAATGATTACCTCACGGTTACCGCGCTTAATTTTTCCAAAGCTTACAAATCCATCTATTTCGGAAACTACAGCTGGGTTCGATGGATTTCTTGCCTCGAATAACTCAGTTACCCTTGGAAGACCCCCAGTAATATCCCCAGTTTTACCAGATACACGTGGAATCTTAGCAAGAATTTGACCTGGAATTACCTTTTCGTTTTTATCAACAGAAATGTGAGCTCCTACCGGTACAGAGTAAGATTTAATAACATCCTTCTCTTTACCTTTTACAAGGTTAATAGCAGGGTTCTTTTTCTTATCTCTAGATTCGGTAATTACCTTCTCTTTAAATCCTGTTTGCTCATCCACCTCTTCACGGTAAGTAATACCTTCTTCCATGTGAACGAACTGGATAGTTCCCTCAACTTCAGATACGATTACCGCGTTATAGGGATCCCACTTACAGATTACATCGCCTTTCGATATCTTCTTACCAGATTTAACGAATAGCTCAGCTCCATAAGGAATGTTGTTATTAGAAAGAATAATACCGGTTTTCTCATCGATTACTTTAACCTCAGCCGAACGACCGATTACAATAACCTTATCATCACCGTCTTTCTCTTTCTTGGTAACTGTTCTAAGTTCTTCTATTTCTAGAATACCGTTATGCTTAGCCTTTAATTCAGACTCATCAGCTACGTTAGATGCAGTACCCCCTACGTGGAATGTACGAAGCGTAAGCTGTGTACCTGGTTCCCCAATAGATTGCGCAGCGATAACTCCAACTGCCTCTCCATTTTGAACCTTTCTTCCAGTTGCAAGGTTTCTTCCGTAACACTTAGAACAAACTCCTCTCTTACTCTCACAAGTAAGTACCGATCTAATTTCTACCTCAGTAATTCCTGCTTCCTCGATTGCTTGACCAACGATTTCGTTTATTTCTTCACCATTTTCAATAATCAACTCTCCAGTCTCTGGGTGGTATACATCGTGTACGGAAGTTCTACCTAAAATTCTATCGTATAGTGACTCAACTATTTCTTCGTTCTTACGAAGTGGTTGAGCAACTAGACCTCTTAGTGTACCACAATCCTCTTCTTCGATAATAACGTCTTGAGCAACATCAACAAGTCTTCTGGTTAGATAACCCGCATCTGCCGTTTTAAGAGCCGTATCCGCAAGACCTTTACGAGCACCGTGAGTAGAGATAAAGTACTCAAGAATCGAAAGACCTTCTTTAAAGTTCGAAAGAATCGGGTTCTCAATAATCTCTTGTCCGGTAGCTCCAGATTTTTGTGGCTTGGCCATAAGACCACGCATACCAGATAGCTGACGAATTTGCTCCTTAGATCCACGTGCACCAGAATCGTACATCATGTATACTGAGTTGAACCCTTGTCTATCCTGCTCTAAACGCGTCATCAATGTGTGCGTTAACTTAGAGTTGGTATGTGTCCAGATATCAATAATCTGGTTATAACGCTCGTTGTTGGTAATAAGACCCATGTTATAGTTCATGAGTACTTCCTGTACCTGCTCATTTGCTTTGTCAACAAGCTCTACTTTTTCCTTAGGGATGATTACATCTGAAAGGTTGAACGATAATCCACCTCTAAATGCACTCATAAATCCAAGCTCCTTAATATCATCTAGGAATTTCGCTGTTTTAGCAATTCCCACCTGCTTAAGTACAGATCCAATGATATCTCTTAATGCCTTTTTGGTAAGTAGCTGGTTTACAAATCCAACCTCTTCTGGCACTACTTGGTTGAAAATAACTCTACCAACTGTAGTTTCGATTAGCTCGGTTACTTCATTTCCTTCTTCAGTTTTAGAAGTTCTACGAAGCTTAATTTCAGCATGTAGATTTACTTGCTTCTCGTTAAGGGCAATAACTACCTCCTCTGGGCTATAGAAAATTTTCCCCTCACCTTTAACCGGTTCTTCTTTGGTGGACTTCTTACCTTTTGTGATGTAGTAAAGTCCAAGAACCATATCCTGAGATGGTACTGCAATTGGAGCACCGTTAGCAGGGTTAAGGATGTTGTGTGAAGCAAGCATAAGCAGCTGTGCTTCTAAAATTGCGGCATTACCAAGTGGTAAGTGAACCGCCATCTGGTCACCATCGAAATCCGCGTTAAATGCAGAACATACTAATGGGTGCAGTTGTATTGCTTTTCCTTCGATTAGCTTTGGCTGGAAGGCTTGAATACCTAATCTGTGTAGCGTTGGTGCACGGTTAAGTAGTACAGGGTGTCCTTTAAGTACATTCTCAAGAATATCCCAAACTACTGGTTCCTTGCGGTCTACAATCTTTTTAGCAGACTTCACGGTTTTAACAATACCACGCTCTATCATCTTACGGATGATGAATGGCTTGAATAATTCAGCTGCCATGTTTTTAGGCAGACCACATTCGTGAAGTTTTAGATTCGGTCCTACAACGATAACTGAACGTGCAGAATAATCAACACGCTTACCAAGTAAGTTCTGACGGAAACGTCCTTGCTTACCTTTAAGAGAATCTGAAAGTGATTTTAACGGACGATTAGATTCCGTTTTAACAGCACTAGATTTTCTAGAGTTATCGAAAAGTGAATCCACAGCTTCCTGAAGCATTCTTTTCTCATTTCTAAGAATTACATCCGGAGCTTTAATTTCGATTAGTCTTTTAAGACGGTTGTTACGGATAATAACACGACGGTAAAGGTCATTTAAATCCGAAGTAGCAAATCTACCACCATCAAGAGGTACAAGAGGTCTTAGTTCTGGTGGAATCACTGGAACCACCTTCACTACCATCCACTCAGGATTATTCTCTACTCTTCTATTCGCCTCACGGAAGGCCTCTACAACTTGAAGACGTTTAAGTGCCTCGTTTTTACGCTGCTGAGAAGTTTCGGTATTTGCTTTATGTCTTAAATCGTAAGATACTTCATCAAGATCGATACGCTTAAGCATTTCTTCCAATGCCTCCGCACCCATTTTAGCAATGAACTTGTTCGGATCATTGTCATCCAGGTGATGGTTATCTTTTGGAAGTGTTTCTAAGGTATCTAGATATTCTTCCTCTGTAAGGAAGTCTAGGAATTGAAGTGGCTCTCCTTCTTTGTTCTTAGTTGGACCTGGATTAATTACCACATATCTCTCGTAGTAAATAACTTGATCCAATTTCTTAGATGGTAAACCTAAAAGGTATCCTATCTTGTTTGGCAATGAACGGAAATACCAAATGTGCGCAACAGGAACAACTAAAGAAATGTGTCCCATGCGTTCGCGACGAACTTTCTTCTCGGTAACTTCTACACCACAACGGTCACAGACGATACCTTTATATCTAATACGCTTATATTTTCCACAGTGACATTCGTAGTCCTTTACTGGACCAAAAATACGTTCACAGAAAAGACCATCTCTTTCCGGCTTATAAGTACGGTAATTGATGGTTTCGGGCTTTAAAACTTCCCCGTGAGATTGCTTCAGGATTTGCTCTGGCGAAGCCAAGCTAATCGTGATTTTCTCAAAGGAACTTGAAACTTTAGATTCTTTACGGAAAGCCATATTTAAATCAATAATATTTAAAGGTACCACGCACTAAGCGTGGTACCGAATAATTTAGTCTAGCGAAATATTCAAACCAAGTCCACGTAGCTCGTGAAGTAATACATTAAACGATTCTGGTAATCCAGGCTCTGGAATAACCTCTCCTTTAACAATAGCCTCGTAAGCTCTAGCTCTTCCTACTACGTCATCCGACTTAATGGTAAGAATCTCTCTAAGGATATTAGCTGCACCAAATGCTTCAAGTGCCCATACCTCCATCTCTCCGAAACGCTGACCCCCGAATTGAGCCTTACCTCCAAGAGGTTGTTGCGTAATAAGCGAGTATGGTCCGATAGAACGTGCGTGCATTTTGTCATCAACCATGTGAGCAAGTTTAATCATGTAGATTACCCCTACTGTTGCTGGCTGATCGAAACGCTCTCCAGTTCCACCGTCGTATAGGTATGTTCTACCATTTCTTGGCACACCAGCCTCGTCGGTTTCCGCATTAATTTGGTCTAGAGATGCACCATCAAAAATTGGTGTTGCATACTTCTTACCTAATTTTAATCCAGCCCATCCAAGAACAGTTTCATAAATCTGCCCAAGGTTCATACGAGATGGTACCCCAAGTGGGTTAAGAACGATATCTACTGGCGTTCCATCCTCTAGGAATGGCATATCCTCTTGACGAACGATCTTGGCTACAATACCCTTGTTTCCGTGACGTCCAGCCATCTTATCCCCTACTTTCAGTTTACGCTTTTTAGCCATGTAAACTTTAGCAAGCTTAATAATTCCTGCTGGTAACTCATCTCCAACTGAGATTTGGAAACGCTCTCTCTTGTATGCTCCAATTATATCCGCAGCTTTAATACTGAAGTTGTGAAGCAATTGCTTAATCAGACCGTTAACGTGCTCGTCGTTTGTCCAATTGTTAGGATTAACCTCCGCGTAAACAACACCTTGTAAGTTCTTCGCTGTGAACTTAACTCCCTTTTTAATGATTTCTTCATTAAACTTGTTAAGTACACCTGCAGAAGTTTTGCCTTGAAGAATTGTTAATAGTTTTTCTATTAACACCTTCTTAAGCTCACCCATTTCAAGGTCATGCTGCTTCTCTAGGCTCTCCAACATCGACTTCTCTGCACCTCTATTCTTGCGATCTTTTAGTGCCCGAGCAAATAACTTCTTGTCGATAACCACACCTCTGGTAGATGGTGGCGCTTTAAGAGATGCATCTTTAACATCTCCAGCCTTATCTCCAAAGATGGCTCTTAACAATTTCTCTTCTGGAGAAGGATCTGACTCTCCTTTAGGAGTAATCTTACCAATTAGAATATCACCGTCTTTTACATCGGCACCAATTCTAATTAATCCATTCTCATCAAGATCTTTAGTTGCCTCCTCCGATACGTTTGGAATATCAGCGGTAAGCTCTTCAAGACCTCTTTTAGTATCCCTTACTTCTAACACATACTCATCGATGTGTATAGAAGTAAAAATATCATCCTTTACTACAGACTCGGAAATAACAATCGCATCCTCAAAGTTGTAACCTTTCCATGGCATGAAGGCCACTTTCATGTTACGACCAAGTGCTAGCTCTCCTTTTTCAGTTCCGTAACCTTCGCAAAGAACTTGTCCTTTTACAACTTTTTGACCTACACTTACAATAGGCTTAAGGTTGATACAAGTGCTCTGGTTGGTCTTTTTAAACTTGGTTAGTTTGTAGCTAACAGTATCGTCAGTAAATCTTACCAAACGATCTTCGTCGGTGAAATTGTACTTAATTTGAATTTCGTTCGCATCAACTGCAACAACGGTTCCTTCACCTTCTGCATTAAGTAGTACACGAGAATCTTCAGCAACGCGTTTTTCAAGACCCGTTCCAACGATTGGGCTCTGAGGCTTCATTAATGGTACCGCTTGACGCATCATGTTCGATCCCATCAGTGCACGGTTGGCATCATCATGCTCCAAGAAAGGAATTAGAGATGCTGCGATAGATGCAATCTGGTTCGGAGCTACATCCATCAAATTGATGTTCGATGGCTCAGTAACTGGGAAATCACCTTCAAGACGCGCCTTAATAAGATCGTTGGTAAAGGATCCATCCTTCTCAACAGGAGCGTTTGCTTGAGCAATGATTCTTTCGTCTTCTTCCTCAGCACTTAAGTACTTAACCTGGTCGAATTTTACTTTACCTTTTTCAACCTCACGGTATGGGGTTTCGATAAATCCAAGTCGGTTAACCTTTGCATAAACACAAAGAGAAGAAATAAGACCAATGTTTGGTCCTTCAGGAGTCTCAATAGTACAAAGTCTTCCGTAGTGCGTGTAGTGAACGTCACGAACCTCGAAACCTGCACGCTCTCTAGATAAACCACCAGGCCCAAGTGCCGATAATCTACGCTTGTGCGTAATTTCGGACAGTGGGTTGGTTTGATCCATGAACTGAGATAGCTGGTTGGTACCGAAGAAAGAGTTAATTACCGACGATAATGTCTTGGCGTTAATAAGGTCGGTAGGGGTAAATACCTCATTATCTCTTACGTTCATACGCTCTCTAATTGTTCTAGCCATTCTAGCTAAACCAACAGAGAACTGATTGTACAACTGCTCTCCCACAGTTCTTACCCTTCTGTTAGAAAGGTGGTCAATATCATCCACATCAGCCTTAGAGTTTACTAACTCAATTAGGTATTTGATGATATTGATAATATCTACTTTGGTAAGGATTCTAACATCTTGTTCGATGTCCAAACCAAGCTTCTTGTTAATTCTAAAACGTCCTACTTCCCCAAGGTCGTATCTAGTTTCAGAGAAGAAAAGTTTATCGATAACTCCTCTTGCAGTGTCTAGATCTGGTGGTTCGGCATTACGTAACTGACGATAGATATGTTCAACAGCTTCTTTTTCGGAGTTAGAAGTGTCCTTTTGAAGTGTGTTGTAAATTATGCTGTAATCGGCATTATTAGCATCCTCCTTATGAAGGATAAGAGTTTTAACCCCAGCCTCTTGAATAAGCTCTAGGTGCTCCTCTTCGATAATAGTTTCACGATCAATGATTACCTCGTTTCTTTCGATGGAAACAACCTCACCTGTTTCTTCATCTACGAAGTCTTCAATCCAAGTTTTAAGAACTCTTGCTGCTAATTTTCTACCCAAGAAAGACTTCATCGCCTTTTTGGTAACCTTAACTTCATCAGCAAGGTCGAAAATCTCAAGGATATCCTTATCGGATTCGTAACCGATTGCTCTAAAAAGCGTGGTTACAGGTAACTTTTTCTTACGATCGATATAGGCGTACATTACGCTATTGATATCGGTCGCGAATTCTATCCAAGAACCTTTAAAAGGAATAATTCTTGCAGAATATAATCGAGTACCATTTGCGTGGCGGCTTTGTCCGAAGAACACCCCTGGAGATCTGTGTAACTGAGATACAATTACTCTTTCAGCTCCATTTACCACGAAAGATCCTTTTGGAGTCATGTAAGGTAAAGACCCTAAATAAACATCCTGCACGATGGTTTCGAAATCCTCGTGTTCTGGATCGGTACAGTACAGTTTTAATTTAGCCTTAAGCGGAACTGCGTAAGTTAAACCACGCTCGATACACTCATCGATATCGTAGCGAGGAGGATCAATAAAATAATCCAAAAATTCCAGAACAAACTGATTTCTAGTATCAGTGATTGGAAAGTTTTCGCTAAATACCTTGTATAAACCTTCAGACTTACGGTCTTCAGGGTTGGTATCCAGCTGGAAAAATTCTTTAAATGACTTCAATTGAATCTCGAGAAAATCTGGATAGTCTACAAGATTCTTTATGGATGCGAATGAAATTCGCGGATTAATATTTTCTAAAGTTGCAGTTGCCAAGACGATTGATATTATAAGATTAACAAGAAGGACCCTACACCAACCACAAAAAGGCTTAACCGCTTACCCGAGGGTAGCGGTTAAACCTAAAGTAGTTTTTAGAAATTGGATTACTTAATCTCAACCTCAGCTCCGGCCTCTTCTAGAGATTTCTTAAGTGACTCAGCTTCGTCCTTAGCAACTCCTTCTTTCAATGATTTAGGAGCACCATCAACTAACTCTTTCGCCTCTTTAAGACCAAGTCCAGTTAACTCTTTTACTAATTTCACTACAGCTAGCTTAGAGCTACCAGCAGATTTTAGAATTACGTCGAACTCAGTTTTCTCTTCAGCAGCACCTTCGCCACCACCTGCAGGTCCAGCAACCGCAACAGCAGCGGCAGCAGCAGGTTCAATTCCATACTCTTCTTTAAGAATGTTAGCTAGTTCGTTTACATCCTTAACGGTAAGGTTTACTAGTTCTTCAGCTAAAGCTTTTAAATCAGCCATTTTACTTGTTTTATTTGAAGGTTTTTAAATCTAATTGTTTATTCTTTTTCTGATAAGGCTTTTACTAAGCCGGCAATGGTATCTCCACCTGATGATTTAAGAGCAGAAATAACATTTTTCGCAGGAGATTGAAGTAATCCAATAACCTCTGCCAATACCTCGTCCTTAGACTTGATATTAACTAGGGCTTCTAGTTGGTTATCACCGATGTAAACGGCTTCATCAACCCAAGCACCTTTTAATACGGGCTTCTTAGATTTCTTCCTGAATTGTTGAATTAACTTCGCAGGTACGTTTCCAGTTTCTGCAATCATAATTGCAGTTGGACCAGCAAGAACTGACTCTAATTCAGAGTAATCCTTACCTTCTACGCGATCCATAGCTTTCTTAAGAAGTGTATTTTTAACTACACTTAGCTTAATGTTTTTCTTAAAACACTCGCGTCTTAAGTTGCTAGTTTGCTCAGCATCCAATTCAGCGGTATCAGCAATGTAAAGTACACTAGTTCCCTCTAATTGAGTAACTAGGTCTTCTATCATTTGATTTTTTTCGCTTTTGGTCATCCTTTAATCTATTTAACCGGTGGGTTTATGCACCTACCGATTTAGGTTCAACCTGTACGCTAGGACTCATGGTGCTAGAAAGGAAAATGCTTTTCACATATGTTCCTTTTGCCGCAGCTGGTTTCATTTTAAGAAGTGTAGAAATGATTTCCTTCGCGTTTTCCGCAATTTTGGTGTCATCAAAAGATGCCTTTGCGATTGCAGCGTGGATGTTTCCAAACTTGTCTACTTTGAAATCAATTTTACCAGCTTTTACTTCAGAAACCGCTTTACCGATATCCATAGTAACTGTTCCCGTCTTAGGGTTAGGCATTAAACCACGTGGTCCTAAGATTCTACCAAGAGCACCAACTTTAGCCATAACATTTGGAGATGTAATAATTACATCAACATCTGTCCAACCTCCTTTGATTTTCTCGATATACTCATCTAATCCAACGTGATCTGCACCAGCATCCTTAGCCTCTTGTTCTTTGTCTGGATTACAAAGCACTAACACTTTTACATCCTTTCCAGTTCCATGAGGAAGAGAAACAGTACCTCTAACCATTTGGTTAGCCTTACGAGGATCAACGCCTAAACGAACGCTGATATCCACCGTAGAATCGAATTTGGTATTGCTGATTTCTTTAACTATAGAAGCAGCTTCGCTTAATGTGTAAGCCTTCTCCCGGTCGTACTTGGTCAACGCCTCTTTTCTATTCTTCGTTAACTTACTCATTGCTCTAATTTCTGATTTGGTTAAAATGGTTTAGCACCTTTAACTGTTAATCCCATAGAACGCGCAGTACCAGCGATGATACTCATTGCGCTTTCAATAGTAAAACAGTTTAAATCAGGCATCTTGTCTTCGGCGATAGCCTTAACCTGATCCCAGGTAACTGACCCAACTTTAACTCTGTTAGGCTCCGACGATCCGGACTTTAACTTGGCCGCTTCTAATAGCTGTACTGCAGCAGGTGGAGTCTTTACAACAAAATCGAAAGACTTATCACTAAATACAGTGATAACCACAGGAAGCACCTTCCCAGCTTTGTCCTGAGTTCTGGCGTTAAACTGCTTACAAAACTCCATAATGTTCACCCCCTTCGCACCAAGTGCTGGTCCTACTGGCGGTGATGGGTTTGCAGCTCCTCCTTTTACCTGTAGCTTAATTAAAGCAGCTATTTCCTTTGCCATCGTTATGTTTATGTTTGGTCATTTAGAGTGATGTGGAAGCATTATTTTGGCATCACTCCAAATTCTATTAAATCCTTATTGTTTATCTACTTGCATATAGTTAAGTTCCACTGGAGTTTTCCTTCCAAATATCTTAACCATTACTTTTAATTTCTTCTTATCCTCTAGAATCTCCTCAACAACTCCATCAAAGTTGTTAAATGGACCATCTATTACTTTCACTTTATCTCCTACAACGTAGTTGTTTTCAAATTCAACTTCGTTATCAGATAACTCATCAACCTTACCTAAGATTCTATTTACTTCAGACTCTCTTAACGGTAGTGGGTCTCCACCCTTTTCGGCTCCAAGAAAACCAATTACATTGGTTATGTTCTTAATAATGTGTGGAATTTCACCTTCTAAAGATGCCTCTATAATTACGTATCCTGGGAAGTAATTTCTTTCTTTGGCAACCTTTTTCCCATTTCTAATCTGATAAACCTTTTCAGTTGGTATCAGAATTTGAGAAATATTCTTTTCCAAGCCGTAACGGGCAATCTCCAGCTCAAGAAATTCTTTCACCTTCTTTTCCTTGCCGTTTACAGCACGAACTACATACCAGTTTTTTCCACTACTCGCCATAACCTACAGATCTCCTAGTATTTGGTAAACGTATCCTAGAATACCTCTCCAAAGAGAATCTTCTCCGTTAATTCCGAAAATGTAATCCATTAGAAAAATTAGCAACGCAATAATTGCAGATGCTACTAAAACTAGAATAGAAGAAGATTGTAACTCTTTCCACGTAGGCCAAGTTACCTTGTGTACCATCTCGTTGTACACATCTTCTATGTATGCTTTAATGTTTGCCACTTGCTTAAGCTTTATGCACGGGTAGAGAGACTCGAACTCCCGACACCTGGTTTTGGAGACCAGTGCTCTACCAACTGAGCTATACCCGTTTAAACCAAAAGCATAAGACGGAATGTTACCGTCTTATGCTTGGATTTCTATTGATAAATTCCTTTCGGAATTTTAATTACTCAACGATATCGGTAACCTGACCAGCACCTACTGTACGTCCACCTTCACGGATAGCGAAACGAAGACCTTTGTTCATCGCGATAGGAGCGATAAGCTCAACAGTAATAGATACGTTATCTCCAGGAAGTACCATTTCTCTACCATCTTCTAGGTTGATCTCTCCAGTTACATCAGTAGTTCTGAAGTAGAACTGAGGACGGTATTTGTTACGGAATGGAGTGTGACGTCCACCTTCTTCTTTCTTAAGAACGTATACCTCAGCCTTGAACTTAGTGTGAGGAGTTACAGAACCTGGCTTAGCGATAACCATACCTCTTTTGATGTCTGATTTCTCAACACCACGTAGAAGTAATCCAACGTTATCTCCAGCTTCACCTCTGTCAAGAATCTTACGGAACATCTCAACACCAGTTACAGTAGAGTTCATTCTTTCAGCACCCATACCGATGATCTCTACAGGATCTCCAGAGTTGATAACTCCAGTTTCGATACGACCAGTTGCTACAGTACCACGACCAGTAATAGAGAATACATCTTCAACTGGCATTAGGAAATCCTTGTCAACTTCTCTTGGTGGCTCTTCGATCCAAGTATCAACAGCATCCATTAGCTCATCAACTTTAGCAACCCACTCAGCTTCTCCGTTAAGAGCACCAAGAGCAGAACCTTGGATTACTGGAGTGTTGTCACCATCATAATCGTAGAAAGAAAGCAATTCACGTACTTCCATGTCAACTAGCTCTAAAAGCTCAGCATCGTCAACCATGTCGCACTTGTTAAGGAATACCACGATACGAGGTACACCTACCTGACGACCAAGAAGGATGTGCTCACGAGTTTGAGGCATAGGACCATCAGTAGCAGCTACCACTAAGATCGCACCGTCCATCTGAGCAGCACCAGTTACCATGTTCTTAACGTAATCGGCGTGACCTGGACAGTCAACGTGTGCATAGTGACGCTTCTCTGTTTGGTACTCAATGTGCGAAGTATTAATTGTAATACCACGCTCTTTTTCCTCAGGAGCGTTATCAATTGTATCAAAATCTCTTGATTCTGCGAATCCTTTGTCAGAAAGAACTTTAGAAATCGCTGCAGTAAGAGTAGTCTTACCGTGGTCTACGTGACCGATTGTACCAATATTTAAGTGTGGTTTGGTACGCTCGAAATTTGCTTTAGCCATAATGGAGGTTTTATTACTTATTTTAACTTAAACACAAAAACCTGAGCCAATGACGGGATTTGAACCCGTGACCTCTTCCTTACCAAGGAAGCACTCTACCCCTGAGCTACATCGGCTTAAAAATTGAGCGGGAGACGAGGTTCGAACTCGCGACATTTAGCTTGGAAGGCTAATGCTCTACCAACTGAGCTACTCCCGCTTATTTTTAATCCTTTGTCAAATAAAATAATGGTGGGGAGAGCAGGATTCGAACCTGCGAAGGTATACACCAACAGATTTACAGTCTGTCCTCGTTGGCCGCTTGAGTATCTCCCCAATTCCATCTTTGAGCCTCCAGTAGGATTCGAACCAACGACCTGCTGATTACAAATCAGCTGCTCTAGCCAACTGAGCTATGGAGGCAATTTTTACTATGAAAAAGAACTAAAAAAAGACCCTCTCTGTGAAAGGGTCTGCAAATGTAATAAGAAAATTAATCTCCCAAAATTTTTGAGAAAAAAATATGAGATTTTTTTAGTGCGATGTGCTCAACTTCTCCTTGTGTTTTTTCAATTGCCTTCTCAAGGCCTCTACGGCACCGTCGGTTGCCTCCTCAAAAGACTTGCACTGCTTTTTCGCAAAAAGGTCTTTTCCAGGTACATTAAGCTTTATCTCAGCTACCTTATTTTCCTTGGTCTCTGCTTTATCTAATCGCAAAAATACTTCGCTCGCTATTATTTTGTTGTCAAACTGCCTTAGCTTGTTCACTTTCTCTTCAATGAAATTGAGTAGCTTAATGTCTGCATCAAAATGGATGGAATGAACCTTTACCTCCATAAACTTTATTTTTTAGGGTTAAACATTAGCCCCTTGGATGGGCCTTCTTAAATATCGATTTATTCTTCTCTATAGAATTATGCGTGTAAACTTGAGTCGCTGCCAAACTAGCATGACCCAAAATCTCCTTGATGGCATTTAAGTCTGCCCCCTGATTTAACATGTGGGTTGCGAAGGTGTGCCTCAAGACGTGTGGACTTTTCTTGGTTATTGTTGTTACTTGGTTAAGGTAATTATTCACAAGGCGGTAAACAAATTTTGGATAAAGTTTTTTCCCCGTCTTGGTTACGAAAAGGAAAGGTATTTCAGAAGATACATTTCCATCCCTCAATACGAGGAAATCACGCAATAAGTTGACCAAGTTCATTGTTAACGGGATGACGCGTTCTTTATTACGCTTACCCAATACTTTAACAAGTCCTTTGCCTATATCAAGGTTGATGCGCTTTATCTCTATTAACTCCGATAATCGTATTCCGGTTCCAAAAAACATCTCTAAAATCACCCTATCCTGTTGCCCATAATAATCTCGATCAAAAAGTTCGGCGTGAAATAACTTTTCAATGGAACTTACATCCAGATAAACCGGCAACTTTTTTGCCTTTTTAGGTTTCGACACCAAACCAACAGGATTTGCATTTACCGCACCCTGTCGCTGCATAAACTTAAAATAGGTGGAAAGAGACGCTAGTTTTCTCGAAACGGAACTTGGCGCTACTCCAGACTCCATTAAAGCCAAAACCCAGGATCTGATTAGCTGACGATCGGCCTTAGTAATTTCAGAAATTTCGTAGGTCTCCTCTAAGTATAAGGAGAATTGCTCCAAATCCTTTTTATAAGCCGCTACCGTATGCGCTGAATAGCGCCGCTGATGCTCTAGGTAGTCCAAAAACTGATTTATCATAAACGAAAAAAGGATTGTACCCCTAAAGATACAATCCTTTTAATATGAAAAATATGATTAAGATTTATTGCTCTTCAGCATCGCGCATTTGACGAACATAAATCGCTTTTTTCACTTCCTCGCGACGTGTTACGCTAGGCTTAGTGAAATGCTTGCGCTTTCTAAGCTCCTTTAACGTACCTGTACGCTCGTACTTCTTCTTAAACTTCTTAAGCGATCTCTCAATGTTTTCGCCTTCTTTTACTGGAATAATTAACATCTGCGCTATACCTCCTTTCAATCAATGTGGCGGCAAAGGTAGTATATTTTCCCACCTCACCAATTTATTTTAATCTTTTAGTACTTCTCTAGAAATTACTAGTTTCTGAATCTCTGAGGTACCTTCTCCAATAGTACATAACTTACTATCTCGGTAGAATTTCTCAACTGGATACTCCTTAGTGTAACCATATCCACCAAAAATCTGTACGGCATCAGTAGATACCTCCACAGCTACCTCAGAGGCATAATACTTGGCAAAAGCTCCCTCCTTAGTTATCTTCTCTCCTTTATCCTTCATTGCTGCAGCTTGTAATGTAAGTAATTCGGCTGCCTCAATTTTGGTTGCCATGTCGGCTAGTTTAAATGCAATGGCCTGGAAATTTGCAATAGCTTTACCAAACTGCTCACGCTCCTTTGCATATTGAACAGACGCCTTATAGGCACCATTCGCTATCCCTAATGATAATGCTGCAATAGAAATTCTCCCTCCATCTAATACCTTCATCGCCTGGATAAAGCCCTCTCCTACTTCTCCTAGAATATTAGACTCGTGAACGCGACAGTCTTCGAAAATCATCTCAGCGGTTTCAGAAGCTCTCATTCCTAATTTGTCTTCCTTTTTACCCGCTTTAAACCCAGGTGTCCCTCTTTCAACCACAAATGCTGTAATCCCGTGAGAGTCTAAAAGCTCTCCTGTTCTTACTAACACAACTGCTACATTTCCAGTGATTCCGTGCGTAATCCAGTTCTTAGCTCCGTTAATTACCCAGTACTCTCCATCTTTTTTAGCCGTGGTACGCATACGCATGGCATCCGACCCGGTGTTCGCCTCGGTAAGTCCCCAAGCTCCAATCCACTCTCCTGTTGCTAATTTAGGAAGCCATTTTTGTTTCTGCTCTTCGTTAGCAAATTGTAAAATATGACCGGTACAAAGTGAATTATGAGCTGCCATAGACAAACCTATGGAACCGCAAACTGAAGCTAATTCTTTGATGGCAATTACATAATCTTTATATGATAATCCGCTTCCACCGTACTGCTCTGGAACTAAAACTCCCAAAAGACCTAACTCCCCAAGTTTCTTAAATACTTCGATAGGAAAAACTTGTGATTCATCCCATTCCATTAGCTTGGGCTTAATCTCCTTCTCCGCAAAATCACGCACCATTTGTGCGATCATATTCTGACTTTCACTGTAGTTAAAATTCATACCTTAATATGTTATTATACTATGACATGGAGCTACCTTTTCTAGGCGCTCTTTTCCATTTAAAAAATTCAATTCAACAATAAAGGAGAACAACACTGGCGTTGATCCACACTTTTCAACTAGATGGCCTGCTGCTTCGGCAGTACCACCGGTTGCCAAAAGATCATCGTGAACAATGACCTTAGAACCCGGCGCAATCGCATCCTCATGCACCTCTACCACATCGGTACCGTACTCTAAACTGTAGGTGTGAGAAATTGTTTTTGCAGGTAGTTTTCCTTTCTTTCTTATCAAGACAAAAGGTATACCCAATTCCAATGCAATTGCTGGGCCTGCCAAATAACCCCTACTTTCAATACCCACTATGGCATCGGGACTATATTTCTTGTACTCTTGAGCAAATCTTTTAACAAGGTCGCGAAAGAGTTCGGGGTCCAGAAAAATTGGAGTGATATCTTTAAACTGAATTCCAGGTTTTGGGAAATCTGGAATATTTCTAATCGCTGCTTGTAATCTTTGCTCCACTTTTCGAAATCGTCAAATAAGGGGCAATTTTAAGATAATCCTCCCGACCAATCAACACAGAATTCATGATTTGTTCGATTGCTGAATAATTTCCATGTTGATTTCGATACGAAATAATGGCCTTTGCCAATTTATAGGTTATGTATGGATGTCTTTTTAATCGCTCCAAATCCACGCTATTAATGTCCATCTTTTCAATGTAAAGGGTATCAATTACAAATGATTTCCAATTATGTTGAATACAAGCGCTATCCAACCCCCAAACTTCAAACAGCTGCTCCCTTTGAATATATCCGCCCAAAAGACTTCGGTAGGCCAAAATTCTTTTTGCCAGTACCGAACCGATACCCTTTAGCTTCTTTAGTGCTGAAGTATCCGCGCTATTTAACAGGACTTTTGAAGGACTCGTTTTTATCGGAGCCTCCTTACTTATATTATTAGGGCTATCATTAAATACCGCAAACTGACTAAGAGCTTTTTTAGCTTCTAAATCCCAACCCATTAACTTTTCAAATTCCTCAACGGAAGTATAAACGCCAAGTGCATTACGAAAATTCACAAAGGTCGCAGCCTGCTTCCTGCTTATTCCATACTGGAATAATTCCGTTGCGGAAATTCTATTGGGATCAAAGGATTGAAATTTTAATTTTCTAGCACTACCCTTCTTTTTCTCTAATGTTTTTCTTTCTACAATTTGAGTTGTATCCAGCGAGGTAATTTTATTTTGGAGATTTTGCTCCTTTTGAATTAAGAAAAGCTCAATGGAATCTAGCCGCTGAATAAGATCATTATCGAGAGTTGAAAATCTACCAATGCCTATTCGATATAGAATTAAAAAAGCAATTAATAGGTTAAGAGACATGAGCCCCTTTGCTTCCCAGGAAGAAAGTTTAAACCATCTTTTCATGTGGTAGGATTTATAAAAAGATAGTAAAAAACCAACTAAGCCTTTACAAAGGATGCTTTGAGCACAAGCTGCGAACTCCCAAAAACAAAAAGACCGATTGAGTAACTCAACCGGTCTTTAATTATCAAGATTTCCTTTTCTTTTTATTTAAAACGCTTTATGGCACCTGACTTTACTCGAGCCATGTAGTCTTTTAAGTCGTTTTTAACCTCTCCAGACATAATTACCAATCCGGCAATGTTTGGGAAAGCCATTCCTAGAATCATTAAATCTGAAAAGTCTAGCACTGCACCCAGTCCTACAGAAGATCCAATAATTACGAAACCGCAGAAAATTACCTTATAGATTAGCTCTACTTTTTTACTATTTCCGAACGCAAAGGTCCAAGCCTTTAGTCCGTAATAGGACCAACTGATCATTGTAGAGAATGCAAAAAGCAGGATTGCCACCATCAACACCCATGAAAACCAAGGGAATACTTCACTAAAGGCAGCGGAAGTCAATTCCGATCCATTTAAACCACTAGTTCCATCAGCATAACCGGTGAATACTAAAACCAAGGCTGTCATGGTACAAACCAATACCGTATCTACAAATGGCTCAAGTAATGCTACTATTCCTTCACTAACAGGCTCATCGGTTTTAGAGGCGGAGTGAGCGATGGACGCAGAACCCACACCAGCTTCATTGGAGAATGCTGCTCTTTGGAAACCAATTATCAATACTCCGACTATACCACCACGAATAGCTGGTGCTTCGAAAGCTCCAGAAATAATTTCGCCGAATACATCACCTATATTTCCGAAGTTCATGAAGATAATAATCAGGGAGAATAGAACATATATACCACACATAAATGGTACAATCTTGTCGGTAACACGTGCAATACTTTTAACACCACCAACTATAACAATAAAGACAAGAGCAGATAAAATTACCCCAAACCAAGTTCCATAACCAGCTAAAGAAGGGAACTGGTTACTTACCTGAGCAAAAGCTTGGTTGGCTTGGAACATGTTACCTCCACCGAAAGAAGCTCCAATACACAGTATGGTAAACAAGACCGCAAGCATCTTCCCCAACTTACCTAGGTTTCTTTTTTCTAAACCTTTTGTTAGGTAATACATCGGACCACCTGAAACTTCACCAGCTTCGTTGATTTCACGGTATTTAACCCCAAGTGTACATTCCACAAATTTGGAAGCCATACCCATTAATCCAGCTAATATCATCCAGAAGGTGGCTCCTGGACCACCAAGAGAAATTGCTACGGCAACCCCTGCTATGTTTCCTAATCCCACCGTTGCAGAAAGCGCAGTTGTTAGGGCTTGAAAGTGCGAAACCTCACCTTTGTCATTCGGATTATCAAATTTTCCTTGTACCAGTTCTATAGCATGTTTTACTCCCCTGAAATTGATAAACTTCATGCGAATTGTAAAGAACAAAGCCCCACATACTAACCAAATAACAATGATTGGAACTCCTTGAGATTTCTTGTCGCCATTAGGATGAAAAACCGGTTTGGGTTCGTGTAATTTCACCAATCCCAGAAGGGTTGGTCCAACCTTTACTTCCTCTTCCTGGGTTTCTTGATTTCTAATTACACCACCTTTAGGGATAAGAATTTCGAGAATTCCATTATGCTGAGCATAAACAGAATCAATCTTCCCAGAACCTCTTTTTACAGTTGCTAGGAACTGACCTTCTTTAACGTCTGCTCCATCGGCAACAGCCCAATCTTGCAGATACATTTCTTCGATATTATCGTTTGCCCAGAAAGGCGGAATAACACGTTCTTCTTCCTGCAACACCTGCGGATCTCTGATCCCCAAAGCATCTAACGGATCCCAGAAGAACACCGTGGTCATGGCATTAACAATGGGAACAAAGGAAGAGTTTAACCACTCTGGTGCAGAGGTAGTGCTTACTACGTCAGAAAGGCTTTGCTTATTACCCTTTGCATCAGTAACCGTTAAAGTAAATGCCGACCCTTCGGTAATTCCCCAACAAGAATCGGATGTTAACGGAACTGATTGCACCGACCACTTATACTGATAGGGAGCAACTCCACCAGAAACGATAGCAAATGCCTTGGCATTGTTAATTTCTCCATTAGGATTTACCTTTTCAACCCTTACTTTTAACGGCTCTGCGCTTAAATTAAAAATTGATAAAATTGATAAAACGACAACTCCACAAAGTGCCTTTAAATTCATATGGTTTTTATTTGAAGGATTCAAAAATATAGCTTAGCTAATGGATAGCTTAGTTTTTGTTTTTAAAATCTTGGATTTGCAGCTTGGTTTGAGTTAAAGCATCTCTCAAACTATGGGGGCGATAATTTAAAAATTCTCTTGATTTCGATAGGTCAAAACCTGTTTTAGGAGGACGGGGTGCTTTATCACTAAATGCTTGGGATTTGGACTTATTTATAAGTTCCTTCTCGTGCCCAAATACATCGGCAACCAAAATCGCTAAATCGTAAACAGAAATATATTCTGGCCCTGAAACATTGAACACACCCTCGGCATTTAAACTACAGGCATTTAGGCATGCATGCGCTAAATCGTCCGCGTAGGTTGGCATTCGGAATTGGTCGTCGACCATATTCACCGCTTGTTTTTTACCCAAAGTATCGTTTAGCCACAGAATAATATTCGTCCTTGACAAGTTAGGCACGAAACCGTAAACCAGTATTGTTCTTAGGATGGACACCCTTTTGTATGTTGAACTTTGCAGGACCTTTTCGGCCTCTAGTTTACTTTCTCCATAGTAATTAACTGGATTTGGAGCATCATCCTCTTTATAAATCCCTTTACTTCCATCAAAAATAAAATCGGTGGATATATGGGAAAGGTAAATGTTATGGGATTGACAGATTTCGAGAAGATTTCTAACTCCGTCTACATTAATTGTCCAACAAAGCTCCTTGTTATCTTCGCATACATCTACATGGGTTAATGCGGCTGTATTAAGTATTGCATCTGGCTTAAACTCATGAACCAACTCCTCTATCTCCGCTTTATTGGTTATATCTAGCGACTTATATTTTACGGCTGGTAAGTTGTATAACCTGCTTTCTCCTTTAGATGTGGCAAGTACATCGATATTTTGCTCTAAACAAAGGTGCAGGAAACGTTGTCCGAGCAAACCATTTGCCCCAGTGACTAGAATTCGCATATTTAAATTTTTGCGATTTGGTTCTTAAACTCCGTAACCACATCGTGGTTGGCAATGGCGAATAACTTCTCCCCTTTTTCGACCATCAAATCTTCTTTGGGAGAAATTAGAATATCTCCATTGGCTTTTTTAACACCCAGAAGAGTTACATCAGCTGTTAAATCTTTAAGTGCCCCAAATGAGGTGCTTTCGGATCTACTATTAAAATCGATTTCCACCAAGCTTGGGCTATTGGGTTTATGTATGGATAGTTGATCGATAAAATCTACCGTATCTGGATTTAACACCAAAAGCGCCATATGGGCACCCCCCAGAGAATCTGGCATTATTACGTTTGACGCACCTGCAACACGCATCTTTTTTACAGATGGGAAACGAGAAGCTCGTGCAATAATTTTAACCTTTGGATTAAGCTCTCTCGCACTTAGAACGACATATAAGTTGTCGGCGTCATTAGGTAGCGTTGTTATTACGGCTTTTGCCTTTTCAATACCCGCCTCCTTAAGAATTTCATCCTTAGTAGCATCACCATAAACAGGAATAATCCCCCCGCGCACATCGTTAAGGTTAAAGATTTCCTGTTTGGTTTCCACTACTACAAAGCGCTCTTTATTTTGTTTTAGCTCGGTAACAACTTGTCTTCCTACCCTACCATAACCACAAACTATGATATGATTATCTAACTTTTCTATCATGCGCTGTTTTTTAATTAATCGAGTGTAGCGTTTATACTCACCATTTACAAGATAACTAGTAATGGAACTGATTGCATAGGCAAAGGTACCGAAGCAAATAAGTATAATAAACGATGTAAATACTTTACCCGCTACAGTTAGTGGGGCCACTTCCCCATAACCCACGGTGGAAACCGTTATCAAAGTCATATAAAAGGCGTCGAGCCAATCGTATCCTTCGATAATTCTATACCCAAGTGTTCCAATAATAAAAACACCGGCCAGCAGGCTAAGCGAGTAAAATAGTCTAGAAAAAATTTGAAATCTGGTCCTCAAATTCCTCAGTTTACAATTCCCAAATGGAACCTTTTTTGGAGCGGAATTTAAAATATTCTTTGTGTTCTAGGATAAATGCCATGATTAAATATATCAGCAAAGGCGAACCAAGGGTAATAAATGAGAAATAAATAAAATTAAGCCTAACCTTTTGAGAAGAAATTCCAAGCTTTTCTCCCCACCAGGCACACACGCCAAAAGCTTGTTTTTCGAAGTAGTTTAATATCTTATTTATCATCTCTATTTAACTAAGGACGGCATTTCCGATTGCACAAGATAAACATTTACTTTGAGAGCAATAGGTGTTGTAAAGATGATATAAACTTTGGGATTTTCCTGCAGTGTTATTCTCAAATCCAGCAGATTGCATTACCCGTAACACTTTATTGTCCTCACCAGGCAAGCGATTTAAGATGTCGCTAACCCACTCAAAAGATGCACCACCTGTTCTTCTTTTGTAGTAAAAGACAAAAGGAACAAAAACATTAATTAACAAATGCTGAAAAAAGCCATCGGAAATCCACTTCACCTTGTGGTCTGATTCAACTCCAAATCGATAATGATTATTCCAATAAACGGATGCTTTTACGCTAAGCAATTGTTTTAGTGCCTTAAAATCTGGAGTGTAATTTGGCAATTGAAGGAAGTCGCCAGATTTAGCAATTACCGCTGCAAATTGGGCTATGCGAACATCGGGAAAATTGGCAGGCCTCAACCTCATATAATTCCAACTACCCACCGAAATTTCCTCTAAACCATACTTAGATTTCAAGTGAGAATACCTATGCAACAAACCTTGAGCATAAGTATCATCCTGATTATTAAGCAATCCTGCTACCCCAAAAAGCAACGCTTCTATGTCTGCTAATTTATCTGCGTGTTTAAGTACAATTTTTAAGGGTAGGTTTCTGGTTAATAAATCGAATCCCGTTTCATTAATTTTCTGACCAAAGCCTTTTGCCATCAGTCGATAAAACGACTCGTTTAAATTAGACCTGAGGTTAAGGTAATCGTCTTGAATGGATTTAGTTTTATGCTCTAGCCGCTCCACCAACATTCTATTCAACCAGGCGGAAACGATAAAATCGTCTAACTCATCTACTCTGGTTTCGCAGGGGATAAATTGATAGGGTAATTGCAAATTTTGATAGTTCTCCAGGGTAATATCCGATACCAGCGATTTTATCTCAAGCGTTGGTACGGAAGATAATTCTGGAATTTCAATATCATTTTCCCAGACCACATGTAGAATTAAATTATTGTATTTGGGATCGCCTTTGTGTTGATGTTTTATCCAGTCTGAAGCTTTACAGTGAATTTCTACTGAACCATGCCAAGTTCTGCCATCCACCTCAATTTCAGAATGCAAAAAATCGGGACCAGCATTGCTATTTAAAATACCTGGTTTCTTCACTGTAATGCGTTCTCCATTTACTCCTGGCAAAGTAGTAGAAGTAAACCTACGATGTTTCCATACGTAAAAGATGAATTCCTCGGAGATTTTCATGGCTGGGGCTTGGGTAAACTAAGATAACACTTTAATCAAATCTTGAAAACCACTGGATGAAGCCCCATTAAAATGAGCCAAACTGATATAAAAAAAGCCCTTTACATAAGGGCTTTCATTTCGTTTCTCAATTTTTCTGCTGCACTATGAACAGCTTTTTCATCTCCGGCATAAATTATACCTCGGGACGAATTAACCAGAAGTCCAATGTCTGGATTTTTGCAATGTTGCCAAACATCCTCTAAACTTCCGCCTTGAGCACCAACACCTGGCACCAAAAAGAATTGATTTGGCGCTGCTTTTCTGGCCTTTGCTAATGTTTCGCCTCGTGTTGCTCCAGCCACGAACATAATTCGATCTGAATTATCCCATGAAATAGCGTGTTTAATCACTTTTTCGAATAATAAATCTGAAGAGTTAGCAATGGGTTGAAACTGGAAATCCACAGCCCCAGGATTTGAAGTTATTCCTAGCACTATAGCCCATTTATCTTCGTACTTTAAAAAGGGCGTTACCGAGTCTTTTCCCATGTAGGGGCTCAAAGTAACTGAATCAAAATTCAGCCATTCGAAAAAGGTTTTGGCATACATTTCTGCAGTATTGCCAATATCTCCTCTTTTAGCGTCGGCAATGGTAAATATGTTCTTGGGAATGATCTCCATTGTTCTTTGAAGACTTTCCCACCCTTTAGGTCCAAGACTTTCATAAAACGCAAGATTAGGCTTATACGCAACCGCAAAATCGGAAGTCGCCTCGATAACCATTTTATTAAAGGCAAAAATGGGATCGGCCTCCTTCTTAAATTGATCTGGGATTTTTTGAATATCTGTGTCCAGTCCTACACAAAGGAACGACTCCTTATCCCTGATATTTTGTATTAATTCAGTTCTTGTCATTAAACCATATTATTATCTAAACCAGCTTTTAGCTTCTCCATGTTATCCGCCAGTTTAAGCGCCTCTAAAATCTCTGTAATATCACCATTCATGATATTATCTAGGTTATAAAGCGTTAAGCCTATTCTGTGATCGGTACATCTTCCTTGTGGAAAGTTATACGTTCTAATTTTTGCCGATCTATCTCCGGTAGAAACTTGTGATTTTCTTTCTGCCGCCTGCTCCTGCTCTCTTTTAACAACTTCCGCTTCGTAGAGTTTTGTTCGAAGCATTTTTAAAGCCTTTTCGTTGTTTTTAATCTGAGAGCGCTCATCTTGGCATTCTACAACCGTATTCGTTGGAATGTGTGTTAAACGAACGGCAGATTCAGTTTTATTTACGTGCTGACCACCCGCTCCTGATGCTCTAAAGGTATCCTTCTTTACATCAGCCATATTCAGTTGAAAATCGATTTCTTCGGCTTCGGGTAACACTGCAACCGTTGATGCCGAAGTATGCACTCTTCCCTGAGACTCTGTTTTCGGAACTCGTTGTACACGATGTACTCCAGATTCGTACTTCATCCAGCTATACACATCGTCGCCAGAAATTTGAAAGGAAACCTCTTTGTATCCACCCGAAGTACCCTCGTTGACATACATGATTTCTTGTTTCCAACCTCTTTTTTCAATGAAGTACGAATACATTCGGAATAAATCTCCGCAGAAAATACTGGCTTCATCTCCTCCGGTACCTGCTCTAATCTCCATGATAACGTTCTTGTTATCATCGGGATCTTTGGGAATAAGCATGAACTTAATTTCATCATCAAGCTTTTCCTTTTGCTCCTCAAGATCTTTTAACTCCATTTCGGCCATTTCCTTAAACTCTGGATCGGTTTCGGTGGATAAAATCTCTTTAGACGAAGCTATATTGTCGATTACGTTTTTGTACTCATCGTACTTTTTAACGGTCTCTTCCAGATCTTTATATTCTTTACTAAGCTTGGCATAGCGGCTATTATCGGCAATGATATCGGGATCGACAATCATTTTACCAACCTCTTCCCACTTCTCTTTAATCGCTTGTAACTTGTCGAGTAATTGACTCATTATTTCAATTCTTAATAATCAAAATTTCCTTTTTCACCTTGGATGCTGAGACTTTTGCCTCCTTTACCAGGTTCTACTCTTCCCACAATTTGTGCATCCACATTAAAGGATTTAGAAATCTCTATTATGGATTGCGCTGTGGTTTCATCGGTATACACCTCCATGCGGTGCCCCATGTTAAATACCTGATACATTTCGCGCCAATCGGTATGACTTTCTTCCTGTATCATTTTAAATAAGGTAGGAATAGGAAACAGGTTATCTTTCACGATATGCAGATCATCTACAAAGTGTAAGATTTTTGTTTGTCCACCTCCACTGCAGTGCACTATACCATCGATTTTGTCCTTGTGCTGATTAAGTATTTCAACAAAAATCGGAGCATAGGTACGTGTAGGTGAAAGCACCATTTTTCCTGCATCCAAAGGAACTCCATCTACCTTTTCTGTAAGCGATTTCCCTCCCGAATAAACCAGCTCTTCCGGAACCGCAGGGTCGAAACTTTCAGGGTATTTTTTAGCTAATTCCTTTGCAAACACATCGTGGCGAGCGGCAGTTAATCCATTACTTCCCATACCGCCGTTGTATTCCTTTTCGTAAGAAGCCTGCCCCGAAGAACTTAAACCAACAATTACGTTACCCGCTTTAATGTTTTTATTATCTACCACAGCTGATTTTGGCATGCGGCAGATTACGGTAGAATCCACAATAATGGTTCTTACAAGGTCACCTACGTCGGCGGTTTCTCCTCCAGTAGAATAAATGCTTATCCCCAATTCTCTTAGGTCTGAAAGTAACTCTTCTGTACCTTCTATTATGGCTTTAATTACCTCACCTGGAATTAGGTTTTTGTTTCTACCAATCGTAGATGAAACCAAAATATTTTGGGTAGCTCCAACGCAAATTAAATCATCGAGATTCATGATAAGCGCATCCTGAGCAATCCCTTTCCAAACGGATAGATCACCGGTTTCCTTCCAGTACATGTATGCCAAACTAGATTTGGTTCCGGCACCGTCAGCATGCATTACCGTACAGTGTTCCTCGCTCCCTGCTAGGATATCTGGAACTATTTTGCAGAAGGCTTTTGGGAACAACCCTTTATCTATGTTTTTTATCGCAGCATGAACATCTTCTTTTGCTGCAGAAACTCCTCTTAATTTGTATTTCTTATCCGCTTCCATAAATGAAAAAAGGCAATCCCGCATTAAATGCAGAACTGCCGTAATATTTTAGTTAAACAAGCTACTTATTCCCCGACTCAATTTTGTCTTTTGGAACGTAGTCGAAATTTAAAACCACAAACTCTGTTCTTCTATTCTGTTGGTGCGCCAATTCCTTGGCCTCGTCAGTAGGATAGTATTTAATTTCTTCATCGGTAATTCTTGGATCTGTTTCCCCAAATCCTTTGGCAACCATTCTATCGCGGGCAATGCCCTTAGATACCAAATAATCGATACAAGATTGTGCTCTTCTTTGCGACAGCTCCATGTTGTACTTATCATCTCCGCGGCTATCGGTATGTGCTCTTAGCTCAATAACGGCAGTTGGGTTGTCTACAAGAATCTTGTATAAAAAGTCTAGTGAATCTTTCGATTGTGGTAACAAAGTCGCTTTATCCAACTCGTACAACACTTCTGGAAGCTCAATCGCCTTGTTAGGGGGTGAGAATTGAAGTAAAAAGTCTAAAACAAAGGTCATGGACTCCTGAGCCCCAACTGTAGATATTCTATCCTTGGCTATCAGGTAATCTTGCTTGCGCACTGATATAGAGTAGTTTACATCTTCGTTGATATAACGTTGAAGTCCATTTTCTCCAAACGCATAGCTCCCCATTGCGTCAGTGATAGCCGAAAAAGCCGATCCGTCAGATCCGGTAACTTCAACCGTTACACCCTCTATTGGCTGACCAGATTCTCTATCCATAACCGTTCCTTGAAGTGCAAAGACCATTGGTGGATAGTAGAACGAATAAATATCGTCTTTACCTCTTCCTCCCTCGCGGTTTGAAGAGAAAAATCCTTCTTTTTTGGTTTTGTTGAATACGATACCGTAATCATCGAAGCTAGAGTTCATTGGAGCTTTTAAGTTTTCTGGATCGCCCCATCTAAATTCTCCGATAGACTGCGAAACAAAAATGTCTAGTCCGCCCATTCCAACATGACCATCCGATGAGAAGTATAAAGACCCGTCATCGTGAAGGAAAGGAAACAACTCTTCTCCTGGCGTATTGATTTTAGGACCTAGATTTTTAGGCTCAGACCATTCCTTAGCTTTTTTATCGTAAACGATCATCCAAAGATCGTTTCCACCTTGACCACCTTCTAAATCAGAGGAGAATACCAACACTTCCTCTTTCTTATCAACAGTAGGCTGTCCTACGGTAAATTTCTCCTGACCTTCTTTTTTAAGCTCTACTTTGGTGATGTTACTCACCTTCCCACCCACATAGGTTGCTTTCATAACATTACAACCCACCTTTTCTTTTTTCTCAATTGGGCAGCGAGTAAAATAAATGGTATTTCTTTTGGCGTTTAACTCCGCAGATCCTTCATTAACCTCGGTATTAATGGTTGGATCTAGTAAAGCGGGTTCGGACCACCTTCCTTTTCTATCCTTTTCTGTAAACCACAGATCTTGAAAATTCTCTCCCGTCCTTACATCAATATCCTTACCTGTAGAACCTTCTCTGGAGGAAGTAAAAACTAGCGTAGTATTTCTCTTATCCAGGAAACTGGGATCCATATCCATACTCGATGAGTTAATAACCTCCTCATTGGTTACCACCCAACGGGTTGGTTTGTCGCCCCATTCCATTGCTGCTTTGGCAGATTTTATTCCATTTGCTCCAAGCACGCTATTGGGTTCTGCACTTTGAAAATTCTCAAATTGCTCTATTGCTTCTTTGTATTTCTGTTCCTTCAGCAGCATAGTCCCCAAGTGGTAATAATGCATGGGGTCGTTGTGTTTAGCCTTGATAGACTTTTGGTACCAATCTTTAGCATTCTCGGTATCGTTTACCAAACGGTAACACTCTGCAATTTGAAATACAATTCTCGCCTTTTGCACGGGAGATGGTTCCTTTAAAAAAGCCTCTCTATATGCTTGAACAGCTTCTTGATATGCTTCTTGCTCAAAAAGTTCGTTAGCCTTTACTGTAGCTTTACTTTGACCTAAAAGCGAAAAACCAAGAAATAACAAGGGGATAAGCCCCAATAAATTTTTCATAGTTCCGAACGGAATTAATTGTAGCTGCGAATTTAAAATTCTATAGGCATAAACAGAAAAGACTTGAAATTATTGGGGGGTGATTTTCGTTTAGTGGAAGATTTTGATCAAAATGCAAGCGGGTTAGACAAACCTTTTTTATAGATCTCGGCGCTCAATCATGAATCCCTAAAGCTGAAAAAACTCAAAAAAGTTTGTTTTAGCAATGCAACTTCTTAAAGAAAAAAGTAAAAAAAGTAGCGGTAAGGTAAGGTAAGTTTACCAGAATACTGCAATCATAATCCCATGCGTCATTTACTTACCCTTACCACCTTTTTACTTATAACAGCAACGGCTCAGGCACAAATGGGCAAAAAACTGAATTATAATTTTTCCGTTTTTACCGGTGTTACTGGACTTGAAAATTCTGATGTACCCAGTGAAATATTTTCATGTTATCAAACCGAATCAAAAGGCTCAATAGGTGGACAGTTTAATGTTGCCTTTCCTATAACGAAGAACATTGAAATACAAAGCGGTATAGGCTACCACTCCTTTGGTTACAAACATGAATACGAACTTCACCCCAACTTTATTGATCCTCGTAAGGGATTTATTTTTCCACAAGGCGAACAAGGAGAAGAATTTTATGAAAAACGAAGTTTTCATTTTATTCAAATCCCGCTTGTTTTTAATTACAATTTCCACCTAAAGAATGACAACCAAATCACCACTGGTCTTGGAGTAGCTGCAAACCGACTATTATACACCTATGACAAAGGTGCAAGCAACAATTATAAATGGGAACGAAGAAAAGACAAGGAGCGATATAATTCGGGCCTTGGTTTAAGTGTAAAAGCTCATATTCTGTTTACCTCCACAATTTTCAAGACCTGGAAAGTATCTTTTGGACCTGAATTCGAACAGTTTGTTAATCAACCGATCAGAACGGAACGAGATAATGATGATGAAGTACTATTCAATCGCGCCGGATTAAAAATAGTTATGCATTTGTGATATTAAAACCTTTAAAAGCAAAAAAACCCGGTCCAAATGGATCGGGTTTTTCATTGTCAGTTATTTTAAGCAGCTTATCTAGCAAATAATAACTCTCTAGTTTTTGGAAGTGGCCAGTACTCGTCGTCAACAAGGATTTCAAGTTTATCAACATGATAACGAATCTCATCGAAATGTGGCTTAACATTATCACAGTACGCTATAGCCATATCCCTTGCGCTCTCTAGCTTATTTGCCTTTTTGCGCTCTTCAATCATTTCATCTACCCCCTTCTTAACCGCATTTACATGCATGGTAATTTCGCGAATAAGGGTTAACTGAGTTGAAGCCATTTTTTTACCATCTCCAGAACCGTAGATGTCCATCAACCCTTTCACATTTTTAATCAGCTCATTCTGATATTCAAAAACTTTAGGCATGATGTGGTTCTGAGCAAGATCTCCAATGATTCTTGACTCAATCTGGATTTTGCGGGTGTAGTTTTCAAGGTTAATTTCATGACGAGCATGTAGTTCTACCTTAGAGAAAACCTCAAGATCTTCGAACAGTTTAATGGTCTCATTTTTAACCATTACGTCTAAAGCTCTTGGAGTATCTTTAATATTGGATAATCCTCTTTTTTCTGCTTCCTTCACCCACTCATCTGAATATCCATTTCCTTCGAAACGAATGTTTTTAGAAGCTTTGATTAACTCTTTAATCTCCTGAAGAATAGCGACATCCTTTTTAGTTCCATCTGCAATTCTTGCGTCTACTTTTGCTTTAAAATCGTTTAATTGATTTGCCACAATTGTATTAAGTGCAATCATAGCCTCGGCACAATTGGCTGTAGATCCAACGGCTCTAAATTCGAATTTGTTACC
The DNA here is from genome assembly GCF_007995015.1 of Luteibaculum oceani. Lineage (NCBI taxonomy): Bacteria > Pseudomonadati > Bacteroidota > Flavobacteriia > Flavobacteriales > Luteibaculaceae > Luteibaculum > Luteibaculum oceani. The sequence goes on from NZ_VORB01000003.1 coordinate 63,190, forward strand.
GGTGAATGCGAACGGAGATGTTCTGTTTCTGTCGGTATTATCAAGAAGTAGTTCTGGAATCTTACCGATGTTAAGTTTCAACTCAGTTTTATCTTCTGGGCTTGGATGAGCTAACGAATCATTGTGCTCAATATCGTCTAACAATTTACTAAGCTGAGAACCGATAAAGGTTGAGATTATTGCAGGAGGTGCTTCGTTTGCTCCTAAACGGTGATCGTTAGAAGCTGAAGCAATACTTGCTCTAAGGATATCTGCATTATCGTGAATCGCTTTAATAACGTTTACGAAGTAGGTTAAAAACACCATGTTGGTTTTTGGTGTTTTCCCTGGAGCCAAAAGGTTTACACCGGTATCGGTACTAAGTGACCAGTTATTGTGTTTTCCAGAACCGTTTAATCCAGCGAAAGGCTTTTCGTGAAGTAAAACGTGGAAATAATGCTTAGTAGCGGTTTTCTTAAGCACGTCCATCAACAATAAGTTGTGGTCGTTTGCTAAGTTGGCCTCTTCGAACATTGGAGCACACTCAAACTGTCCAGGAGCAACCTCGTTATGTCTGGTTCTTACAGGAATTCCTAGTTGTAATGCCTGAGTTTCGAAATCCAACATAAAGGCTTTTACCCTTTGCGGGATAGAACCGAAGTAGTGATCATCAAGCTGCTGACCTTTTGCTGGGATGTGCCCGAAAAGAGCTCTACCAGCCAACATAAGGTCGGGACGAGCATTGTAAAGTGCAGAGTCCACTAAAAAGTACTCCTGCTCCCATCCAAGAGAAGCGGATACCTTCTTTACATTTTTATCGAAATATTGAGCGACAGAAGTTGCAGCCTTATCTACTGCATGAAGCGCTTTTAAAAGAGGCATTTTATTATCCAACGACTCGCCTGTGTATGCGATGAAGATAGTTGGAATACAAAGTGTATCCTCAAAAATGAATGCTGGAGAAGAAGGATCCCAAGCGGTATATCCTCTAGCCTCGAAGGTATTTCTAATTCCACCATTTGGGAAAGAAGAAGCATCTGGCTCTTGTTGTATTAATAGAGAACCATCAAACTTCTCGATAGCACCACCATCCCTAGTTGGCTCGAAAAAAGAATCGTGCTTTTCGGCGGTAGCGCCTGTTAATGGCTGAAACCAGTGGGTATAATGGGTTACCCCTTTTGCCATTGCCCATGCTTTCATGGCAGATGCAACTTGATCTGCTACGCTGCGCTCAATACGTGCTCCTGTTTCCACGGAAGCCATAATATTTGCAAAGGCTTCTTTAGAGAGGAAACCTTTCATGGTATCTAATTTAAATACCTCAGTTCCGAAATAATCAGAAATTTTATCCGAAGGAACGGAAACATCAATAGGTTGTCTGCGCAACAACTCTTCTAAAGCAAGAAAACGAAATCTGGACATGATTTTTAATTTTTACCGGGGCAAAGGTAATTTTTTTAGGGGTCAAAATGAATTTTTTCACTTTTTCCGTTAACACCCCTTGAAAAATCAAGGGCAAAGCTCAAAAAATTAACATTCTGGTAATAATACCCCTTTAAAAACCGCCTTAAGGTGGTTTTATTTTTAAATCTATCTTTTGGAAATGAAAAAGCTAATCGGTTGGGGGATAATAATTACCCTCATTTTCGTTTTGGGCTGTAAAAGTGAACCCGAGCAAGCCAAGACTTATGTAGTTGCCTATAATGTATGGGCGCCAGATAGCATCTATGAGGATAATTATGAAATTTTCAGCATAGATTTAAATGGCAACCAGAAAAAAAATCTAACCAACCACGGTGATGTGGCATGGACCTACATGGCTGTAGGGGATGAGATTTATTTCATTTCGGATAGAGACACCTGTTATCGTTGCTTTTATCTCTATCGAATGAAATGGGATGGCAGCAATCTGGAACAAGTATCCAACATTAGGTTAAGGGATAGCTGGATGGGAAGCAGAAAAAATGGGGAAGAGATAATAGTAAATCCTCATCCAACGGTAGATAGTTGCTTTTACATTTTAAATAAAGCTGGATTCTTAATTTCCAAAGTTTGTCATGGATTAGCCTACGCAAACGACCCTTGCTTTTCTCCCGATGGTGATAAAATTGTTTTTAGAGGCTCCAAAATTCCATTTAAAAAGAATTCTGACTACAAGGATGAACTTTTTATTATGGATGCAAATGGGCAAAATGTTAAACAACTTACTTCATACCCCACTAGTGATACCACAGCAAAATGGCACAATTATCATGCAGGACCGCCACGATGGCATCCAACCGAAAATTTCATTTCCTATCAAAGCAAACAAAACGGTAAGTACTCCTTATTTGCAATAAAACCAAAGGGTGGGAAGAGTTGGAAACTGACCGAACAGTCTTTTCAAGAAGGCTGGCACGACTGGAGTTCAGACGGCAAATGGTTGGCCGTTGAAAGTTTTGATTTGGCGGGCGAGGACTTTAATATCCACCTAATTAATTGGAAGACGAAAGAAATTAAAATATTAACGGACAGCAGTTATAGATACGAACAAGCTCCGGTGTTTGTAGAAATTCCTAAAGCCCAGTCTGATCTTTGAATCGATCTTTTAGTTCTCCGGTTTCTTTTTCTACGTCTTTTTGAATTTTATTAAAATCCTTTTTTACCTCGTTAGCCGAAGACTGGATATCATCTTGAATAGACTGCGTAGCATCGCGCATTTGGCGTATAGCTCTACCGAAAGTTCTGGCAAAGGATGGAATTTTATCTGCTCCGAAAAAGATGAGGATAAAAAGGAAAACCAGAATGATTTCTCCCCCCGAAATGCTATTTAGAAATAAGTAGCTCATAAATCTTGGGCAAAAGTACAATAAAAGAGAGGGGATTCAATAACGGAAAAGTGGGTTCAAGATAATTTATTTGATGAAGGATGAGGGATGAAGAGATGAAGGATGAAAGGATTATAGATAATTGCTATTGGCGTAGGTTTTACATGTTCCTACCAATTGATTTGCTCCGCGTTTCACAATATTCGGAGCGCGCAGGCTAATCCCTGACTTAGGCAATGAAGTCGAAGGCAACGGGGATCACATTGAAGAAATTGGATTGTGGTAAAAACAAAAAAGGCCCGAGAAAATCTCGAGCCTTTTTTTATTTGTGTAATTACTTAATTATTTCTTGTCTTCCCAGTCTGCTTTACTTAGGTCTACCACAGATGGAGACGCAATGCAAAGTGATGAGTAAGTACCAAAGAATACACCTACCATAAGGGCGAATACAAATCCTCTAATTGATTCTCCACCGAAAATGAAGATCATTAATAACACGATAAAGGTGGTTAACGAGGTGTTGATGGTTCTGCTCAATGTAGAGTTAAGTGCCTTGTTAATGATAGTAAGCTTATCTTGAGATTTACGCTCTCTTAGGTACTCTCTAATTCTATCGAATACAACCACGGTATCGTTAATTGAGTAACCAACTACCGTTAAGATTGCAGCAATAAACGCTTGATCGATCTCTAAAGAGAAAGGTAAAATACCCCAAAGAAGCGAGTAGAAAGAAAGTACCAAAATTACATCGTGGAACATTGCCAATAATGCACCAAGACCAAACTGCCACTTTCTAAATCTAAATACGATGTAGGCGAAGATGATAATCAAAGAGAACACAATGGCTAAAATTGCAGATTGCTCAATATCATCTGAAATGGTAGGATCTACTTTTCTCGATTCTTCAATTGAGTAACTATCAGAGATTCTTGCTAAACCTGCATTTAACTTCTCTTCTGCCAATTTATCAGCTGCAGCATCGTCCTCATTAATTAAGTAGTTGGTGGTAATTTTCACCTGGTTTCTAGCTCCAAGGGTTTTTACTTCTGCTGTTGCATCACCAAACTCAGCGCTCAATTCCTTTCTAATTGGATCTAACTCAACAACATCGTCAAATTTAACCGTGTAAGTTCTACCTCCAGTAAAATCAACACCAAAGTTTAATCCTCTTGTTGCGAAAGAAATACATCCAGCTAAGATAAGTACCCCAGAAATGATGTAGAATTTCTTACGGTTGGCTACAAACTTGTAATCTGCATTTGCAAACCAGTTCTGAGTGATTTTGCTTGAGAAAGACATTGGCTTCTTAGCCTCTGCTCTAGCTGTAAAGATCAATCTTGTAATAAAGATTGCAGAATAAAGCGAAGTGAAAATACCAATGATTAAGGTAGTAGCGAACCCTTTAATTGGTCCCGAACCAAATACTGCAAGAACAATTGCAGTTAACAAGGTAGTAAGGTTGGCATCGATAATAGCCGCATATGCTTTTTTATAACCATTGCTTAGTGCTGCTTTTAAACCAGCCCCACCTGCTAATTCTTCACGAACACGCTCGTAAATAAGTACGTTGGCATCTACCGACATACCAATAGTTAATACGATACCAGCGATACCAGGAAGTGTTAGCGATGCTCCTAAAGAAGCAAGTGCTCCAATTAATAAGAATAAGTTGGCGATAAGTGCAATATCTGAAACAACCCCTGCTCCACGGTAATAGAACACCATGTAGAAAAGGATAATAACAAAGGCAATAATGAACGACATGAAACCAGCGTCGATATTCTTCTGCCCTAAAGAAGGTCCTACAACAGACTCATCAACAATAGAAGCAGGAGCAGGAAGTGCACCAGCCTTAAGAATGTTAGCTAAATCTTCTGCCTCGGCAATTTGCTCTGCTCTTGTAGCTCCAGATCCCATTGAGATACTAGATTGTCCGTTAGGAATTTCACCCTGAACAACTGGTGCAGACTGAACAGTGTTATCTAAAACAATAGCAATAGGCTTTCCGATGTTCTTTTTGGTCATATCTGCCCATTTAGAAGCACCTTCACCATTCATTTGCATAGAAACCTCAACATCTCCTTTAAAGTCGAAATCTTGACGAGCGTCTACAATAACAGAACCATCAAGTGGAGCCTTACCATCTCTAGTGGTCACTTTAATAGCACTAAGGGTAACAAAATTGTTAGCGTCAGCCTTAGAACCCCACATAAACTTAAGATCGCGTGGGAAAATCTTTTTGGCTTCGGCATGCTTTAGAGCTTTATTTACCGCTGCGGTATCTGTAGATTTAGCAAAACCAACAGTAGATCCATCCATTAACTGAAGTTGCCCGTTTTGACCACGGAAAACTGCAGGTTGAAGAAACGAGAAAATAGGATTCGCCTTTCTTGCTTCTTCATCAGAAATTTGATCTTGTGGGTTATTACCTGCCACAGCATCAGCTTCAGCAGAATCTGAACCAGCTAAAAGCGCCTCTAAATCTTCGTCAGCTGCTGCTGATACAGCAGCAGCGTCTTCAGTATTTTGAGCAGTTAATAGTGAATCTGCTTTAGAAAGTCTTTCGTTTAACTCTTCGATTAACCCAGGATACTCGGCGCGAGAAATTGCCTCGTTAGCACGGTTTAAAAGTGGATTAACCTCTGCATTTTGATAGGTTTCCCAGAACTCTAAGTTTGCTGTACTCTGAAGTACTTTTCTTACACGGTCCTTATCCTTAACACCAGGAAGTTCTACAAGGATTCTTCCTGAGTATTGTTGCTTTTGGATGGTCGGCTGAGTAACTCCAAACTTATCGATACGAGTTCTTAAAATACGCTCGGTATTATCAATAGCAGTTTGAGCTTCTAACCTAAGTGTTTCGATGATTTCATCGTTGCTAGCATCTCTAGGGAATTTGTCTTTGTTATCTCTAGAGTGGAAAATAGCAGCCAACTTTCCTTCTGGTGCAACTTCGCTGTATGCGCTCTCAAAAAGCGTAATGAAATCGTCTTGAGAATCTGTTTGACGATCTCTTGCCAATTCAATTGCTTGTTTGAATTGCTCATTATCGCTGTTTCCGCTAAGAGCTACTACCAGTTCAGGAATAGAAACCTCCAAAGTAACTGCCATACCTCCTTGAAGATCCAGACCTAGATTTAACTCCATTTCTTTTGCTTCGCTGTAGGTATACCCGAAAACAGGATAAATCTCCTTGTTTCCATTGTCTTTTAAGAACTTATCTGCGTAGTAGTTCTTAATTGAATCGGCTTGTCCTATGGATAATTCCTGACCCCCTGCTCTAACAGAATCAACTTTACTTTGAGCGAACTTTTGTGCCTTCTTTTCGTATGAAGAAGTTACCCATGAAAATGAAATCTGATAAAGACATGCTAACCCTAATAAAATGGTTAGCAGCCATACTGCACCTTTATTTTGCATTTTTGTCGTTAACTATTGAGAACTCGTCTCGTTCGATTTTTAGGCGGCAAATATAGGATATAAGGTTTTAATAACAACCGATGGGTTTTACACAATATTTAAACTTTAAAGCTCCAATGATTCCTTTCTTTTTGGGGCTATTTTTTATTTCTGGATACTGTGCAGGGCAAAGCACCAACCTTAAACCAAATTTTAATTTTTCGGTAAATCTGGATGGGTCCACCCTGGCTTCGCCATTTTTTGGCGGTTTTCTAAACCCTCAATTTTCACCCTGCGATTACGATGCTGATGGCACACAAGACCTCTTTGTTTTCGACCGTTCCAACCAAAGATATTATGTCCTTCTAAAAAAGAATAACCAGTATGTACCACAGCAAATTTCAATTGATAATATCTCTCTAACTGATTGGGCCTTGCTAAGGGATTTTAATTGCGATGGTATAGTAGATTTATTTTATGGAAAAGAGGGAAAGGTTCTTGTAAGAGAAGGAAAGCAATCCAACCAACAAATAATATTTGACAGGGAGGAGCGCATTTTAATGAGCCGCTATAATTTAAGCACCCAATCCTTTACCGCACCCATTTTTGTGAATGCCATCGACATTCCTCTTATTGAGGATAGTGATGGTGATGGCGACCTGGATATATACAGTTTTTCATCATCAGGTACTCGAGTGGAGTTCCATAAAAATTTCGCCATGGAAGAAAATGGAAGCTGCGATTTCGATTTTTCTATTGAAAGTGGTTGCTATGGCTTTTTTTTAGAATCTGGAGATAGTGGAGCATTAGATTTAGGTATAGAAAAGTGCCCACTAAGTGTAATTAGAAGATCGAATTTAAAACACAGTGGTGGCACCCTTTTTCGACTGCCTTGGAACGGGAATCTATTACTAGGGGAATTAGAGGTAGATGAGCTAACCGAGGTGGATTTGGTGAAAAATAGCGCGAACTTAGATTCAGCAATAGCTACAAAATCATTCTTACCCGGGGGAACAGAGCTTCCTTCATTTCCGTCGGCATACCATTACGCCACCAATTCTGTAAATAAGATTTTGCTCTCCAGTAACTCACTGAAACGAAATAAGCTACTTGGGAAAATTGCTATTGCTAGTTTCGAAACCGACACTACCCTTCTCGACACTAACTATTTCTTAGAAAAGGAGGGGTTGGATTTTGGTTTAGATCCCATGCCCTTCACTGTAAATGGCAGTAGTTTTATTTATGCACGCCCTTCTGAAACCAATGGTACTGGTTCCATATTCCAGCTCAAATTTGAAGAAGAAGCAATTCTAATTAGCCTAAAATCTAATATCTCCACCCAAAGGCTGGATAGCCTAAACCCTACCTCTATTACATACAACACCACAAAAAAGAGTTTATGGGTTTCTTCAGGACAAGGTAAACTCTTTGAATTCTCAGGGGTGGACAGCAATCTAGCCCTTGCTTCCCCTTCACTAAAATGGCAAAACCAGGATGGCTCCCCTATTTATATCACCAATTATGATTTCGATAACAATTTAGATGAAGACTTATTGGTGGCGGAGCGCAATGGTGATTGTAAAATATTTTTCAATGGGAATTTTCAATCGCCATACGCCGTTCCCAATCTTAAATTAAGCCTTGAGACGGAAATATTTTCTATTCCAAAACCATGTATTTTAGCAAATAAGGAAATATGGTTTGCCTTCGCCAATGGAGAGAGCTGGGGATTTAAAATTTCACCTCTCCCTCCCTATATATTTCCAAACCCTTTAAAAACCTCTAGCAATAGTTTTATAGGTCGAAATCACCGGTTAATTCAATTTAATGAGGGGCCTGTTTTAGCCAGCTTGTATACAGGTGGAATTGCGCCTTTACATGAACTCCCAAAAACAAATGGCACAGTAGCTGACATTGTGGTTTATCCCAATCCAAATAAGGGAGCATTAAATTTTACAGTGGAATTACAAAAATTGGAAATATTCGACCTCCAAGGTAAGTTGATATATAAGCATATCGACAATGATGGATTTAGCCGTTTAGAATTATCCCTAAATAATGGACTATACTTAACCAGAGGCTGGATTCTGGGACAATCAACTCCATTCCTAAAAAGAATAATCATTGCACATGAAAACTGACATTCTTCTGATTGACGGACACTGTGTTCTTTGTTCCAATCTAGCGAAATGGATTGCAAAGAATACAAATGGTAAGGCATTTAAAATAGGCGCCTTGCAAGATGAAGAGCTATTTAACCACTATGGATGGAAAAGTACTGAGGACCTAAAAAGTGTAGTCTATGTAACAAAATCGGGAGAGTGGTTGGAAAGAAGCAATGCAATTATTGCGCTTTCCAAAGGATTAAATCAGCCATACAGATTCTTGGGGAATCTGCTAAAAATATTTCCCCGAGCATTGAGAAATTGGGTTTATGATATAATAGCTTCTAGCAGGTACAGATGGTTTGGCAAAAAGGAAGAATGCGATTTACCAAGCGAAGCCCTAAGGGATATAGAAATAAAAAAGCCCTTCGGTTAGGAAGGGCTTTTTTAGTATCGTTTTAGCTAGCCGATTAAGCAGTAGCTTGTAATAAACCATTGGTTTTAGAAACTGCAGCTGCAGACTCCTTAAGATTATCCATCTCGGCATCGTTCAATTCAATCTCAACGATTTCCTCGATACCATTCGCACCGATAATTGCAGGAACACCGATAGCGATATCATTTAAACCGTACTCTCCTTCAAGTAGACAAGAGCAAGGGAACATTTTCTTAGAATCGGTAGCAATAGCATGTACCATAGATGCAACTGCGGCACCTGGCGCATACCAAGCAGAAGTTCCTAACATTTTAGTAAGCGTTGCACCTCCTACTTTAGTTGCCTCTTTTACCTCGTTTAGTCTGTCTTCTGAAATGAATTTAGAAACAGGAACAGAATTTCTTGTAGCCAATCTGGTTAACGGAATCATTCCGGTATCGCTGTGACCACCTATTACCATTCCATCGATATCTGATTGTGGACAACCTAAAGCTTCAGCCAAACGATATTTAAATCTCGCTGAATCAAGAGCACCACCCATTCCGATGATTCTATGCTTAGGAAGACCTAAAGATTTGTGCGCAAGGTAGGTCATGGTATCCATTGGGTTAGAAACCACAATAATGATGGCGTTTGGAGAATGCTTAATAATATTTCCAGCTACTTCTTTTACGATCCCAGCATTAATACCAATTAATTCTTCGCGAGTCATTCCTGGCTTACGAGGAATACCTGAAGTAATTACTGCAACTTCGCTACCTGCAGTTTTACTGTAATCGTTGGTAGAACCAGTAATTTTAGTGTCGAAACCATTTAAAGAGGCAGTTTGCATAAGGTCCATTGCTTTTCCTTCTGCAAAATTTTCTTTGATGTCTACTAAAACAACTTCAGAAGCGAAGTCTTTCATAGCGATATACTCGGCACAACTTGCTCCAACAGCACCAGCACCAACAACAGTAACTTTCATAATATTAAGTTTTTATTCAAATTCGTGCCCAAAGGTAATGAACCCCATCTTTCTAACCGGTATCATGACATAAATTTTGCAAATGCAATTTTTGAATGGCAACCGCTTCAATTAGAAAGCGTCAAAGGAATAGTAAAATATGGTAAGCCTGAGTAAGGAGTTAAGGGAGGCAATAGAAGGTTGTTGTAACAACGATAGGAAGTCGCAGGAATATATCCATAGAAGATATTACCAAACCTTACTTCCCATTTGCTTGCGTTATACGCGAAACATGGATCAGGCAGAGGATATTTTACAAAATAGCTTTATCAAGATATTTAACAGTATTGATAGATATGGCTACAAAGGTTCTTTCGAAGGTTGGCTAAAGCGGATTGTGGTAAATACATCCATCGATTTTCATCGGAGCAGAAAGAGTGACTTTCTACTATTGCCCGAGGATAAGCAAATGGAAGACTTCGATCGCGAAGAAGAAGGAGATGAAGAGTGGAATTATCCCTATTCTCCCAAACAGGTTATGGAGGCTATACAACAGCTTACCCCTGCATACAAAATGGTATTTAACCTCTATGTGATTGAAGATTACACACACAAGGAGATTGCCGACATGCTGGGAGTTAGTATAGGAACTTCAAAATCTAACCTCCTAAAAGCTAAAGCCAGATTGAGAAAGATCCTTGAAGAAAACTTTGAGAAGACTGAATTGTAAATGAGCAAGTTCGAAGAATACATTAAAAAATCAGTGGACCAATATGAGGTTGATTACAACCCAAACCACTGGTCGAAAATTGAGAGCCAACTCTCGGTGTCATCCGGAGGTGGCCTTGGCAAGAAGATTGCCATCGGTTCTGCTATTGTTATTACGGCTGCTTCTGTAGCGTATTTTGGATTTGACTCTAAGGAGAATACAATTCAACTACCTACTCCTATTCAACAGGAGCAAAGCCAAGAACCAATTATAGAAAGCAGCACCAAAAAACCTGAGGCAGTTATTGAAGACAAAGTGCCAAATGAGGTTTCGAAAAATTCTGTTGAGAAAGCTGCTAAAAACACTGCTTCTAGCGAAAAGCTTGAGAAGGCTACCCCCATGGAAAACGCCTATGAAAAGCCTGTCAACCAGCAGCCGATAATTGAAACGGTTTCCTCAGACGATTTAGATTTCACCATCGGATTAACTCGCAAGGAGGTTTGTGTTAAAGAAGCAATTGGTTTTACAGCTAATATTGACGAACCAGTAAGCTATAAATGGACTTTTGGAGATGGAAATAGCTCTAGCCTTCCAGAGCCAAAGCACCAATATAAAAAGGCAGGAAAATACTCCGTTAGCCTAGAGGTAACTTCGCTTATTTCTAATAAGACAAAACGGGTGATTGCTGGAGAGCCGATTATAGTAAATCCACAGCCTCAAGCTGACTTTGACTATACTATAGTTCCACCTGAGGATTTCGCTCAAAAGGTTGAGTTAAAATCATCCTTTGCAGATTACAAGCACATCGAGTGGATATACAATGACAAAATCTGGATGCAGCCTACTTTAGAATTAGATCTTAACAACAAAGGAAATTATCCAATAAAACTGGTTGTAGCCAACAACTTTGGATGCTACGATACTATTGTAAAAGTGGTTAGAGTAGAGAACGACTACAATTTGTTAGCTCCAAATGCATTTACTCCAGATCAGGACGGAATTAATGACGTCTTCTTGCCAAAAGCGCTTGAAAACAGCCATCTACCATACAAGTTAGAAATCTATGAAGTAACATCAGGAAAACTGATTTACAAAGACAACCAAGACGGAAGAGGTTGGAATGGAATTAACATGACTACCGGTACACTGGCTAATCAAGGTGACTACGCCTGGACAGTACGTCTAACCAAAGAAAACGGAGAAACCGAAATATTTAAAGGTACCCTAAAACTATTGCGACCTTAACTTTACCTCGCAATGCTCATCACAAGAAAAAGCCGCATATGCGGCTTTTTTTATTCCCATAAATTCTGTGTTAACAGTCCAAGAAAGGACTTGAACTTTATTAGCTAAAACTTATTCGGAATAAACTATTAGTAGGGGACAAACATCAAAATTTCTAATTTTACCTTGCTTCATGATTAAATCATAAGCCTAAAAAGTAAAATTTGCCATTTCCCGATCTTCCTTCTACCATTGCCCAATTTTAATTAGGGGACTGGATTTGAGCAAATATTAAACCCCAGATTTCCCGTCTGGGGTTTTCTTATGTCCAAAAAAAAAAAGCCACCCCGAAGGATGGCTTTATCATTACTTTCAAAGCAACGCTTGAGTCTAATCTTTATCTAAAGCATTAGTTACCAAATAATCTATGTAAGCTCTATGCGCTTTAGTACTTTCGTTAGGCTTAGATGCTGAAGCATTAATTTTCTTAATGTCTTGTAATTGCTTTAATGCAGCTGCTTTGGTGATATTGTCATAGCGAGATTTCTCTCCAATGATTCCAGCTAAACTTTCAACGTAGAAAACCTGAAGATTTTGACGGTTGGTATTCACCGATTTGTATCGATCAGCCGAAAAAATTCCATCGGTAAGATCACCAAAACACTCCGCAACAGAATATTTATTTCCATAAAGTGAAGCATCCGTTAATCGTTTAGTTACCGTTGGATGCATGATGTGTGCAACCGACTGTTTTTGAATATTTAACCAGCGATCGTGAAGCTTAGGATCCTCTGTAGAACCAAAAAAGTTAAAACCACGACGCTGAGGTTGTAAATGCCTAAACAATTCTTCAGACTCCATAAAGGCATCTGGTGCTAAGGCATACCTTTTAATAGCGTTCATTGCCTCTTTTTGCTTAGCATAAGGAACGGCGGTGTACGGAACTGCATCTTCTTCCTGACCAACCAACGAACGGTTGATGTATACCCCGCCAATTTGACGTGAAATAACCCCTAAGGAAGTTCCCATCTCTCCAGTTAAGGCTAAATATGCACTTCTAAGTCTATGATAAGATTCTCCTTCTTGGGGAATGGTTTCCAAAATCTTAGGCATGGTTTTCTTCACCAACTTAATTCTGTCTACCGCATAAGCAACAGGGTCTGAACTCAAGTCATATATATTAACTCGAGGATCAATACCTTTTCCTGGAGAACGCATATCATCGGCGTCGTTACCAAACATATGTTCTGGCTTTGTAGATTCAGCCAAAATCTCTTGTAATCGTAGCTCCTCTTCTTCGCTGTACTCAGATCCAGGAGAATATCCATATCTAATTACCCAAAAATCATAAGGCCCAATGTTGTCATCATAAAACATGGTATGATCCTCTTTATTGAGGGGGAAATTGATAGCAGGATATTCCATTACCGAGTTACACAACCCTTGCTTTCTAACCTTTTCTGGATCTTTAATTTCCTCATAAGTTAGCCATGAGCTCGCTTTCATATTGTGGTTTAATCCAAGGGTATGTCCTACTTCGTGAAGAACCAAACGGTAAAGAATTTGCTTGACAAAATCTTTTCTTGCCACTTCTGAAAGTTCCATAGCGTCGAAGGTTGTATTGGCAAAGACCATTTGTTGTCCCAGCATGTCTGCACTAAAGCATTTATCGGCCTCCAAAATTTCATCTCCAAAAATATTTAGGGCTGCAGATGAGAACACCTCTTCTCTTTTTAATCTATTGGAAATTGAAGCCCATTCCAGCATGATATCGGCTCCCAATATTTGCCCCGTTCTGGGGTTAACAAAGCTTGGCCCGTATCCCCCGAAAGGAGGAGTTGGTGAAGATGTCCAACGAAGAACATTATAGCGAATATCTCCTGCATCCCAAGTTGCGGTATCGGGTTGAATCCGCACTTGAACGGCATTTTTAAATCCGGCCTTTTCAAAAGCAGCATTCCATCTCAACACTCCTTTTCTAATGGTTTCTCTAAACTCTTCTGGTGTAGTATTTTCTATCCACCAAACGATAGGTTGTACGGGCTCTGAAATTTCAGCCTCTGGATTCTTTTTCTCCAAATACCATCGGTGAATCATATCCTTGTATGGAGTATGAGAAAGGGAGGTCATGTCATTCCTTTGTGTAGTAAAATACCCGATGCGCGGATCGTCTCTTCTTGGTCTGAAGTCGTTTTGTGGCATCGCGATAAGTGAATGATAAATTTCCACATTTACCGATCTAGGGTCGGAAACCGATCTATCTCCACCACTTTTAGGGTATGGGTTAGAATAAACCAGAGTAACCTTTACATCGGTGTTTTCTGGATAGTTTCTAATTCTATCTACTCTAGAAAGGCTTTTATTAAAAGACCCTAACGAAAAACCAGGTCTTTTTGGGTTGGGCGTTGGCTTTACCTGAGACAAGCTTTCTGAAACAAATAACTTATCGGCTTTTATCAGGTGCTTTCCGTTTTCCGTACCAACAATTTTTTCTGAGAACAGAATTGGATTATTGATGTTAGCATCGGCCGCTTTAGCGAGTTCATTGTTCTCGTCAAAATAGAATGAAGTGTTAACCAGTCTTACATCTATTTGATTGAAATACTTCTCGATTTTTACCACCCTACTTCCGCGATACGATCCCCTGAAAAAGCCAGCTGGTAGGACTCCATCGGCAATTTGAGAAAAGTGGATAAATTCCTTACCAATTTTATCTTCATCTATCCACATATACACCGAACCGTTGGTGGTGTCTTGTAACATGCCAAATAAACCTGGAATTTCCTTACAGTTTTTGGTAATCTTACCGATTTCCTTATTTGATGAGGGAGCTTTCTTTGCCACCGATTCTTTGGCGGCCTGATTGGGTTTCACACGAGTTGGAAACCATTGCGCATTGACCTGCCCAACGGAAAGTCCGAGGGCGAGTGCAATTCCTAGGTATTTATTCATAATAGTGTAATTGAATTTGCATTAAAAAATCACTGATTTCTCTGATTGCTTTATGGTTGCTTTGCTTGTAAGCCAAATCTTTAGCTTGCTGGAAAAATTTCTTGGCAGCTTCAATTTTTTCCTGCTCTAGAAATATATGACCTAACATCTGAAAAGCAGGAAGGTAATCTGGAAATTCGGCACATATTTCATTTAAGCGGTCTTGCGCCTGTACAATTTCACCAATCGCTTTTAGCTCTAGTGCTAATGCGTAAAACGCAAATGGATCGTCTGGATTTTCCTTTGTCCATTGCTCAAGAAGCTTTATTCGATTGGTTCGGTTAGAATCGGATGACATGGTTATTGGCTATTCCAATGGTGATTGAGGGGTTTATAATTCTTTCAGGGGAATAAAAATAACCGCTTGTTCCATTTATAGCATAAATCACCTTGAATTGTGAGCCTGAAAATTGGTTTTCCAAAATCTCAACTTCGCATTTATTTTGCTCCATATCCAACTTTATGTGTTCGGGTCGAGCAAATATTTTTTCACCATTTTCAGTAATAAGCGAAGTATAACCACCTGTTAAGGCCATAACCTTTTCTGAACTAGGATTATGGTAAAGCTTTTCTGGGGTATCATCTTGAACTATTCTTCCGCTATCAATAACAATAAGTCGATCCGCTAGTGCAAAGGCATCTTCCAGGTCGTGGGTAACCAAAATAGTAGACTGCTTTTTATCCTTTAGAAGCGTTTTTAAATTCAACCTCAGTTCCGTTTTATGAGCGGTGTCCAAATTTGAAAAAGGCTCATCAAGAAGAAGCAGCTCTGGATTGCAAAGCATAGCCCTAGCCACTGCCACCCTTTGTTGCTGTCCCCCCGAAAGCGTACTAGGCTTTTGACCAATAAAATTGGCTAATTGAAGTCGCTCTATCCAGCCTTGAATTTGTTCTTTATCGGAAGAAATAAGTTTTAAATTATCCAACACTGAAAGGTTGGGAAAAAGGGCATAATCTTGAAATACCAAGGCCGCGCTTGGTTTTGTATTACTTGAATTTAATATGACTCCTTGCTGAGGGTGGATTAAACCAGCAAGAAGATTTAACAGGGTAGTTTTACCGGACCCACTAGACCCTAAAATTGCCAATAACTCCCCTGATGCTATCTCGAAGGATATCTCTTTTAAAACGGAATCCGTTTTTTTATAGCTAAATGATAAATCTTTAACCTTAATCAAGGGTTCTATTTATTCGGTTAAACAAGTAAATACCTAGAGCACAAAACAAACAAATAATTAAGGAATATGGAGCTGCTCTGTACAGGAACTCATCTTCCACCAAATTATATGCTTTTACAGCCAGGGTTTCAAAGTTAAATGGGCGTAGCAATAAGGTAATTGGAAGTTCCTTAAGAGTGTCGATAAAAACAAAAAGCGCGGCACCTGCATAAAACTTCAGCATTTGAGGTTGAACAACTCGCCCAAAAAGATTAATAGAACTAAATCGTTGAAACACTTTTATCGCTGCAACCTGGCTTTTCCCAAAGGTCTCCCACCCCACCTGAACACTTGGGACAGCTACGGCATAAAGCTTAAAAACCAAAGCCAATAAGAGCAAAATCAAGCTTTGATTTAACCACTTCGCCAATTCAAAATCTACCTCAGCAATAAGCTTAAAAACACCAGTCCCAAACCCAATAACCGCAACTGCAATAACCGCCCCGGGAATAGCATAACCCGATGCTAAAATTTTATGGTTGGCTTTAAGATATTTCGAACTCGAAAAAACCTCCATTTCCGCTATTATCGCTACAATGAGTACCGTAAACAAAGCGTTTAATAGAGCTACCACTACACTGTTTAATCCAGCTGAGAACAATATAGACCAATCCTGCAAATTCCAGTCAAAGTATAATCCATAGCCCATAGCAAAGACTGGCAGCAACAGTGCCGCAAGTAGGGTAAACCAAAAAAAGAAGCTTAAAAAGATGGATACAGCAACCCGAAGTTTCGGAGTATATAAAACTTGAGTTTTACTTGTTTTTCCTTCTTCGGTTTTAAATACCGAAACCACATACCTAAGTGCTAAAATTATCACCAACAATAATAAAGCTATGCCCATAGCTTCATTTAATTGATTCCTTCCAAACCAGGATTTGAAGATTTGGGTAGTTAGCGTATTAACTCCATAATATTTTGCCGCGCCGTAGTCATTTAACAGTTCATACCCGACCAATGAAGCCCCCAATAAAATTGCTCCAGCGCTGCAAGGTAAAACCACCGATATCCATAATTTACCTTGGCTAACTCCCATCACCTCCGCCTGGGCAAACCAAGCCTTGCCCCTTTTTTGCAAAAACATATGAAAGGGCAATAAAATATACGGATACAAGCATAGGCTGCAGACTAAAGACAAACCATAAATGGATTTAATCCCACTTCTGGAAACTCCAAATAAATAGGACAAAAACTCCCAGATTACCGCATAATTAAAAGCCATTATGTAGGTTGGAAATGCCAATGGCAATAACAAAAGGAGGAATAGCAACTGCTTGTGCTTTCCCTGAAAATAGAATAGAAAAACCCCATTTACCACTGCCAACAGGCATGCTAAAAATAGCGTAAGCACCACAAGTTTGGTGGTGGCAAGGTAAATGGATGAATTTATTTCGCCTAAAAAAGACCAACCCAAAATCCCCCTATAAACCAAAAAAGCCAACGGAATAACTAGAATTCCGCCGGCTATAATTGCTATAAGTTTTTTAATTCGAAAAGTGGGATTTCCGAGCATAATATAAAGTGCCTTCTCAGCAAAGGTGGGAATTTACATCCAACCCGCCTTCTCAAAAAAGGATACAGCCTTATTTTGGTGCGCTCCCAATTCCGATAATGGCAAATCGTCTATCTCGAACTCCCCAACTGGAGTAAAGAATTGCTCTGCTGGTTTTAATGTATTAACAGGATATTCCTGATTTTCGGTATAAATTAACTCTTGGTTATCTGCTCGTGTAATAAATTCCAAAAGCTTTACCGCATTTTCCTTGTTTGGAGCATGCTTTAACAATCCAGCTGCGCTAATATTTACATGCGTGTTTAAGTTCGCATCTGAAGGAAATACAAAATTCACTTTTTCAATAGCGTTTCTATCATTTTCCTGATCAGAATTGGCCATTTTCCCAATGTAGTAAGAGTTTACTACTGTAATTTCACCTTCACCAGCAGCGATGGCACGTACCTGGTCTCTATCATTACCCTTTGGGTCTCTCGCCAAGTTACCGTGCACTGCAGCAACCCATTTCATAGCAGAATCTTCACCAACATTTCCAATAATTGCAGCTACCAAGCTTTGGTTGTAAATATTATCTGAAGAGCGCATTAAAACCTTACCCTGCCATGCATCCGAAGCTAAATCGCCATAGGTTAGGCTTTCTGGATTTTCATAGGATTTGCTAACCGCAATTATTCTTGCTCTGGATGAAATTCCGAACCAATAGTTTTCCGAATCTCTATAGGGTGCAAGAATTTGTTGATTTAGCACGTCGGAGTTAGCTGATTGAAGTAATCCATCCTGCTTTGCTCTTTCGATTTTTCCTGCATCCACAGTAATTAATAAATCGGCTGGAGATAGCTCACCTTCTTGCTTAATCTTGGTAATTAATTCGTCAGCAGAGGCGCTAACTACGTTAACTTTTATTCCCGTTTCCTTTTGGAATTTTTCGAAGATCATTTTATCCACATCGTAATGGCGATGTGTATATAGGTTTACTACCTTTTCTTCTTGCTGAGTACAAGCCCCAAATAAAAATGAAATTGCAACAATAATTAGGGGAAAAATATTCTTCATAGCCCGAGTTTGTTTTGGGCTTCAAAAGTACCTCTTAACATTTGGGTAACATATACCTAAATCAGGGTAATTTGATTTTAGACTGCACATATTCACAGATTTTATAGAAATCTGAGGGATGGAAAAATTCAACCTGCTCTTCTCGCCTTAACCAGGTCATTTGGCGTTTAGCAAAACGCCTGGTATTCTTTTTAATCTCATCAATAGCCTCTTCCTTGCTGCAGTTTCCATCAAAGTATTGGAACAGCTCTTTATAGCCTACTGTGTTAAGACTGTTCAGATGTTTTTGAGGATAAACCCTTTTGGCTTCTTCTTCCAATCCAGCCGCCATCATCAGATCTACCCTCTTATTGATTCGATCATACAGTGCTGCTCTATCCATTTCTAGCCCCACTTTTATACAGTTAAATGGTCTTTTTTTAGGTGTGCCACTCAAAAAGTCACTGTACCTTTTCCCAGTAAATCGGATCACCTCTAGTGCCCTTATTACTCTCTGTGGATTGTGAATATCAACCTTTGAGTAATAGCCGGGATCTTTTTCCCTTAACTCACCCTGAAGGGGGGATAATCCGTGCTCTTTAATTTCCAAGTTTAGTTTTGCTCGCACCTCTTCAGGGGCTTCTGGAATATCGTCTAACTCGTATTCTAAAGCTCTAAGATAAAATCCCGATCCACCACAAAATATGGCAAGAGGATTAAAAGTTGGATTTTTTAAAAGCGCTAAGCTTTCGTTGGCGAATTTCGATGCCGACCAGGTTTCTGTTAACTCTAAATTGCCAATAAAATGATGGGGCGCCAGTTCTAACTCGGTAGCACTTGGATGTGCTGTACCTATGGGTAATTCTCTATAAAACTGGCGAGAATCTGCTGAAATAACGTGGGTATTAAAAAATTGGGCCAATTTGGCAGCTACCGCTGATTTTCCGATAGCCGTTGGCCCCATAACAAACAAAATGTTTGGACAGGATACGTCCATTAATAATTATAATCTTCGTCGTAGGACTGATAACTATCGTCATCGTATTCATCGTCATCGTCCCAATTATCATTAAAATCTTCTATCCCACCTTCTCCCTCAAAAGACGGTTCCTCGGACACTTTTTTCTCCGATTCTTTAGGCGCTTTTCCTACTGTTAATAACACCTTAGGAGTTTTGGTGGCCTCTTCACTAACGTTGATTACCTCTATTAAAAAGCACCACATTTTCAGAAAGTCGTAGACATATAATGCCTTACTCCCTTTTTTCTTCACCAAATCGGCAATGGTAGCAGTACCCATCTCATACTTCTCCTGCCCTTTATCCATTGCCATTTGAGGGAATTCTTGCAGTCGTTCCCAGTCTTTGTCGCAACTGTAAAATGCCGCCATTTCTTGCCCCTTAAAATCGAATGCTTTTAAAATAGCCTTGTGCAAAGTCTCCAATTTTGCATCTGCCGATATTTTTATGTCTCTAAAAACATCGGTTTTCTCTTTGGTATCCACCAAAACGTGTAGTGTAAAGCTTTTCATGAGGTATCCTCCTTTTATAGCGCGAAGGTAAAAAAAGTTAATATCGAGTATATCGGGCAAAACCTTTAATTATCAGTACCTTTGCAAAAAATTTAGGCAGGATGATTAATGTAGAGAACCTTTCCCTACAATTTAACAAACGCGTTCTTTTTGACGACGTAAACTTAAAATTCACACCTGGTAACTGTTACGGAGTTATCGGTGCTAATGGAGCTGGAAAAAGTACCTTCTTAAGAATACTGAGTGGAGAACAAGATCCAACCACAGGTAAGGTAAACCTTGCGAATGGATCTAGAATGGCGGTTTTAAAGCAGAATCACAACGAGTTTGATGATTTTACTGTTTTAAATACCGTACTAAAAGGCCACGACAAGCTTTGGGATATTATGCAAGCCAAAGACGCCATTTACGCAAAAGAAGATTTTAGCGAAGCAGATGGTGTAAAAGCCAGTGAATTGGAAGCAGAGTTTGCGGAAATGGACGGTTGGACAGCCGAAG
The DNA here is from genome assembly GCF_007995015.1 of Luteibaculum oceani. Taxonomy (NCBI): domain Bacteria; kingdom Pseudomonadati; phylum Bacteroidota; class Flavobacteriia; order Flavobacteriales; family Luteibaculaceae; genus Luteibaculum; species Luteibaculum oceani. The sequence continues at coordinate 83,576 of NZ_VORB01000003.1, forward strand.
CAGATGCTGCCGATCTTTTAAGTGGATTGGGAATTAACGATTCGCTTCACCACACTCAAATGAGTGATTTATCTGGAAAAGAAAAAGTTCGTGTACTTCTTGCTCAAGCCCTATTTGGAAATCCAGATGTACTGTTATTGGATGAACCTACCAACGACCTTGATGCTAACTCCATCATGTGGCTTGAAAACTTTTTAGCCGATTTCAATAACACGGTTATCGTGGTTTCTCACGACCGTCACTTCTTAGATATGGTTTGTACCCATATCGTTGATATCGACTTTAAGAAAATTCAGCTTTTTACTGGTAACTACTCTTTCTGGTATCAAGCAAGCCAGCTTGCCACACGCCAAAAAGCACAGCAAAACAGAAAGGCCGAGGAAAAGAAAAAAGAATTACTGGAATTTATTGCTCGATTTAGCGCCAACGCGGCAAAATCTAAACAAGCAACCAGTAGAAAGAAAATGCTTGAAAAACTGGATATTGAAGAAATACAACCTTCTAATAGAAAATATCCTGCTATTATTTGGGAACCTCAACGCGAGGCTGGAGATCAAATTCTGGAAGTAAAAGGTCTTACCCAAAAGAATGAAGAAGGTCTTTACCTATATAAAGACGTTTCCTTTAAGCTGAGAAGAGGAGATAAAGTGGCTTTCTTAGCTAACGACCCCATTGCAATCACCTCCTTATTTAAGGTTATTTCTGGTTTAGAAAAACCAGTTGCTGGTACGGTAGATTGGGGAGTTACTACTACCCATAGTTACATGCCAAACAATAACCACGAGTATTTCAATAACAATTACAACCTTATTGACTGGTTAAGGCAATACTCTGAGGAAAAAGACGAAACCTTTATTAGAGGATTTCTTGGGAAAATGCTTTTTTCTGGAGAAGAGACACTAAAAGAGTGTAACGTACTTTCTGGAGGGGAAAAGGTACGCTGTATGCTAAGCAAGACGATGTTGGAAGGTGCGAATGTGATGATCCTTGAGGAGCCCACAAACCACTTAGATCTTGAGTCTATTACCGCGTTAAACAACTCTTTAATCGAATTTAAAGAAACCTTATTGTTTAGCTCTCATGACCACGAGTTCGTAAACACCATTGCGAATAGAATAATCGAGTTGGCACCGGCTGGATTCATCGATAGGGAACTTACCTATGATGACTACCTAAGGCACCCAGCAGTGAAAGAAGAGAAAGCTAAACTATACGGTGCAGTTCCTGCTTAGGAGTTGATCTATAATATTTTCTATTTCTAAACTCAGCGTTTTACCTCCATCATGGTTGTAAAGTTGCTGAGTTTTTTTTTGAAATTCCTCGTAGGCTTCTTTGGGCTCTGGCCGGCTCTTATAGTCCTTTACAAACTCTTGAATGGGTCTGGGTCTAGGCCCCCATTGTGCAACGCGTTGAAAATTATCATCAAGGAAAATAACTACTGGAATACTCCGTCCGCCGTCGGTGAGATGTTCATCCATTAGATCTAAATTTTCCTCCCTGTATACTAGTTTCAGATTTAATTGATCGCTGTACGAACTCAACAAATCGAATAACGGTAGATTTTGGGCAGCATCCCCACACCAGGATTCTGTGATAGCCAACATATGAATTGGGGTCTTCAATTCATCCAATTTTTCACCCAGAGATTCTGAGAGCTTCAAGGTTTTGTTTAGGCGCTTCATTCGGTGGTAACTAAGCGAAGTATATTCAGCGTACCCAACCTTTTGATTAAAGGAGGAAGATTTCCCTTCGGTTTTAAAGCGCAACATTTCCTGCATGTATCGCTCGTAGCTTATTCCTTCCTCAAACTTCTTTTTGTAATCCATCCCTATCTCTCTGAATTGGAAATTACCCCTAGGTAATTATTGTTCTCTCCTTGATATAGAACATCAAAGGCAAGCAAATGTTTGTCGCAGAACAACTTCATATTCTTCGAATCCAAGTACAGCCATGGAAAGGGCTCAGATATATCTTTTTCAAAGGAAACCTGGTATTCCATTTCACCATAATAAGGATCGAGGGATAACTCCTCGTCGGGAAAAAGATAGCCTACATCTGCCGATTCAAAAATTATTTGTCCACCCGGATTTAAATTACTTAGGCAGGCAAAAATAAATTGAGACAAATTTCGGGTGGTACCGGCAATACCCAGTCCATTCATCAGTAACAAAATGGTGTCGAACTTTTTTTTCGATTGAAAATCGTAGATAGACTCATTAACCACTTTTGAAATATTCCGTTCTTCGTTGAGGAATCTACATGCAAGCGGATCAATTTCAAGAGCTGTTACCTCTAGACCCTTGCTTTGCAACCAGGCGCTATGCCCACCAGCACAAGCACCTATATCCAAAACACTTCCTCTACATTTTTCCAAAGCCAACTGCTCCCAATCGGGCATTTGCGGAAAATTTCGGAGCAAGTATTCTCCAGGAATTTCATCGTCATCAAAATCAGGCGCATGCACCTTTACATGGGCCTTTTTATTCCCCGAATGGTAATCGTAAATGCATTTGCCAAAAACTTCTGTTGAATACATAATAGGTTTCTGCCCCTTGGTTTAAATTCTATCTTTGCCGGCAAAAGTATTCCAATCAAATGACAAAAAAGTTAAAGAATAGCCTTGTTGCTGTTGCCGCAGTTGCAACCATGGTAGGGTGTAATCAAAACAACCAAAACGAAAGAATGGAAATTAAAGGAGATGCTGACAAGTTTAGCTACAGCCTAGGGATGGACATTGGAAACAATGTGAAAAACTCAGAATTCGACAGCCTTTCAGTAGACCTTATGGTTCAAGGAATTAAGGATGTGATGAACGAGGGTGAGTTAGAATTCACTGTTGAAGAGTCTCAAGAAATTGTAAGATCTTACCTTACTAAACTGCAATCGAAAAAAGCGGACGCTGCTAAATCTAAAGGGGAGGAATTCCTTGCAAAGAATGCTGAAAGAGAAGATGTTGTAGTTCTAGAAAGTGGATTACAGTACGAGGTACTAAAAATGGGTAACGGACCAAAACCAGGCCCAACCGACAAGGTTAAAACTCATTACCACGGAACACTAATCGATGGAACTGTATTCGACTCAAGCGTAGAGCGTAATGAGCCAGCTAGTTTCCCAGTAAACAGAGTAATTCCAGGTTGGACAGAAGCGTTACAGCTTATGCCTGTTGGGTCTAAGTGGAAACTATACATTCCATCAGATTTAGCTTACGGTCCGAGAGGAACTCAAGGAATTATTGGACCAAACGAAGCTTTAATTTTCGAAGTTGAGCTTCTGGAAATTGTAAAGTAATTCTACTTTATATAAGATTAAAAGGCGGGTTTATCCCGCCTTTTTTGTTTCTAATTATCAAGACTTCCTGCATCTATCCAGCAAGAAATCGATTTTACTTCTTCGGCAGTTAGTGGATTTGAAGGCGGCATTGGAGACACCCCATTTTCTCCACTTCTTTTTATGGCAATTAGAAATCTCGACTTCTGAGACTCAGTACTTATTTGCTCATAGCTTTCTAAAATTACCCCTCCCCTTCCAGGCGATTTATGACATCCCGCTATAGCACAAGACTTGGCAATTATAGGTCTAACTCCACTGGCAAAAGTACTGTCTACATCTGCGCAGCTTATAGCACTAGTATTTATTGGATCTGCATTCGTTTTCTCCTTTTTGCAAGCGAAAAAGGAAATTCCTACCAAAATAACTACCCCCACATATTTATACATGTTCAACAAGCTTTTTAGCTATATACGGAGAAACTGCTACTCCCATCCCTCCCATTTTTAATCCATACAATATATTTTTTCGCGAACCTATATTGGGAAAGCGATCTGGCCCCACGCTCATGGTACCTGTCCATGAGAAGTCCCATGGGATGGGAAAGCCCATTAATTCCTTTCCAAAACTTTTTAGTTGGTCAATTATTGGGGCCGTATTGTTATTGCTTCCCGTAAACTCATTTTCCATGTCCATGTGACGCATCCCCCCCAATAACAACCTTCCGTCAACAAAACGAAAATAAGTGTACCCATTCATGGCGTGGAAAACCTCTTTGGGCACTGACCGGGGAAGAGGTTTACTTATGATTACTTGAGCTCTTGCTGGTTGACAGTCAACCTCAGGAAGCTTTAGGGAGTTTAAATTCGTGGTGCAAATTGCCACCTGACATTTTAAATCCAGTTTATTGGTGTGCACATTCACCTCATTCTCAGCGGTATTGTCCACCTGATACACTTCTACTCCCTTAATAAATTCAACTCCTAAAGTTCTTACTTTTTGCTCTAGGTATCTGATTAATTTAAAGGGATTTAACGCACCTTCTCCAGCCTGAAATATTCCCTTTCCTTTAAACTTCAATTTATCCGGAAGATCTTTTACCGTGTACGAATTCGGTAGGATGGATTTAAAGTCCGTATTGATGTTGTCGAGATTTTCTTGTACCCTTTGAAATCGGCTTTGCTCTTCTTCATCCTTAGAAAACACCTCAAAAGCCCCACATCTAGAATAATCCATAACGGAATGCGGTATAACCGATTGAAGAATTTCTAATCCACCAATTCTCATTTGAAGGAGATCGGCGGTCTTTTCCCATCCAATTTGATGAATATCATCGAGCAATTCTCCAGCTGAACCAAAACAGGAAAACCCTGCATTTTTTGTACTTGCAGTGTTTCCAACTAAATTTTTCTCCAGAATTAAAACCTTTGCTTTTGGACGCTTTTCCTTTATAAACAGTGCTGTGTAGAGGCCACAAAAGCCACCACCAATAATGATAAAATCGAAGGGTTGGCCTAATATTTGATGCTCCCAGTAACTGAAGTTGTTAGATTTTTGAAGTGAGATATCCAATTTTTATCAGCTTACTTCGTTTTGTATAAACTATTGTTATCAATATTAAGATATTTGCCTTGATTAAGAAGAAGGAATGAAGCAGCGAGCTAGTTTTTTAAGAGCACTTACATTATTAATTTTCACATTATACTCATTTGCAACCTACGCCCAGTCCGACAGAATTTATGTGTACGGAACGGTTAAAGATGAGCGTAGTAGCAAAAAATTAACTGATGTAAAGGTTATTTTGGTAGAGGATGGTAATACCAAAACCACCTACGTTACCACCCTAAATGGAAAATTTGAGTTAGATCTTGATTTCGATCACGATTACGATATCCGCTTTGTAAAAGATGGATATGTAGCAAAATTCATCAATATCAATACCAAGAATGTTCCTGACGAAAATAAAGTGGGAGGTTTTGGCTTTGACCTTGACATGTCGCTTTTTGAAGAAATCGACGGAATAAACTTTGACATTCTTAAAAAACCGATTGGTAAAGCAAGTTTTGTTCCTGCTGCGGGTGAGCTCGGCTTTGATTTTGAATACACACGTAGTATTCAAGCCGAAATTGCGAGACTTAAACGCGAATTAGAAAAACGCTATAAAGAGGAAGAGGAGCGCTTAAGAAGAGAGCAAGAGGAAGCGGAAAGACAAAGAAAAATACTTGAACAATTTGACCAACTGGTTATTCAGGGTGATCAAGAATATGCAAATGCTGCATACATGAATGCTGTTTTTAAATACAGCGATGCGCTTGATTTATACAATCAAAACTCCAGCTTTATTACTGGAGGACAAATTGTAGAACAAAAACTAGCCAAGGCAAAGGCGGCTTTAGAAGAGCAGCAAAAACAGGCAGAACTCGAGCAGAATTATAAAAAGCTCATTTCTGAAGCCGACGACTTAGTAGCACAAGAAAAATGGCAAGAAGCAAAGAATAAATATGAAAGTGCTCTTGCGTTAAAGCCACAAGAGGCATACCCTCAACAACAGATAAATAGTTTAAACAGAAAGCTAGAAGACCTTAAAAAACAAAAGGAACTTGAGGAAAACTATAAAAAGTTAGTCGCGGAGGGAGATCAGTTATTCCAAGGTGAAAAATTTACAGAAGCCATTGCTAAATACGAGGGAGCTCTAAAACTTAAGCCCCAGGAATCTTATCCAGCTAACCAAATTAATGCTGCCCAAGCTGCCTTAAGCAAACTTGAAGAACAGCGAAAAATTCAAGAGCAATACGATAACCTTATTGCCTCTGCTGATAATTCTTTTAACAACAAGAAATACGAAGATGCCATAGGATTGTACACCGAAGCATTGAAATTAAAATCTCAGGAAGCGTACCCAAAAGATCAAATTGAAAAAGCTAGAGCTGCTCTCCAGCAACTAGAGGACCAAGCTAAACTCAATGAGAAATACGACAAATTTGTTCAAGCCGGGGATAAAGCCTTTGGAAGCGAACAATTCGAAGAGGCTATTGCACAATTCACTTCTGCATCCGAATTAAAACCGGAGGAGCAGTATCCTAAAGAGCAAATTGCTGCAGCGAAAAAAGCTATAGCAGACAGAAAAGCTCAGGAAGAGCTTAATAAAAAATACAACGACCTAATTGTTGACGGTGACGCAAACATTAAAGCAGAGAAATACAACGAAGCAATTGCTTCGTACACCGAAGCCTTAAAAGTTAAGCCAAACGAACAATATCCAAAGGATCAAATTGCCGCAGCAAAAGAAGCAATTGCACAAAAAGAAGCTCAGCAGGCTGCTGAAGAAAAATACAATGCGTTGATTGCAAGTGCCGATCAAAAATTTGGCGAGCAGAATTATCAAGCTGCAATTACCGATTATAGTGCGGCCCTAGCGATAAAAGGCAACGAACAATATCCTTCAGAGCAGATCGCAAAAGCGGAGAAAGCCTTGGCTGATGCAAAAGCTAAAGACGAAAACTATCAGAAGTTGATTACCCAAGCGGATGTAGAGTTTAATCAGGCTAAGTTCGAACAAGCTATAGCAAGCTACGAAAAGGCTTTGGGTATAAAACCTAATGAGCAGTATCCTAAAGATCAAATCACTAAGGCCAAGGCTGAGTTAGAAGCCATCAAACAACAAGAAAAGCTTGATGACGCTTACCAAAACGCGTTGGCAGCGGCAGATAAAAGCTTTGGAGATGAAAAATATCAAGAGGCTATTGCAAATTATAACAAAGCGCTGGGCATTAAACCCGATGAGCAATATCCAAAAGACCAAATAGCTCTTGCAAATGGAAAAATTAAGGAAGCACAAGAAAAACAGGCGCTGCTTAACCAGTACCAAGAAATAATTGCAGCGGCAGATCAAGCTTTTACGGCTAAAGAATACAATGCCGCAATTGCTAAGTATCAAGAAGCTCTTCAGCTTAATCCAAATGAGCAATATCCTAAAGACCAAATAGGAAAAGCGCAGGCGGCCCTAGATGCTCTTGAAAAGCAAAAGGAACAAGAGGCTTTATACAACAAATTGGTTGCAGAGGGAGATGAGGCGATGGGCAATAAGGCTTATGATAACGCCATTGCAAAATTCCAGGAAGCGCTTGGTATTAAGCCCAATGAAACCTACCCAAAAGATAAAATTGCAGAGGCCAACAAGCTAAAAGCCGAGGCTCAAAAAGCACAAGAACTCGAGGCTAATTATCAAAAGTTAATTGCACAGGCAGATACTGAGTTTAAAGGCAAGCGTTATAATGAAGCCATTAACACGTATAACAATGCCTTAGGGATTAAACCCAACGAACAGTATCCAAAAGATCAAATTAAAAAGGCAGAGGCCGCTCTTGATGAACTTGCAAAACGTCAGGAATTAGAGCAGGAGTACCAAGGCTTAATTTCGGAAGCAGACGGATTTTTTGATGACAAAAAATACAGCGAAGCAATTTCTAAATACGAAGCTGCAATGCAGCTTAAGCCTCAGGAACAATATCCTAAGCAACAAATTGAAAAAGCCAACGAAGCCTTAGACGCAATTGCGAGAGCTAAGGAAAGAACCGAAAAATACAACCAGCTTATAGTTGCTGCTGATCAAAAGTTTGATAACGGCAGCTTTGAGGAAGCCGTTGCAGATTATCAAAAGGCGTTGCAAATAAAACCAGATGAGCAGTACCCAAAGGATCAAATTGCTGCTGCTCAAAAAGAAATAGAGGCTAAGCTTGCCGCTAAAGAGCTTGAACAACAGTACGCTACGCTTCTTCAGAAGGGTGATGTTAAATTGGACAGCAACAGATTTGATGAGGCTATTTCGAATTACCAAAAGGCCCTTACGTTGAAGCCTGGAGAAAAATATCCAAAGGACCAAATTGCCGCAGCTCAAAAAGCTAAAGTGGTGTTTGAAAAGCAGCAAGAACTTAGAAAGCAGTACCAAGGATTTATTTCTGAGGGTGATGCTAATATGAAAAAGGAGAAATACCAACAGGCTATAGCGAATTACCAAGATGCTTTAACCCTGATTCCAGGTGAACAATATCCTAAAGACCAGATTGCGAAAGCTAAAAAGGCCCTAGAGGATATAAAACTTGCTTATGAAGAAGCAGTAAAAGCTGGCGACTCGAAAATGCAAGCAGACGATTGGGAGAATGCGATTAAAGATTATGAAAAGGCTTTGACTATCTACCCTAACGAGCAGTACCCAAAGGACCAAATTGCAAAGGCCAATATACTGATAGAGAAATCCAAAGAACCAAAAGTTGTGGCTTTCCAGGACATTACAAAGTTTGGAGAGGTGAACAAAGACAGTATCAAAGCGGAAGCAGCCAAGGAACTAGCTGCTAAAGAAAAGGAAGCGCCAAAAGAAGAGGTTAATCCAGAACCTAAGGTTATGTATAAAACCACCTCTACCGGTGATGAAAATGACTTTAGAAAACTCTTGGGAGATAATTACCCCGAAGGGATTACAAGAGAAAAATATAAGGATGTAGGTAAAGACATCTTCAGAATTATATACGTGGAAGGTGGATTTGGAGATGAATTATTAAGAATTGTGGCGCGCTTTGGTACCTTCTACTTTAAAAACGGATCAAGTATTTCGTCGCAAGAATATAACTCATTTTTAGATAAAATTGGGGCAAGCGCCAGTAACAACTAGAACTATGAAAAAAGCACTTTCTTACATGTTAGCAGGTATGGTATTTATATTTACCGTAATTGCAATTCTTTCTATTTGGGAGGTAATTACCATAGAAGATGTTCTTTGGAAATCTCTTAAAACCCTGTTAGTCTTATTTGTAGCTTCGGCAATTGTGACCTTTATTCTACAGGTAACTACAGACGATAAAGAAAAAAATTCAGGACAAAGCATTTAAGGGTTTTCTCAGTTAAGAAAACTGTTATATTTGCACCGTCTGCGGGAGTAGCTCAGTTGGTAGAGCATTAGCCTTCCAAGCTAAATGTCGCGAGTTCGAACCTCGTCTCCCGCTCAAGAAAATCCACCCAAATCGGGTGGATTTTTTTTGCCCATTAACTTTCAAAACAAGTCTTTCCACTTTTTCCTTTTTTATCCCTTATTCCGTTTTCAAATTGAAAATTTCTTTCAAATCGAAAATAAATAAAGGCCCCTATTTCATTTTTAACCCCTGTATTTCAGTTAGTTACGATTTTACGGCATAGCATTTGGTCTCCACATGGCAAAAATCCAATACCATGAAACTTACAAATAAAATAGTTGCCCTAGGAGGTTTAGGCCTTTGTTTAATTATGGTGTCTTGCCAGGAACAAACGCCCAAAGAAAAAGTAAAAGAACAATACCAGGAAACAGTAGAAAACACTTCTGATTTCTTAGAAGACAGAAAGGATGACTTAGAAGATCAGGTGGAGCTTTTAAAAGACAAACTGGATCAGGATAAGTCGCTAGCCGAAGAAAAATGGGACAAGGTAAAACGCGAATTGGAAGTTATCTACGAGGATATCGAAGATGCCACTGAAGAGCAAATTGAAGCTCTTGAACAAAGAGTAGAAGAACTAGAAGATCAAATAAACCAAAAATCATAAGTCATGAAAACCCTCAATAAAAACTTAATATATCTATTGGCATTTACCCTTTTTGCGGTGAGTTGCTCCAAATACGAAGACGGTCCGGTTGTTAGTCTAATCCCCAAGAAAGACAGGATAACCAACTACTGGAAAGTAGAAAAAGCCTATGAAGACGGGAATGATGTAACAAGCTCTTACGAGCAATACGAGCTGGAGCTTCGCAACGATAACAGCGCAACTTTACAAGCTAGATATAGCGGTAACGCCGGAACCATAATCTTTGAAACCGATGGAACATGGGAATTTCAGAATGGGAAATCGGACCTGAAATTAGATTATGAAAACGACGAAGCAGATGAAACCTACATTATTCTACGATTGACGCAAGAAGAGCTTTGGCTTTTAAGCAAAGGTGATGATGTAGAGCTTAGACTTGAACCCAAGTAATAACTAAAATCCAAACAATATGAACTCGCTATTATATGTATTGTCTGTCATATTGGTCATAGGATGGTTAGTCGGATTTTTCGCCCTTAGTCTCGGAGGATTAATTCACATACTACTCGTTATGGCCTTGGTAGCCATATTATTAAGACTTATCCGAGGAAGATCGGTATAAAATAAAAGGGCCGCTATTAACTAAGCGGCCCTTTTTTTATTTAATGGCTTTTATTCTGTGGAGTTCTCCAGAACTCGTTTTTAGGAGGATTAAATAATTACCCGGTTTAAGCTTTTCGGTATCGATTGAATTTCCAGTTATTAAATCCAGAGATATTTTTCTTCCAAGCATATCCATGGCCCAGACTTCATCAACCTTTACATTACCTGGCAAGTTAAATTGGGTTTCATCTCCCATTGGAACGGGATACAAGGCAATGCTTGATTTTTGATACTCTTCCCCTAAAGAACTGGTCTTGCATGGGTAGAAATCTCCATTGTTATAGTCACATGGTCTCTCGTTTTCCTCAAGACCTGGTACGGTACTTCCACCTAGAAAATCTTGATAAATATGCTTAACAGTAAAAGACATTATGGTATCTAGATAGGCCTTAGCCGTATCGTTTTCCTTATATCCTAAATGTGGGGAGTGCCCAGCTCCATACCATGTGTACAATCTAGAAGTATACCCCATTGTATCAGCATGCCAATCCATATCGTAACTTCCTTGAACACCAATTAGAGGAACCGGTGGATCTTTTGGCAACTCGGTTTGCACATCAGCCACGTTTATAACTCTCGTTCCGTATGGTACGGTAGAATCGGCAGTACCATGCAATGAAATTAACGGTACGGAAGAAGAATAAGCATCATCCATCCACTTTACCGTTTTGGTAGCACCATTTATGTTAATGATTCCCTGAATTTTTGAAGATTCCTCAATCGTATTGGTCAGCCCCTCTAATCCATCTAAACCAAAGCCTCGCTTTTCGTTGATGCTCAGTCTTTCATTGGTATCAAGATAATCTGGCACCTCCTCGGGTAAATTGAAGTAAGCTAGATTTAAGGCTACAAATGATCCAGCTGAGGTTCCCCCCATATATACTCTTTCCTTGTCTATACCGTAATCATTGGCTTTAGAACGTAAAAACCTAACTGCTGCACGACCGTCTTGAATGGCTCTGTAAACCGCTCGCACCGCGTTAATGGAATCAATAGGCATCTCGAATCCTAAGCGATAATTTATTGCAGCAGTAACAAATCCTCTAGCGGCAAACTCATTACAGAAATAAGTAATATCCTCATCAAGCTTGGATCCTTTAAGGAAATATCCACCGTGAACCCAAATTATTAATGGTCTTTTTGTTTCTTGATCTCCCTCAGGATAATAGATATCCATGTGTAAAGAATCTAGATTAGTTCCATGCTGATTATCCAAATTATCATAATCGTAGTTAGCCCCGTAGAATATATTGGAGTCTACAGCGACCTTGGTAAACAGCTTATCGAAATAGCGTAGGGATTGGGCCTGAATACTAACCGAAATCAGGAAAAACAAAAGGTAAAGGGTGGTAATTTTACGCATGAGAATTATTTTAAATTGTCGTAAAGATAATTTAACAAAAGCATATTGCATTACTAATCTACACTTCAATCAAATGAAAAAACTATTTACCCTATTCCTTTTATCCATTTCCTTGGTAGGATTTGGTCAAAATTGTGATACCAAGTATCAAAACATCATTTTCGACTCAGTGGATGTCAGCACCGTTCAGTATGGAGCTGCCATGAATGCCGATGGTGTTATGCAAGATCTCTTTATGGACATATACCAACCAAAAGGAGATACAGCAAGTAATAGACCCCTTGTTCTCTTAGCGTTTGGAGGCTCCTTTATTACGGGAACTCGAACGAGTGACGAACTTGTATATTTTGCCAACAAGCTTGCTCTACGAGGTTATGTGGTTGCTAGCATCGACTATCGCTTAGGTAAAATCACTGACCTTGGTCAAGAGCAAGGATTGGTTAAAACGGTATTTAGAGCTGTTCAAGATGGGAAAGCAGCGGTGCGTTTTTTCAGAAAAGACGCTGATACCGATAATAATTACCGCATTAATCCCGCTACGATTTTTACTGGAGGAACATCAGCTGGAGCAATCTTACAATTGCACCTAGCTTTTGTAGACGACGTAAATAAACTTCCAATGCAATGGCAAACGTGGCTTGGAGAAGTAGGTGGACTGGAAGGTAACAGTGGAAATCCTGGTTACTGTTCCAAATCTAACGGAGTATTTAGCTTTTCTGGTGGATTTGCAGACACCAGTTGGATAGAGCCTAACGATGTACCTGTGTACTCCGTACACTCAACCCAAGATGGTATTGTTCGTTACGACTACGGAAGACCCATTGGTGGCAACGCTCCTATTGAATTATACGGAAGCGGACTAATCACTCCTCGTTTATTAAATATTGGAGTTCATGCCGTTCTAGACACATACCAAGATGACACCCATCCTTCTTTCTTGGTAGAGGGAGATGCAGCGGAAACCGCACGAAGATTAGATTCTACAGAAAAGCACTTGGTAAAATTCTTACATGACATCCTACCCTGTAACACTAACAATGTGTTAGCTACAGATCAGGAGCAATGCCAATCTTTTACCAGTGTTGAAGAGTTGGCAGTAAATAACGAATTCTATCTGTACCCAAATCCAGCAGACAACGAAATCTTTATTTCAAACCGCCTTAAGGGAGAAGCTCAGATTTTCGATCAAACAGGGAAACTTGTTAAGTCTGAAATAATAAGCACTAACAAGATTTATGTGGGCGATTTAGAAACAGGAATTTATTTTGTTGGACTGCCCAACGGCGACCGACACCGAGTGATTATCAAGTAATAAAAAAGGCGGCCATGGGCCGCCTTTTTTGTTTAAAGTATTTTGTCAATTTCCTTTTTCCAATCTTCGGTCTTTTCCTCAACCATCTCGGTCATATCAATTTCCCTTTTGTGGCTATTCTCAAATTCTTCTTCAAGGAATTTCAACTTCGCCTTGTTTAGCTTGGGCTGTACCTTTGTTAAAACAGCTAACTTTCTCCAATCCTTTTGCACTTCCTTTAGGTAATTTTCATTCCAATCTATGAATGAGTAACCGTCTTGATTCAGAGCCTCTAATCTTCGCCAGTAGGCATAAACAAAATTGTTTACCACCTCTTCAACCACCTCTATATCTTTTATTTCTCCGTTGATTTGTTTCAATCGCAACTCCTCTAGTAACACTTTGGACTTACCTGTAATTTGTTTGCAGATTTTGAAGAATTCTATAGGGAGCATCTCCTGCTTTAACTCTTCACTGTACAACCTATCTAAAGCATCAAAATTTTTCTGTAACCTTCTATCCAGGGTGTCAATAAACCTATTGTATTCAACAAATTTCTGGGTTAAGGCTTCTTTCCGCTTTTCCAGAAGGAATACATTGAATTGATTTCTAAACTGAATTTCTAAAAGAGCTGGAGCATCAATGTTTTCTAGCCATTCTGCTTCTAATATTTCAAACTCCTCTCCCAGGGTTGCTAAAGCCTCAGCATTCGGGGAAAGTGTTCTAAAAGATTTATCGACTACTGTATCCACATTCTGAACCACGTACGGATACTTCTTCTTAAACTTGATTTTCTCGTATGCGATTTTACTCTGCTCTTTTTCTAGGCGCTCTTGTTCTTTTTCAAGCAGATCTTCAGATTTATCGTGCAATTCTTTTTCGCTTTCATAGCTAGCAATGTATTGCTTATCACGCTTGCTAGTTAGTTTGTACGACTGTTTGTAGAATGAATCCCACTCTCTTTCTCTTACATACTCGTTTTTACGGGTAATTTCTATGTAATTCATAGTGGTGTCCATCACCTCTTTCATACGGGTGAACATCCCCCTACTTTCTCTTTCTGGAATGTTTTCTTTTATGAATTTTCGATATTCCTCATCGTTTAATATTTGAAGAAATCTGAAATAGCGCAAAGCTTTTGTTCGCGAGTTGTTGGGGAAATACGCAATCGCGTCCTCAGCCAGGAAAATCAATTTTTCTAGATACTCTAGCTGCTCATATTGGTGTAACACCTCCTCGTAGGGATAAAAACTATTATCATACATCTTTTCACAATGCATTTTTACCCGCTTAGGTCCCTGAACAAAATCTCTTACCCCAAGGGTATCATGACGCAATTGCCACATCGGGTTACTTGGTAGGTGACGCGTTAAGAAACTATCGCTAGAAACTAAAAACCACGAATAGCCCGGATCCTTTACAAACCCGATCTTTCCAGTGTACTCCTTTACGGTATCTGTATTTACTTCAGGAACCTTAATAAGGTCTCTTCCTTTTTCCTTTAGTTTTTTGTTTTGCTCCTCAATTCGCTTGATATATTTTTCTTGCTTATCAACCGGATCGGGTTCCTTCTCCTTGTATAGAGACCCTATGTACCCAGCGTCCCATGTGGGATCGGCCAATTCCCATTTGCCATTTATCTTAATGGCTATCCAAGCATGATCGTCTAAAACAATACTTGGAATAAAATAAGGTGCTCCAGAATTGGTATATCCCTGAACTTCTTCCCATTCTATGTCCACTTCGGAAAGAAGAGCGCCTAATAGAAAAACATAGCCAGTGCAAACCGCTTTTTGCTCCTTTAAAACATTCTCAGGGCCATTGAAAAAGGTAACCTTTCCCTTTTGCGTTTTTTCGTAATCGTATTCGATATTATTGATAACCCAAGTGTATAGCGCCCTTACTTTTTCTCGCTCCGACTTAAAATCGGCTGTTAGATATTGAGCTAGTTCTGGAACGGATTCCCGTATTTTTTTTGGGATTTCGTTATGTTCTTTAGGACTGGAAAAAAGGGAGAGGGACAGCAATAAAAAAGCCGCGAGGCAATTGATCTTCATGGTAAAATTGATAAACAATTCTACAAATAAAGAGCAATTATTTCTCGCGGCTTTGTTAAGGCTAGCTTAATATTTAACAATATTGAAAACTAACCCCCTTCCCCGATTAATTACTTCTCGCCACTAAATCTTTGTGTTTAGATTCAGACTCCTTCTCCCAAATTTTTTCTTCACTATTTAAGAAGTGCTCTAAACGGGCCTGGAATTTTCTTATTTCGTTAAGAGTATTGTCGCCAGCTTCCTCTAGGAACTTAGCATTCTTTTGGTTAACCAGTTTGGCTTGTTGAATGGAGGCGATGTATTTTTCATCCATATCTAACAATAGCGCGGCATAATGCCTTTGAATTATTTCCTTTTCAGTTTGATCTCTATTGGCAAACCTGCGCTCAATCTCCCCATCAATAGCTGGATAGATATCGTGCATAAAATCTAGATGTCTAAATATTTCTGATCCGTTTACCGAAGTCGCCAGGCTATCCTGATACAATATCTTAAGCTTGTCTAATTCCTTAGCAAGATTCTTGTTAATCTTTTGAACCTCGTTGTACGCTGTGTATTCATCAAGTTTCATTGCTTGCTTTCTGCGTTCTATCAGCGTAAGAATTTTATTACTACTTGCTAGAATAGATTCACCAACGGGTGGATTGAAAGTATCATTCCAATACCAATTTAAAAGCTGATAATAACCCGACAGTTCCACCATAAAGGATTGTAGATCCGCTACCTTTTTGGTTTCTTCCGGCTTTTCTTTAGCCTCGCAGGCCTTTAGTGTTTCGAATCTTTCGGTAAGATTTTCACTCCATTCATAGGTTTGGGTTTCGTACTTGTACAAATCCTTTTCGGAGTCTTCTATTTTACTCAGGTACCTCTTTTGCCAACGGTTCTTCTTTTTTAATAAGCGTCTATACTTCCAACCTAGTTTGTAAACGTTGTCGGATAAGCTTGCATTTTTATCTTCGTCGAAGTCTGCGTTAATAATTTGTGCATCTAAATTTGATGCTTCGGGGCGCGTATCCTTATCTTGGGCAAACGCCGAGATGGAAAACGCCATTAGAAGGAGTAAAATTGATCGGGCCATAGGACAGAGATTTGGTTTAAAATTACTGGGGAGTTCACGGAAATCAGACTAAAACAACATTAGTCACCCCCATTTTTAACTAATATCAAGCAATTGACATTCAACTAATTAAATAGTATATAAAGGGATAAAATGAGTGCATCGATAGACCACAACAATATTTCGAAGAAGAAACCCTTTTTCCCCGTTAGTGACAGACTAGAAAGATATCTTAGGGATTATCAAAGAAAATGCAAGTTACCGGTAGAGTACGACGATCTTTTGCACTATAGCCAATCCTTCCCTCTAACCGACGACAATGGTGTTGACACACTGTGGGAAACAGTGATGTACGATCCATCCACCCAGGAAGAATTGAATATTGGGTTGACAGCGATTTACACCCTGTTAAAAACCGATGGTGATGATAGAGTTAAACGCCACTTGTACGTTAGTAGAATAGATTATTGCTGTTTTGGTAATAGTAATCCATTCCGCATTAGAATAGTGAACAAGTTTAACGACAACTACGACTATTTCTACATTAAAAAAGTAGATGCAAGTAGGATTTATGGTTTGGAGTTGGAGCACCTTTTGTCGCCAGACCGGATTAACTTTTTAGTTGGAGATAATTCGCTGATTGAAGAACACATTGCGGGAATTCCTGGTGATGTATTCATTCAAAACTATTTGCATTCCCCACAAATAAACAGAGTAAGGGTGGCCAAAGAGTTTGTTAAATTCAATGAGCGTAGCTTTGTTCGGCTCTTGGGTGATATGCGATCGTACAACTACGTGGTAAATATTACACCCGACTTCGATAACGAGCAATATAGAATACGTGCTATTGATTTCGATCAGCAATGCTACGAGGGGCGAAGAACCATGTACCTCCCACAGTATTTTAAAGAGAACAACCCAGTAGTTGATTTTTGTGTGGAATTAATAAACGAAGAAACAGCCCGACAATACCAATATGAGGAGCGCACCCTAATTGCACGAAGACTGATTTCCTATCGATACCAAATAAAGGCTTTAATAGATTGCATGCGGAAAGATCACATCTCGAAACAGGAGAAAGTAGACCAACTTCGCGAAGAATTAGCAAATCATCACCGCGATCCCAAGTTTTTGAAGTGTAAAAACATGGGAGACCTACTTAGAAGAAACCTGTACAAAACCCTTGCTAAGACCCTGTAAGGCAAAATATTGAAACATCCCATCCCTTGGAATCTCGGATGGATATTGGAGAATCTTAACGGGATTCATTTGTCTTTGCCCCTATAAAAGCCCTATTTTTGCACGTTTTCTTTTTTAGGCATGGCAGAAAATCAATACGAACTACTCGAGAAAAAACAGGGTAAAAAATTTTACAACTATCAGCAAAAAGCACTCGATCAGATTTTCGTAAAGATTAATGAAAATCCAACCCATTATAACCTACTTTATCAACTTCCAACCGGGGGTGGTAAAACGGTTATTTTTTCGGGGATAGCTAGAAGATATATCCAGGAAGTATCCAAAAAGGTACTTATTCTCACCCATAGAATTGAATTGTGTGGCCAAACCTCCAACATGTTGGATGAGTTTGGTGTACCCAACAAAATAATAGATAGTAAGGTAAAAAAATTACCTACCGACGATCCGCACCTTTGTTATGTTGCCATGGTTGAGACCCTGAACAACAGACTACAAGAAGGGGTGATGGATTTTAAAGATGTTGGACTGGTGATTGTCGATGAGGCACACTACAATTCTTTCAGAAAACTATTTAAGTATTTCGAAGAGCAGGTAATTTTAGGAGTTACCGCAACACCGTTAAGCTCTAACGCCAAACTACCGATGTACGAGGTGTACAAAGAATTAATAGTTGGCGACTCCATCCGATCTTTGATTAAGCAAGGGTTTCTAGCAAAGGGAATTACCTACACCTACGATGTTAACCTCACGTCTTTAAAAGTGGGAACCAACGGTGACTACACCGTTGCATCCTCCGAGAAGTTATACTCCTCAATTATAATGCAGGAAAAATTACTGCAGGCATATGAGGAAAAGGCCTTGGGAAAAAAGACCTTGATCTTTAATAACGGAATCAACACTTCAAAGTACGTTCTTGGACTTTTTAGAGAAGCGGGCTACGATATCCGTCATCTCGACAATACCAGCAATTCTAAAGAGAGAAAAGAAACGCTTAAATGGTTTAAAGAAAAACCCGATGCGATTTTAACTTCTGTAGGTCTCTTAACCACTGGTTTTGATGAACCAACCGTAGAGTCTATTATACTAAATAGGGCTACGAGATCACTTACCTTATATCACCAGATGATAGGTAGAGGTTCGCGTATTTTACCTGGAAAGGATGAATTTCAAATCATAGACCTAGGTAATAACGCAGCACGGTTTGGATTATGGGATTCTCCATTAGACTGGCAACATATTTTCCAATCACCTGAGGATTATTACGACAATTTAGTTTCGGACGAAGAGATACAGCGCCATTTCCAATATGAAATGCCCGATAGCCTTCGCAGTAAATTTGCCAATACCGAAGATGTCACCTTTGATATAAAAGGGGAATACAAAAGAGCTATTGCTGAGGGTAAAAAACCTCGAATTGTAATTGAAAAGGCCATCTCTCACCATGCTAAAATGTGTATAGAAAATAGCGACGATTTATTTGACGCTAAAGCACTTGCCCGTGAGTTAAAGGAAGATATCAATTACAAAGTGCGCCTTTATTCTTACTGCATTTGTAAAACAACCAACAACTACTTAAAGTGGTTGGAAGAAGATTACACCAGACGACTAAACGGAAAAATCAGCGAGGAGTACGCCGCCGTTATGTAGCTTAACATTTTATAAAATTCCTTTCCGAACATTTAGCAGCCTAGGACGTCTATATATGTGTAACCCAATAAATTACGCACTATGGCTACGTCACAACAAATTGCTCAAAACTTCGGAACAGAAGACAGCAAATTATTAACGGCTACCACAATTGCAGGGATTTTTATCTGCATTTCGTTTATTGGTTTCTTTTTAATAATGCAGGCGCTTAACCTTGCTGGAATGGTTTGGTTAAGAAGCTTTAACGGGGTATTTTTAGGTCTCGGGATATGGCTCATTTTGAGACATTTTAGGGACAGCCAAGACCACAAGCTCGAATTTTTAGATGGTATAAGAATTGGTTTAAGAACCACCGTAATTGCCGTTTTACCATTTTCCTTTTTTATGTTTTTAGTACTTAGCCTTAATACAGGGTTTTTGGAATACATTCAGCAAAATGCATGGTGTGGAGAGTTTGTAACGCCCATTTCAGCAGCCGGAATGTTAAGCATTGAAGGGATTATTTCGGGCTTTATGATGTCTTACGTTTTTATGATGTCATTGAAAAGGTCTTAGATTTAACCCCATTAAACGATTAGAGCCTGGATTATTTTTCCAGGCTTTTTTAATTTAGGAGCATCAGCTCTAAAAATGACCGCAGGTCAGGATATATTGTTAAGAATTTTATTTATCCTTTATCAAAGCGTACTTTAGCAGCTGAAAAAAATTTAAGTAGTAAAATCACATCGTGGGAAAAGAAAAAGTAACACTCGAACAAATAACCCAACTCGACTTTAACACCGTTATCTGGATAGCAGCACCAATTATGTTTGCTTTGGTTGGTTTAGAATATTTTATAACCACCCGAAAAAACATGAATGCATATACCGGTAAAGATTTTCTTGCCAGTGCTGCCATAGGGTTTGGAAACCTATTTGTAAACGGACTAACCAAAATTGGTGTGTTCTCCATTATTGTATTTTTCTACAACATCACTCCATGGAGCATCCCGCCTACTTGGTGGTCTTATTTACTTTGTTTAGTGGTTTTGGATTTCTGCCGCTACTGGGCACATAGAATTGCCCACGAGCAAAGATTTTGGTGGTCTACACACGTTGTACACCACTCTTCTGAACATTACAATTTTTCGGTTTCATTCAGGTTATCTTGGACCCAAAACCTCAAGCTGGTATTTTTCTTGCCGGTAATTATGATGGGCTTTGATCCTGTAGTATTCTTCATTATTCACCAAATTGAAGTCCTTTACCAATTTTGGATACACACAGAGCTTATTAGAAAGTTACCTAAGCCAATTGAATTCATCTTCACAACCCCTTCGCACCACCGAGTTCACCACGCTAAAAACGATAAGTACATAGACAAAAATTACGGGTCTACCTTTATCATTTGGGATAGAATTTTTGGAACCTTTCAACCGGAAGAGGAGCAACCTGTATATGGAATTACCAAGCCGGTTAATTCGTATAACCCTGTAGTATTAGTTTTCCACGCATGGGGAGATTTAATAAAGGACATTTACAAACGTCCTACCAAAGCCCTACAAATTATGTTTGGAAGCCCAACGGATTGGGAGCGTGAGGAAATGAAGAAAAGAGAAGTTAAAACGACTACAAGAAAGGCTACAAAGCAAGCCGCTTAATCATTATTACCAGATATTTACTTCGGGTTCAAGGCTAATTCCAAATTGGTCTTGAACCTTTTTTATTACCTCTTGGGCCATACTCCATATTTCGGTACCCGTGGCTTGCCCATAATTAACCAAAACAAGGGCTTGCTTATCATGGACACCACAATTTCCAAATCTTTTCCCTTTAAGGCCGGCCTGCTCTATTAACCAGCCTGCAGCCAATTTTACTCCGTTTGGATTGGGGTAATTTGGCAAATTCGGAAACTTAGATTTTAATTCCTCCGCGGTATTTACATCTACAACGGGATTTTTAAAAAAGGATCCGCTATTGCCCAACTCCTTTGGATCGGGCAATTTACTCTGACGAATTGCAATAACAGCTGCACTTACGTCTTTAGGCGTGGGAGAGGCAATACCCATTTTTTCTAATTCGCTTTGGATGGCTCCATACGAGGTTTCCACCTGCACCTTTTTGATTAGTCTAAAGCGAACTTTATAAATGAGAATTTTCCCTTTGAGATCTCGTTTGAAAATGGAATCTCTATAACCAAAATCACAATCTTTATTTTTTACACTCCTGGTAACCCCACTTTCAAGTTCTAAATAAAAAACAGTATCGATAAGCTCTTTTACCTCTACCCCGTATGCTCCAATATTTTGGATGGGTGCAGCCCCTACATTCCCGGGAATAAGTGAAAGATTTTCAATACCGTACCAGCCATTTTCAAGACAATGCAGTACAAACTTATGCCAGTTTAAGCCCCCATCTACATCCACCCAAACATGGGTTTCGTTTTCATCGACCACCTCTACCTTTGAAAAAGTTGGATGCATAATGAAATATGGCAAATCACGAGTAATGAGCACATTGGAACCACCCCCTAAAATTTTAACCTCTCGCTTTTGCTTATCGGCCCATTCGAGTTGTTCCTTAATTTCATCTAACGAACCGGGGGCGCCAAAGTAATTGGCCAACACCGGTAGGCCAAATGTATTATAGGACTTAAGGTTGTGCTTTTCGTGAATTTTCATTGCCTGATTTGTGGCGAAAATAAAGATTAGTGATTCTATTTTCTTATTTCTACTGAAAAGAAGAATAACTTGTAGAGATTCAGCATAAACAAAGAGGGATTATTGCGGGTTAGCAACTCTCTATTCCAATAACTCACCCTAAAAGTCGCCCATCCTAAAAATAGGCGCATAAGTTTCCATTTGCTGAGCAAAATATAGGCCTTACTCAATTTGGTATCCTTGAACTCAAGGTGACCCAAGCGAATAAACATAGCGAGATTTTCTCCGGCAGTTACTGCCTTATCTAAAAAGACTTCTCTCTTTTCAAGTCCTACATGCACCACGGGATTATCTATATGCTTAACAGGAATTTGTCCTTTTTTCAGCAAAACCCCAAATAGGGTGTCCTCGTGACCATAACCTACCAGCTCTTCTGGAAAATTTATTCTACCAAAAACGTGTTTTGGGATTAAAAAATTATTGGAATGGAAACCAAAATACGGTCTTTTTGAGCGCTCTTCAACGGTCTTAGATTCCTTTTGCGTTCCATACTTCCAGTGCAAGTAATATTTAAATGTTGGAGGTTCTTTTTGGTAAATCCTTCCCCCACACACCACTCGATTTGCACTAATCTCCCCCAAATAATTGGAAATAAAATTCGAAGAAACTGGTATACCATCGGCGTCAATAAAGAGCAAAAATTCGCCATTGGCTTCCTCAACCATGGCGTTGCGAATCTTAGCTCTTCCCAGATTTTCAGAAAGCCTATTATGGCGAACATTTGGCAATCTGCCCAATGCTTCGATTTTATGCCCGTAAGCCCCTTTAGAAGCATCGTCCCAAAGCAATATTTCAACATCCAATCTATCCCGAACGATCTCATCCGATAGGGATTTAACCAAATCGAGTGGATAGTAATTATAACACGGAATTAGAATGGATAAATTCACTTAAATCTGTTCCATATTGCCTTCAACCAATTTTCCATCCTCGCATTTTATAATTCGAGAAGAAAATGAAAGCATGTTAGCATAATCGTGAGTAGCCATTAACACCGCCCTTCCTCTTTGCGCGATTTCGTGAAGCAACACAAGGATTTCTTGAGTGGTTTTTGGATCTAAATTCCCAGTAGGCTCGTCGGCAATTACAATCTCTGGGTCGTTAAGCAAAGCACGAGCTATAGAAACCCTTTGCTGCTCGCCTCCAGAGATTTCGTGTGGGAATTTATACCCCTTGTGCATTAGCCCCACCATATCCAAGACCTTACGGATTCTAACATCCATTTGCTGCTTATTTTTCCAGCCCGTGGCCTTTAGCACAAACAACAGATTATCATTTACCGTGCGGTCCGAAAGCAATTGAAAATCCTGGAAAACGATTCCCAGTTTTCTGCGGAGAAATGGAATTTGTTTGGATTTCAGCTTGTTCAAATCAAAACCGGCAACCTCCCCTTTTCCTTTCCCAATGGGAATTTCACCATAAAGCACCTTTAAAAGGGAACTTTTTCCAGATCCCGTTTTTCCAATGAGATAAGTGAACTCCCCCTTTCGAAGCTCCAGATTTACATCGGAAAGTACCAGATGGTCTCTTTGAAGAATATTTACCCCTTCTAATTTGATTACAACTTCGTTATTTTCCTGAACTTCTTCCATGGGTTCTACTACACTCTAAAACTCCCGCTAAACTGAGAATATTTTTAACATTTTCGCGTTGAAAATAAAAACTTTTCACGAGCAAGTTCTTGCGTTGTAGTTCGTTACTTTGATAATATTTCGTCATCCAACATTTTATCATGCATAAATCGCTGACTTTCAGCCTGCTTATTCTTTTTTGCAGTCTAAATATTTCATTACTCGGACAAAAGAGCTTCGAGTATCAACCCGACCATGTTTTGTACAAGTCTGCAATGGACTTGTATTACAAAAAGAAATATGCCGCTGCACAAAAGCAATTCGAAAAGCTAATAGAAACGGAGGCGGATCCCAACAGTGAAATTAGCGTTGCTGCATCCTACCACAGGGCAGCTTGTGCTCTTCAATTATTTAATCGCGATGCCGAATATTTACTGAAAGACTTTCTAAAAAAGCACCCGGATAGCCGTTGGAACGAAAGCATTTATTATCAGCTAGGAACTTATAGCTACCGAAAAAAGGATCACGAAGATGTAGTAATGTGGCTAAAAAAAGTTAGCCCTCAAAAGCTTTCCGAAGCCGACCAGGAGGCTTATTACTTTAAACTTGGATTTAGCCAGTTTAATCTTGGGATGAAGGAAGACGCCCTACGCAGCTTCCTGAGAATTAAAGACAACAAGGGAGATTATTTCCTCCCTGCCAATTACTATTACGGTCATTTAAATTACGAACAAGGGCGTTATCAAAATGCATTGGAAAGCTTTGAGCGCATTAAGGATGACGAAAACTTTAAAGACCTTGTTAAATTCTACATTATCCATATTTATTACCAGCAAAAGAAATACGATGAGATGCTGGCCGAAGCTCTGCCTATTTTAGAAGAGGGGAAATCTGAAAAAGAAGGTGAAATCGCCCGAATGGCAGGAGAGGCTTATTATCACCGTCAAGAATTTAGCAAAGCACTCCCCTATTTAGAACAACATTCTGAAGCAGGGTTGGGAAGATCTGCTGAAGACAATTACCAGCTAGCATATTGCTACTTTAAAACCGGACAGTATGAAAAGGCGGTTAAGTATTTCAATTACGTGAGTAGTTTGAATGACAGGATGGGACAGGTTGCCAATTATCAGCTGGCGGAATCCTACCTGAAATTAATAGACAAAAAAGCGGCTAGAGCGGCGTTTAGAGCAGCATCTAAAATGAGTTTTGATAAACAAATTAAGGAGGATGCACTTTTCAACTATGCAAAACTGGCCTACGAGTTAAGCTATAATCCATACAGTGAAGCGATTAATGCCTTTGAAGAATACCTAAACACCTACCCCAATTCTGAACGTGTTGATGAGGTAAATGAAATTCTAATCTACGTATACTTAACTACCCGCAATTACGAAGCTGCGTTAAGTAGCATCGAAAAAATAGAAAAGAAAGATTTTAGGCTAAGATCTGCATATCAATATCTCGCTTACAACCGTGGGGTTGAGCTTTTTCTTGCTAAAGATTACCGCGAAGCTCTAGTAAGCTTTAAAAAAGTTGGGCAGTTTGATGTGGAGAAAAAACTTATGACGGCCTCCCTGTTTTGGCAAGGAGAATGCTATTACAAAATGGCAGAATTCCCAAGGGCGGAGGCTGCCTACACCAAATTCCTAAAACAAGGAAATGTTTACGGAAGTGGCTACTATCACGAGGCGCAGTACAATTTGGGATATGTATACTACAAACAAGAAAACTTTGAGCAGGCTAAAAAGTACTTTCGAAATTTTGTAACTGGAAAAGCAGATATTTCTAAAGAGCTTAAAAGCGATGGTTTGATTAGAACTGGAGATTGCTTTTACGTGCAAAAAGATTATCAAACCGCAGCCGACTTCTACTCCCGTGCAAAACGACTTGGTGGACCCGATGAAGATTATGCAACCTATCAACTGGCTCTTTGCCAAGGATTTGAAGGAAACGAAAAAGCGAAAGTAAATACTCTAAAAGGATTTGCTGAGCGCTATTCCGAATCCGCATATGCGCCAAATGCTGTTTTCGAACTGGGTGATGCATACTTTAAGCAAGGCAATAATGATAAAGCCCTTGAAACCTTTAACGCCCTGGTTACAGAATATCCCAACGGAGATTTAGCAAGAAAGTCTCTTCTAAAGAGCGGACTTATCCTGTATCGAAGTAATAGAGTTGACGACGCACTTAACACCTTTAAAAGAGTTGCGGAATCCTACCCTAACTACCGCGATGCAAAAGAGGCAATTCAAAGAGCAGAAGATATTTATGTTGAACTTGGCCGTGTTGAAGAATACAATGATTGGGTTCAGAATTTGTCATATGCCAACATTTCCACAGCTGCTTTGGATAGTGTTAATTACCGTTCGGCTGAAAACTTTTACACCAAAGAGGATTGCGAAAATGCCATTGATGCTTTTGAGCGATACCTCAACAAATTTAAACCAGCCATCTTCGAAACCAATGCACACTTCTATATGGCAGAGTGCTACTACCGAAAGGAAAGCTACGATTTAGCCAAGGAGTATTATGAGAAAATTGTTTCTAAACCCGATAATAAGTTTACCGAACCATCTCTTATTACGGTGGCCTACTTAAACTTCCTCGATTCTAATTATACAAAGGCCCTTGAGGAGTATAACCGCCTAGAGGAAATTTCGACGTTTAAAATAAACAGAATAGAAGCGAAAATTGGGCAAATGCGTTGTTACAAAATGCTCGATAAGGCACGCGAAACAATGGATTATGCTGATAAAGTTCTATTCTATAGCGGAATTCCAGAAGACATAAGAGTAGAGGCTCTTTTAACCAAAGCGAAAGCGGAAAAAAGACTGGGTAGAATAGAAGATGCCTACAACACCTTTGATTCGCTGGCTACTTCTACAAAAACAATTGAAGGAGCAGAAGCCAGATACGAAATGGCATTGATAGAGTTTGAAAGGGAAAACTATACCAACGCAGAGGATATGATTTTTGAATCAACCAATATTAAACCCACATACGACGACTGGTTGGCAAAATCGTTTATTCTACTTTCTGATGTTTACGTTAAAACCGACAACCTTTTCCAAGCAAAGGCTACCCTTCAAAGTATTATTGACTTTCACGAAGGAGATGATTTGGTAAATCTGGCTAAGCAAAAAATGGAAGACATTCTTGCCTTAGAAGCCAAGCAGAACGAGGGGGATAAAAAGCCAACCGAAATTCAGTTTAATAAGGGTGACGAGCAATACGAGAAGCTTTACGACACCGAGACCGAATCGGATACCCTTAATGCACCAATTACACAACCTATTGACAGCTTAAACAGCACCCCAAAAACCAATTAAAATGAAAAAGTTAGCTGCACTTACTATAGCCTTTACAGGTCTTAATATTTGGGTTATGGGGCAAGGAGAAACTCCCAACCTAAACCAAGAAATTGTTACCGTTGGAGAACGCGAGCTTAAGCTAAAAGACGCATTTAAAGCCAATTTTTATCCAAAGGAAATAGACACCATTATTACCAAGGATAACATACAGTATATCACCCTCCCTAGCTATTACCAAACCAAGTTTAGTCCCGATACCATTGCTCCTGCTAGATTAAAAGTAGTTGAACCCCTTAGCAAGTTATATCCGGGCTACGTTAAACTTGGGATAGGAAATTACCTTATGCCTATTGGCGAGTTTTATTACGGATCTACCCGGAATAGAAAGGGGATGAACGCCATACACCTTAAGCATTTTTCGTCGGCAGGGAACGATAATGATGTAAAACGATTTGGTGCTGCGTTTTCAGATAATGAGCTTAACTTTTGGAGCAAAAGATTTTTAAAAAACAGCGCATTTTCCGCACATGTTTTTGGAGACAGAAAAGTTCGACAGTACAATAACTTATTACCTGGAATAGGAGACGCATACAACAAACCCATCTCTGTTTTATTAGAGGAGGAGCAAAAAATCGAAATGATACATGCTGGAGCCTCTGTTAACCTTCAATCGTACAATAAAAAGAAGGATGCAATTAATCACAGAGAAAGTTTGGCATTTTCCTATTTAATGACCAATCAGTCCGTTCAGGAAATCTCTGGAAAACTAGATGGCACCCTAGAGAAATACTACAATAGCGAATTGTATAGCGTTGATTTTAGCTTGGATCAGAACATGTACAACCACAAAGACAGCGCATACAAACAAAACAATACACTCATTGGCCTAACACCACACATATCCACCAAAACAGAAAAAGTTAAGGTAGATTTAGGCTTGCGCATTTTTAGCCTACTGCAAAATGGAGTGAATTACTTCTATTTTTTCCCTAATGCAAGCTTCGAATATACCGGGGCGGATGAATTTATCATTCCCTACGTTGGCTTAAACGGAAATGCCGAACTAAACGATTACCAAAGGCTATTTGAAATCAACCCCTACTTCGCCCCTATATCTGAGATAAACCTTTACCGCGAGCATTTAAATCTATTTGTCGGGTTTAGAGGAAAAATTTCAGACAAGTCTTCGTATAACTTAAAAGTATCTCGGAAAGACTTGAAAAACGCTCCCATTTATAGAGCCTTACTCAATACAAATGATGCAGATAATAGGGCTTTATTCAATTTGGATTACCGAAATTACAGCATGTTTTCAGCCTTGGCAGAATACAGCCTAGAGCTAGCCCCCGAGTTTAGATCTACCTTAAAAGTTGGATACAACTCATACAGCATGGATAATTTCCTAAACCTGCCCGAGTTATATGCCCGATTAAATGCTCAATACAACCTAGGAGATAAGTTTTTAACCAACCTCTCCTTAATGTATGTACACGAGCGTGTAGATGCCGAAGTTTTGGATGCATCCACCCAAACTATTGCACAAAACAATCTGGGGTCATACGTGGATCTAAGCATTGGATTTGAGTACCGTTACACTAGGCGATTGGCAGCATTTTTAAATTTTGCTAACATCACTGGACAGCGCTATGCCATTTACTCGAATTATTCGGTATTGGGATTCAATGTTTTAGGAGGATTGAATTACTCCTTCTAAAAAGCAGCAACATGTTGATAACTAAAGGCTTTTCGAACAATTTTCACTCCCTTAAAAGCCTTATTTAAGGTATATTTGTAGACAATAGAATTCGTATACACATGAGCGAACAAAAAAAGGATTACTCAGCCCAGAGTATTCAGGTACTTGAAGGGTTAGAGGCGGTACGTAAAAGGCCCGCCATGTATATTGGAGATGTTGGAGTAAAAGGACTACACCACTTGGTATATGAGGTGGTAGATAACTCCATCGATGAAGCTTTAGCAGGACACTGTGACGATATAAAAGTTAGCATAAACGAAGACAACTCTATCACCGTTCAGGATAACGGTAGGGGTATTCCAGTAGATTTTCACGAAAAAGAAGGAAAATCTGCCCTTGAGGTTGTTATGACGGTACTCCACGCAGGAGGTAAATTCGACAAAGACTCGTATAAGGTATCCGGAGGGCTTCACGGAGTTGGGGTTTCCTGTGTGAACGCATTATCAACAGATCTTACTGCGGTTGTTCACAGACAGGGGAAAATATATACCCAATCATATAAAATCGGTGTACCCCAAGGACCTGTTGAGGAATTAGGTACTACGGATAAAAGAGGTACTGAAGTTACGTTTAAACCAGACGGAAGTATATTCGAATCAACTGAATATCAATACGAAATACTTGCAAAAAGACTTCGTGAACTTTCTTTCTTAAATCACGGAATTCGTTTATCCATTGAGGATAAAAGAGAGCTTGATGAAGAAGGAAACCCTCGCGCTGAAAGCTTTTTCTCTGAAGGCGGACTTAAGGAATATGTTACCTATCTAGATGAAGCCAGAGAACAGCTTATTTCAGATGTAATGTATATGGAAGGTGAAAAGGGTGGAATCCCAGTGGAAGTAGCCATGGTGTATAACACCTCCTACTCTGAAAACCTTTTCTCCTACGTAAACAATATTAATACCATTGAGGGTGGTACACACGTTGCTGGATTTAGACGCGGTTTAACCTCAACCCTTAAAAAGTATGCCGATGAAAGTGGACTACTTTCGAAACTGAAATTCGAAATTTCGGGTGATGATTTCCGCGAAGGACTTACCGCCGTTGTTTCGGTTAAAGTTGCCGAACCACAATTCGAGGGTCAGACCAAAACCAAATTAGGAAACAGAGACGTTACTGCAGCCGTTTCGCAAGCGGTAACAGAAATGTTAACCAATTATTTGGAAGAAAATCCAAAGGACGCCAAAACCATAGTTGAAAAGGTAATTCTTGCCGCTCAAGCTAGAAACGCAGCTAAGAAGGCGCGTGAAATGGTACAGCGTAAATCGGTAATGAGTGGAAGTGGGCTTCCAGGTAAATTAGCCGATTGTTCATCAAAAGATCCTCACGAATGTGAAATTTACCTTGTGGAGGGAGATTCTGCAGGGGGGACCGCCAAGCAAGGCCGCGATAGAAAATTCCAAGCAATACTGCCATTAAGGGGTAAAATCCTTAACGTAGAAAAGGCCATGCAACATAAAATTTTTGACAACGATGAAATCAAAAATATTTATACAGCACTTGGTGTAAAAATCGGAACAGAGGAGGATAGCAAAGCGCTTAATATTGAGAAATTACGCTACCATAAGATAGTCATCATGTGTGATGCCGATGTCGATGGTTCTCACATTCAAACTTTAATCCTGACCTTCTTCTTTCGCCACATGCGCGAGCTCATTGAAAAAGGATACGTATATATTGCTACGCCGCCTTTATACTTGGTTAAAAAAGGTAGTAAAAGCCAATATTGTTGGTCTGAGGACCAACGTATGGCCGCAGTACAGGAACTTAAAGGTTCTGGTAACGAATCTAGTGTGTCGGTACAGCGCTATAAGGGTCTTGGGGAAATGAATGCAACCCAACTTTGGGAAACTACTATGTCTCCTGATGGCCGTACGCTGAGACAAATTACTGTTGATGACATGGTAGAGGCGGATCATATTTTCTCAATGCTTATGGGTGATGAAGTTCCACCTCGTAGAGCATTTATTGAAAAGAATGCCAAATACGCAAACATTGACGTGTAAATCAAAGTTCGCAACTCATATTCTAAGCCTCTCGATATCGGGAGGCTTTTTTTATGCCCAAATAAACGATTTGATCAACGGATTTAGCTTCGATTATCCTAAATTCAGAGGGTGTTAAAATTTGGAATTACCTTCATATTGCTATCGCTCTATATTGGTTTAAAAGGCCAGCATATCACCATTAACGAAGGGATACAAAAAATATCAAATACCGCACTTTACTACGAATACAGATTTCACCAGCCAACAACAAATCAGCCCACTATTGTTTTTGAGGCGGGCGCTCGGAATAGCTCAGGTTACTGGAATGGAATTATAGATTCGGTTTCTCATTTTGCCAACACCCTGCGATACGACAGGGCTGGATTGGGACGAAGTGTTGGCTCAACAGACAGTATAAGGTCCAGCACTCAGATTGCATTGGAACTTAAAGCATTGTTAGATTCACTTGAAATATTTTCTCCGCTTATCCTGGTTTGCCACTCTGCAGGAGGTTTTTATGGTCGCACCTTTGCCAGTGAATTCAAAGACCGAGTTAGGGCCCTAGTTCTAATCGAATCTTCCTGCGATATTTGGGAAGACATGTTAAGCGCATCCTTAACCAAAAACCAGAAAAATGAACGATTCAGGGCTCAGAATAATCAGCGCGCCAACTTCCCCATTTTTCAGAGGCTTGAATATGAAGCAGCACCAGTAACCAGATCTATACTAAGTCAACAATCTGAGCTTCAAATACCCGTGTACATTATCCACGGAAACCAACATAATTGGCCATCGGGTTATCCCTCTACTGAATTAGAAGATAAATGGAAGGTCTGCCAAGAAAAATTGTTATACCTCTCTGAGCAAAGCTCCTTGCAGGTAGTAAATGGAGCTGGCCACCACATATTTTCGGAATTTGATTTGGCCAATTGCTTAAAGTCTAAATTTTCAAATAACCGAATCAGAGAAAAATAATGGAAATTAGATAAGCCATAAATCGATATACTTGACGCCACAATTACTCATCAATTTTGACCCCATTAAACATATTCTCACGCATCGATATTAAGTTCTGGGAAAAATACTTTTTCATAGGGCTTTCTTTGTTTCATCTATATCCAATTTTGGTCAACCAGTATTTTCTAACTGTTGACGGTCCCGCCCATGTCTACAATGCTACTTTAATGCGTGAACTGCTGTCAAGCAACACCTTTATCCATGAATATTTTAAACTGGATTTACTCCTGCCTACAAACGGATTAGGCCATACATTTTTACTGGTATTAGGATCTATCTTCCCTCCTATTTTCGCAGAGAAGATTCTTCAAACAATCTATATATTTTTCTTACCGTATGCTTTCAGATTTCTGATAAACCAATCGTCCAAAAAGCCTAACCTTCTTTCTTACTATCTAATTTTCCCTTTTACGTACTCATTTCTATTTCTCTACGGTTTTTACAATTTCCATTTAGCCCTGGTGATTATGCTATTTACGGTGGGTATTTGGTTAATAGCCATAAATGAAGGTACCATCAAAACGAAAAAGATTATTGTTTTAAGCCTGCTGGCAACCTTGGTATGCTATGCACACATTTTTGTCTTCGCCATTTTAGGTCTAATACTTGGGGTAACATGGATAAATGCGGTATTGAAAAATGAAGGATCCAAAGAATATATTTTTCAAACGATTAGTCCCCTGCTTGCTATCGTTTTTCCTGGGATCCTACTTGGTGCCGTATTCATTTTTAACCAAACATCCATTATTGGGAGTTCGGAGAGCAGTTGGTCCATTATTGATACTTGGAAATCTCTCAAAAGTATTGAGCCTGCACGAGCCATCCTATACGGAAAAGAAGGAATATTCACTCAATGGATATTCTGGATATTAAGTGTTGCGGTATTAACCCAATTTGTAAGTTGGTTTAAAAAGGAAAAGGGTAAAACAAATGTCCAATGGGCATTAATAAGTCTAATACTAATAGGATTTGTATTCTATTTCCCAAAGGATCCTACATTTATTCAATCTAGGCTTATCTTGTTTTTCTTCCTATCCACAATTTTATGGATTAGCACAGCTCCACTGCCCAAACTAATATCCATTCCCTCCTTCATTGTAATTAGCTACGTGAGCATTGCACTTTTAAATATTTACGCCACATCCTCTGAGAAAAGCAGTCAATTAGTTGCACAAATCCAGGACGTATCAGAGGTCATAAAGCCCAAATCAGTTGTTCTACCAATAAACTTTAACGGTCAATGGAGGAATGCCCATATCTCTAATTATTTAGGAGCTTCAAAACCAATAGTAGTACTAGAAAACTATGAGGCCGCTACAGGCTATTTTCCAATTTCGTGGAGAGATGGAGTGTTATCAGAAGAGGTAATCGCACTCGTTGAAACAAAAACCATTGAAGAAATTGAATGGAACAGGATCCCAGAAAGGATTGATTACCTTTTTATTTTAATACCCGACAATGCAGATATTGTTGGGATAAAAGCTTTGGTTAAATCCCAACTGAAATCGTTTAAAGTTCTAGCAACAAGCGAGCAACAGGACTTTTTACTTATCGAAAGATTCTATAATTAAAAAAGGAATTGTTTAATTTAACCTAGCTCCGCCTTATTTTTCGCGACAATTATTACTGTTGTTAAAGTAATCCCTATGAAAGACATAATAGAAATTGAGATACTCACAAAGACTGTTGATGACCTACCCATTGGAGTGGGGATCTTTCATATTGATGATCTTAACAACAATAAGAGTATTCGGTACATTTTTATGAATAAAGTACTCCTTTATGAAATGCGTAAAACGCAGGAGGAAGTATTTGGAAATAAAATTATTGAAGTAGCGCCCGAAGCATACGAACATGAAGGTGGAATATTTGTGATAGAAACTTACATGAAAATTGCCCGGGAAGGAGGATCTGTAAACCTTGGTCTTGTAGAGTATTCTAACCACATGGTAGCTGGGACATATGAATGTTCAGTACACCATATTAAGGACAACTATGTGTACGTTATGCTCCGCAACGTAACCGACTTAGAGAAAACCAAAAATGATCTTGAGAAGAAAAATGCAGAGTTAAGCCAGTTTACCCATATGGTAGCTCACGACTTGAAGGCACCCCTCCAGGGAATTTATGCCTCAGTAAATATCATTGAGGACTTCTATAAGGAGGAGTTATCCCCCGAATTATTGGATTTATATAAAATAATGAGTGATAAGGCCAAAAGAATGGACCTGCTTATCACAAACATTTTAAAGTACTGTAACGCAGCGCAAAAGGATGTTAATGTTGAAAGTTTTACTACCACAGATCTTCTCGATGATATTTTAGATCTGTTAAATATCCCAGACAATATTGAAATTAAGACACCTGTTGAAAGCTTTGGCATCCAGGGACCTTACACCAAATTACATCAAGTATTAACCAACCTGATTGGTAATGCAATAAAGTACCACCATAAGTCGGGTGGAGAAGTAAGCATTAAGATAAATATGGATGGTGAGAACCACCTTAAATTTAAGGTAATAGACAATGGCCCAGGGATACCCGAGGAGGATCAAGAGAAAGTTTTCAAATTCCTAGAAACCTTGCAGTCTACTAACCCCGAAAGTACCGGAATAGGACTTTCTATTGTAAAAAAGCTAGTTGAAGATGTTGGAGGAAGCATAGGGCTAGATTCTAAGCCTGGTAGAGGAAGTGATTTTTGGTTCACATGGCCTTTAGACTGCACAAAACCTTAATGATGCATTTAGGTGAAACCCTAAACTAAATTTTTATCTACAAGCAAACCACACCCGTAAATCATTAAACTACAGCTACTTACAACCTGCCCCACAGCCATATTTGAGCAGCCCAATATATTTTGGGATAACATTTCTCCTACTAATTGTTAATCATAGCTTAATTTAGCGCTTTCATTTTCGAAACACTCGGAATTTCTTTTCATTAATGAGATTACCGTTCGAATAAAGCATCCACCAGAAATGGCATTACAAGAAGAGCTAAAGCAACAAGGAGATTTTTTATTTAAGTATAGATCTTACATCCCTATTTTATTGATTTTCATTGGTCTTGGAGTTCAGGTTTACCAAATTAAAACCTATGGAGATCTGGAGAGCAATACTGTTGGATACTGGTTACAACAATTGGCGCTAAGCACAGGTATTCTTGGTTTATTAGTAAGAGTTTTCACCGTTGGATATACACCAAAAAATACCTCTGGAAGAAACGCCAAGGAGGGTCAAGTGGCCGATACACTAAATACTTCTGGGATTTATTCATTAATAAGAAACCCACTCTATTTGGGTAACTATTTAATGTGGGTAGCGGTAGCCATGTTAACAGGTAACATCTGGTTTGTTTTATTGTTTACTCTTGGATTTTGGATGTTTTACGAGCGCATTATTTTTGCAGAGGAAACCTTTTTAAGAAGAAAATTTGGAGAAGCCTACCTTAACTGGGCCAGCAAAACGCCCATCTTTTTACCCAAGCATTTTAATTACCAAAAGCCATCCTATTCTTTCAGTTGGAAGAAAGTGATTAAAAAGGAAAAAAACGGACTATTTGCTTTATTCCTATTATTCTGGATATTCCAATTGCTTGGAGACTACGTAAAAACCGGAGAATTAGAGGTTAACCCAACTTGGCAAGCATATGGTGCTTTGGCCACTGGAGTTTGGTATTTAATCATCAAGGTGATTCGTAAAAACACTTCGTTGCTTAACGAAGAGGGACGATAGAATAACGGCTATTCAATAGTTATAATTTACCCCAACAAAAAAAAGCGAAGCCTCTAGCTTCGCTTTTTTTATGCCTTAGAACTCGGTTTTACCTGGTTACGGTAACAGTTCCATGCTCTTTAAACACCACTTTCTCGTTATATGCAGAGGTTAAGCTAATGTGGTAAACAAATACTCCAGGAGGAACTAATTCGTTTCCTGAAATCGTTCTACCATTCCACCCCTCATCAGGATTTTTTGTTTCAAACATTAGTTCTCCCCAGCGGTTGTAGATTTTAAACTCATACTTCCCTTCCATAGGTTGATCTACAATAGGTCGGAACACATCGTTTATTCCATCACCATCTGGTGTAAATGTGCTTGGAATGAAAACCTGAAGAACACCTGTTACCTCTATCATCTTGCACAAAGTATCTGCACATCCACCATTATTCTTTACCGCCAAACAAATCTCATGCAGACCCGGTTCAGCAGGAAAATCGTATTTCAATCTTCCTTTAGCTCCCACAACACTGCCATTAAATATCCAGTTAAATTTAGTTGCGTCCATTGAAGAGGTAGATCTAAAGGTAATCTCCGATTGCATGGTGGTAGGCTCTCCTGGTCCATACTCAAAATCAGCTATAGGATCGTCGAATGATCTAAATACAACCTCACCGGAGTTGGTACATCCATGAATGGTAGTAACCTCTAACCCAAGCCCTAAAGAAGAATTAGGCTGGTCTAAAACAGG
Source organism: Luteibaculum oceani (assembly GCF_007995015.1). NCBI lineage: Bacteria > Pseudomonadati > Bacteroidota > Flavobacteriia > Flavobacteriales > Luteibaculaceae > Luteibaculum > Luteibaculum oceani. Next base: position 119,478 of record NZ_VORB01000003.1, read on the forward strand.
GTATACACTGTCTATGTTATTCTGAACATTACCATTTAAGTTCCATTGAAAAGAAGCTGTCTTGGCATCGTAACTCATGTCTTCGTCGAAATACGCAACCGGGGTAAATGGTGCACAACCTACCAAGGCTGGCAAATACTGAATATTTGCGGCAGGCAAAGGTTTAGATACTACATCTACAGGGTTATTTATAACTGTTCCTACACAACCCGTTACCGTATTCACCACTCCTGTTGGAGTCAACCTTAAACTGTCGTTTGCACTCAACTGACTGAATGAGAATGTACCACTACCACCATTTAAATTAACGGAATAAGGCTTTTGATTGTGGTCTTTATAATTCACATTAAACGGTCCGCTACCACCACTAATGATGTAACCGACAGTTGCTGCATTTTCATCTGCACAAATTTTGTCCCCAACTGTAAATCTTACTTCAGGATTTTCGTTAACGGTTAGCTCCAACTTAGCGGGCAATCCTATGGGGGGACATTGTGGATTACTACCGTCTTTAATATCAGTAATTCTCCACTCACTTGTTGCCACTCCAGCAAAAGGTTGTGATTCAAAAAGTCCATCATCCGGTACGTTTGCGCTAAAAGAACCATTTAACCCATCGGTATAGGATACCGTAAAGGGACCATTTCCTTCTATTTCGAATAAAATGGTTGTGTTTTCACCTTCACAGATTGGGTTTTGACTAAAGCTCATACTTTTTACCTTGGGAGCAGGGTTTACAACAATTTGCGTTGACCCCGTCCCTGAACCAACACAACCGGCACCACCACTTTCGGCTATACTTTTTCCAGTCACGGTGTAGGTTCCCGCCGCTAAACCAGGAATACTTAACGTACCATTTCCGTTGATATCATTTCTTGGGATATCAACATCGTAAGCACCTCCATTAGATACATTAAAAACTAAATCAAAAGGTCCATTTCCTGAAACCGTGTATGGTATGCTTGCGTTTGATCCCTCACAAATTTCTTCCACTCCTTGGGTAAGGGTTAATTTAGGGGTACTACTAACTTGTAGTGGGAACGAACTGGTATTTGTCCCCGAACAAGAATGTACTCCTCCGTCTGTAATCGACACTATTCTAAGGGTGTAATTGCCTGGTGCAGGAGCTGGAAAACTTTCTGTTATTCCCGAACCAGCTGGATTTGAGAAGGAACCAAGAACATTATCGTTTTGATCTACAATGTCGAAATCTACGTTCCCTTCTCCACTAGCGAAATAGGTGAAGTTTACCATATCCCCTTCACATACTTCGGTAGGAATGTTGGGCACAACTGTAGGCAAAGATTTTACGGTAATGTTAGCGATATCGCCACCGCCGGTACATCCCGCAGAAGTATTGTCGGTAACACTTAATATCCTAATCTCATAAGTACCTGTATTTCCCTGTGGATTATAAAGCACAGAAGTTTTAGAACCCTGACTAACTGTAACAGGGGTTTGTGTAAATCCATCAATAAGCCAATTAACAGTTAAATCCCCGCTACCGCTTAAGTATTGAAAATCAATATTGATAGTCTCATCAACACAAATTGTTTCTTGCTTAGATGGATTTAAATCTAAAGGATCTACAAGATTGAAACCAACCTGGGCATTAGGGCCATCGTTTACGGTAACACTCGCAGAACCAGATCCCGATCCTGAACAACCTGTTGCTTGATCGTCAATTCTATTTATGGTGAATGAATAATTCCCCGCAGGATATGGGTTAGGAATTAACAGTGTATCCACTCTTTTATTTGCGGTTACATCTACGTTCCCGCCCAAACCATTACGGAAATTAATATCCCAAGGGCCAATTCCAGTAAGACTTACAATAAGTTGAATAGGATTACCCGGACAGTAAGCAGAGTCCGTTCCTAAAATCACACCCGAAACTGGTGGGTTTACGGTGTATGAACCTAAACCAACTCCAGGGCAAATAGAACCAGAGTTATCTACAACTGAATCAATAGTATAGGTGATAGGACTTTCATTATCCTCGAAGCTTGGAGCCCCAGTAAATCCATTCGCATCGCAGGTGTATACGTCTTGTACGGCATTGAAATCGTTACTCACGTATATAGTCCACTGCGTACCCGAACCGGTTACATCTATATCCAGAAGCGATCCAGAAACTCCACAACCGCTTCCTGCTTTAATAGTTGCTGTTGGAGCCACATTCACATCTAGATTTACTGAATTTCCAGTTCCAACACAGCCGTTCTTATCTACCACGTTTGCAACCGTGTAGGTTGTATTGCTTATTTCCGAAACCGTTTGGGTAGCACTACGACCGACTCCACTGTAAGGAGCAGCGCTTCCACCATTAATAATAATATCAAATGGTGCAGCGGCATTTACCGTTGTTGCGGTTAAAGTAGCTTGATCTCCAGGACAAATAGGATTAGGACTAACTGTTAGCGTAGTTACCGGATTTCTGTAAAAAATAACGGGTGTTCCTTGGCTAACAATAAAGCATCCATCACTTTGCAGAGGGAAATTAGATCCATCATTATCCCCGGCACCGCTGGAGATATAGTATGTTTTCCCGTAAGTCATCCCAGCTTGAAACCCAAATTCACCTGTGTGATTTGAGGCCCAAATTCCCGATAATGAAGGACCATTACCTTCATGTAAGTAATAAGCTAACGTATCGTTTCCATCACTGAAATAACCACCCAAATCAATTCCCTGAGCAGTTTGTCCCTCACAAGCCACTACGGTGGTATCCGTTCTCATGTCGGATGTAGCAGTAGTACAATCACATTTTTTGTTTACGTCAATTGTTGCTCCACCGCATCCATTAGCATCCGTAATGGTTATAGTAGTTGGTGTTTCACTTGGAATAAGGTCTGAAGTAAAGTTACCATTGCCATCGAAGCTTCCTCCAATATTTGCAGCATAAGTACTTGGATCACCGCCAACTACTTTAAATGTTACAATGTAATTTTCATTATCTCCAGCACAGTTCACCTGAACATCAGTAATAACTGGGTTATCGTGAACATCTAAATCTATAAAGCTCTCGGATGCAATACATGGATCTACAGCGGTGATTTCGTATTTAAATCTGTACGTACCAGCGGGAACTGCAGTTGCATCGAATTCATTCCCAGTAATTACCCCTCCAGAAGCCGTAAGCTCTGTCCAGGTTCCATTTCCATCAGGATTATTTCCTAGTAGCTGGAACAAGTTCACCGTATTATCCACGCAAACCGAACCGGTTGCATCTTCTCCGGCATAAGGCTGATTTTCAATAATTAAATTGATCACCGCCGTATCGTTCACACAAGGCAAAATAGACTCCTGAATGTACCAGAAATTATACTCGCCATATCCCAAATTAGTAGTCGTTAAAATGGAGCCCGAAAGTTGCCCTGTGTTATCGGGGTCTTCCCATCGTCCATTTTCATCAAAATCTCCAGTACGGTAATCATTTAAATCCACCGTACCCAATGACTCACAGATATTCCCGAAATTATCATCACCTGCTTTCCAATACGGATTTACAGTAATATTTACCGTTGCCGAACGCGTACCGCAATCTCCAGTAACTTCGTAGGTAAATTGGAAGGTTGCCGGCAAAGTAGAACGATCTAATAACTCTACATCGAAGATGTTTTCGGTTAGTGCTCCAGAATTATCATCATCTATAAAAGTCCCATTAGGGTCCGCACCAACAAAGGCATCTTCTAGATTGAATGGACCATCAAAGGTACATATTGTGGTATCCACTGGCGTTCCTGGATTAGGCTCAGGGGTAACCGTAACATCTACGGTTGAAGTTCCCGAGCAACCTGCAGTTGAAACGGTAAGTGTATAAGTCCCCTCGTAACTAGCATCCGCGGCTGTAATCACCGGATTTTCATCGCTAGAAGTAAATCCATTTGGCCCTGTCCAGCTGTAATTTGCTGCACCAGGAACTTCAGCGAACAGTTTTAAATCTGTTCCTGCACACCAAGGCTCCTCGAAGCTAGGATTGAAAGCACCAAGTGAAATTACGTTCACATCTATGGTTTGTTGTACGTCACACTGCGACGGTAGGTTCTCTCCTCCAACAGTTAATGTGTATGTAGTACTAGCGGTAGGACTAGCTGTTGTGTTTTGCTCGTTTGGCGTTCCCAAACCTGTGGATGGAGTCCATGTGTAGGTTAACTTGGGATCCACACGATAACACATATCCACTTGGAAAGAGGGTCTATTATCGTCAAATTCCTTAACCGCTCCGTACGAACCACATCCCACATCGCTACATCCACTGGCATGAATAACTGAATTTCTTCCCGGTGTATTTGTTTTTCTCAATTGTCCCCGAGATGTTGCCCCTCGCCAACAAATTTGCACCACTAGGTTGGATTTTCCATCCCACTCAAAATTTTCATCTAACACAAGAATATTCCAGCCATCGACTAAGCTGGTATTTTTGGGCGTGTAAACAACATCTAATCCTGTAACCCATTGAGCATTTGCGCTGGAGGTATAGGATGATTTGTTGGTACAGCCCATAGAAACTTGGAAATTAGGCCAAGAACCATTGGTTGCGGAATTCAGCTCTATTTGATATATCTGGCCTCCATTTATAAAAGAGGGAAATTCCGATGCCTCAATAATGAACTGCGTTTTAGCGGAGTTGGTATAATTTCCAGATCCATTTGAACAAACTGAAACACCACCACCCGTACCAGCCCCAAGAGCCTGATAGGTATTATCGGTAACTGTACCCATTCCAAGTTGTACATGTCTGGTAGAACCTTGGCATTCTGTTGTTTTACCACAAGAGTAATTGGGAATTCCAATTTCTGCCTCCGAAACTAGGGTAACCGTTTCACCGGGACACAGAGGGCCAGGAGGCACTTGCTCTACTTGTACTGTTTGGCGACGAACATTTACGGTAACATTATCTGTACAAGTGTTGGTGCCGTCATCATAGGTTACGGTGTAAGTTGTGGTGTTAAGCGGCACCACTGGATCGGTGGCTCCAGTGTTTCTTGCAATACCTGTATGTTGCCAGGTGTAGGTAACGTTTGGTGGATTGGCAATAATTTGAGCATTATCCATCCCCCAGTGATCTAAATAATTTCCTGGTGTACCTGTATTACCAAGCTGTACCCATCTAATTCTTGTGTTATTGGTTAAAGCCGGAGTTAAATTGGCTGGAGTGGAAAATGGGTATCGTTTCCAGATCGTTCTATCTGGGTCATTACCATTCCCTGGACCATAATAGGCTAGGTTATTCCATGTAAGTCCGTTGTCAACTGAGTACTGCAACGCAACTCCTTCATCCCCAGCATCAGGGTTCTCGCAAGGAGATGCATTCCCATTTAAATCGGGATCGGCAAATCGCATATCCCACGAAATAAATGCGCCATTAGCAATGGGAAGCCCTGTAGTTTCTAAGGCCCTTGGCGAAGGAGTATTTTGGTTAAACCAAATGTGAGGTCCATTGCCAGGATGATCGGGTAAACAAGGATTATCGAATTGAGCAGTTGAGGAATTTGCCCAAGTACCGTAATTTGCTGTTGAATCGTTGGGATCTCCCTCCGGACATTGAACCTGCCCACAGTTAAAATTATTCCTAAAGGCTAAAACCCCAGAACCTGCGGCACCCAGGCGTACGGTATCACCACAAACAATATCAACGGAAGAAGCAAAAGCCTCCACAGTACAGCCTTGTCCAAACGTATGAAAGGTGGCGCCAATACAAAGTATCGAGGCCACCAAATATTTTAGGTAATTCTTCATCTTATTTCTCTAAGCTATTCACAGAAACTTCAGTCATAACCGCCTTATCTAGTACGGGATAGCCCTGCAGATCGAGCCACTTTCTGTGTATTCGTAATCCTTCGTTTAATCCAACTTTACAGCGACCTTCTCTTACTTCACCTGGCGCCAATACCAATCTTCTTAATCGATCCCTAGATTCATGATCACAATTGGTACATTCACCATCATAATAAGTATCGTTATACCAAGTCACTTCCACGGTCTCCTTACTTAAATTTTCTAATCTCAGTAGGATGTACTCCGCGAATAACCCCTCACTGGGAATCCTACAATCAGCGTAAGTGTAACTGATTTTAAAATCTTTTGTAGAACTGACTGTCATCCAGTCTGAAACAGGAGTCAATTCAAATTGCGCATTCGACATTTCGCACAATCCAAATAGCACACTGAAAATCAATACTAACTTCTTCATTGGTAGCAATTAAGGTTCTTTTGCAACAGGTACTGCAAGTTATTTAATAGACACCCCCGAGTACCCTTCTGTTGCCTAACTGTTATGGTTTTATTAAATCTCTAGCCTTTCAATATTCGACCCAAAAACTTCGACCAAAGCCCAATTTTACCTGAGCAAAGTGATACTTCCTTTTTCAAGGATGTCGAAACTGTATTTATACGCTGGTTTCGCAAACAAGCGGTATACATACACGCCATCTGGAGCTAACTCTCCTAGTTTGGTTACACCATCCCATTCAACTTCTGGATCTTCAGATGCATAAATCAACTCGCCCCAGCGATTGAAAATCTCCAACCTAAAGTCATCTGCAATCACTTGTGTTAAAGAAGGTTTCCAAGTATCATTAATCCCATCATTATTAGGGGTAAACGCAGTTGGGAAATAAGCGAAGATTTCCCCTTCTACAAAAATGGATTTACAAATGGTATCCATACAACCATAAGCACTTACCGCATTAAGACACACTTCGTAGTAACCTTCCGTATCATGAGGGAAATCGTAGAAAAAGGTTGGACGGTGTAGAATAGAGTCTTTCTCTATTGCCCACTCATAATCGATCGCCCCCAGTGTTTCTTCTGTAAATCGAACCTGATAATTAAGTGTTGTTGGTTTCTCTGGCGAGTAACTAAACTCCGCAACAGGATCTACGTAGACATTAATTTTCTTGGTTTCCGGAATAGCTTGACAGCCGTGGATGGTTTTAAAGTTTAAGGTTAACTCATGTGTTGAACCCTGGTCGGTAAATCTTAAATCCAAGGTATCCTCATCCTGATAATTCGCTAATTGATTTAGACTCCATGTCCAGTTTTCTACCCTATCGTCATACTTATCTGAAGGCTTAAAGACGGCCTGTATATCCAAGGGAGCACACCCTCCAAATTCACTCAGACTAAAACTTGCTGCAGGAATAGGCTTAACCACCACGGTTGCGTAATCAGCAACACGTCCGTTTGCAATATTACCTTCACAACCGGTAAGATTATCCACTATTCTCAACGGGTGTAACTCTAAAGAATCAAACCCATTGTAATCGATAGTTGTTATCGCCAAATCGCCATAACCTACGTAAGCCTTTGTAAAGTTCTTACCACCTAACTTATCATTAAAGTACACCGTAAACGGACCGTCGGAACCAAATGCATTTAATTGCAACACAGCATTTTCACCCGAACAAACCAAATCACTACCCGTAAACTTTAATCCAGGTAAAGGATTAACCTGCAAGGACTCAGTGGCTGGCATATTTTGAGCAACGCACCCACCCGAATTACCATTGGTCTGGGATGTCGCATCCTCTATTTTAGTGATAACAAAATCAGTAGGAGCAGTTGCTATAAAATCATGTGAAAAATTTCCTTGCGCATCGGTTTGTTCAGAGTAGTTATTGCCCAGTCCATCAGTAAAATCAACCTGGAAAGGACCGTTACCCTGAATCTCAAAATTGAACTTATTTCCTTCACCATAGCATACCGGATTAGTTTCGAAGTAACTAGTTATTAAACCGGGGTTTGCTACTACTTCAACTGGTATTTTACCCGAACCAGCATTTACGCATTGCGCATTAGACCCATCTCTAACCTCAACAATGCTAATTTCATAGTTTCCAGGAGCAACTCCAGAGAAGGTATATTTAGCCAGGCCTCCTGGAGTAGTTTTCGTCTCTACTAAATCTCCACCTACTAAATCTTTTAATTCAAAATCAACTTCTAGATCTGGCCTTCCCGTCGTGGTGAAATCGAACTCCACAACAGCACCCTGACAAATTGAAATTGGTCCTCCCACTAATTGTGCGGTTGGCAATTCTACCACCTCTAAATTTAAAGTTCCTTGATAGCTTCCAGAACATGCGGGACTAACAGATTTCTCTTTAAGATTTTGAATACTGAAAGTATAATTACCGGTGCTTGCCGGAGTGTATGTAAATGTTTGGTCCGTAAGATTTGGATCCGCATCTAAAGTCGCCACTAGGCCATTCGCGTCATGAATCTCGAAATTGGTCAGATTTTCTGCGGAAACCGAATAGGTAAAGACCACGCTTTCCCCTTCGCAGATCTGATTTTTATCCAATGAGATAGTTAGCTGAGGCAGCGGCTTAACATGGATATCTACCGCATCTACATCAACGGTCTTACATGCAGCTGGACTTTGATCCTGAATACTCACTAATTTAAGTTTGTGATCTCCAACCGTTAGAAGATTACTAGGAATAGTAACCGTGGACTTTGATCCTGAATTCAAAACCAGATTTTGTAGTGGCTCCCCGTTGAATTGATACACCACATCAAAGTTTTGCCCCGCTCCGGACAAATACTGGAAATCAACCGATTGATTACTCCCTACACATATATCAACTTGCTTTAATGGGTTTGGATCTGGATTCCCACTAATCCCAAAACCTAATTGCGCCTGCGGTCCTGGATTAATATCCACTTGAGCCCCTTGCCCAATAACCTGTCCTATACATCCAGTGATTTCATCCCTAATTTTATCGATGTTGTATTGATAACTACCCGCAGCAAGAACAGGGGTAAACTTATATTGGTAGGTTCTTTGGTCCGTAATAAAGGACTCCGAATTACCTGCGTTATCACTAAAATCAACCGACCAAGGCCCAATACCCGTAAATAAAAAGTTAAGGGTGATTTCAGCACCTTGACAATAGGTAGCATCTGAGTTAACAATTTCGGCAGTTGGACTAGGATTAACTGTGAAACTTCCAGTTGTAACTCCCGGACAAATTGAACCTGAATTATCTGCCACACTTACCAATGTGTATGTTACAGCTGTGTTGGGATTTAGTTCGGTTAATGGCACCGAAGTACCTGCTGCGGAAATATTGGACAGTGTTTGTTCGGTATTGTCAAAATCGTTGGTATAGACCACCTCCCATGAATCTCCATCTCCACTAACGTTAATATCGAATTGAAGCGGGTTATTGTCGCTACATGCTACACCCGTTACAATATCTGCCCTTGGAGATATATTTACATTTACGTTGTACGAATCTCCTGGACTGTAGAAGCAACCTGCGAAAGATTTTATATAGTCAACCGTGATTTGGGTATCATCCAGCGGATTACGTGTAATCACAACCACTCCCGAAGTTACATCACTGGTATCTACAATTTGATTCCCCCCTATACTGTAGGCATATTCAAACGGTCCCTCTTCTGGATTGGCAATACTTATGGTGAGATTTACCTCATCACCAGGACAGATAACTGTTTTATCAATTGTCGAGGAAATTGAAGGTAGCTTATTCCAAACTACAGGCGTTCCAGGCATAAACTGGTAACAAGGATCTAGTGGATTTGGGAAACCAGTACCATCGTCATCCCCTGCTGCCGAGGAGATATAATATACCTGCCCATATTTCATGGTTCCCGGATCGAAACTGAAAAAGTTATTATTCGAAGCAGCAAATACGTTTCCGAGTTTAACCCCAGCTGAGTCGTGCAAGTAATAGGCAAGCACGTCGTCACCATCGTTGTTAAATGGACTTATTTCTTTTCCGCTAACATCTATCAAACCACAAAGTGATATAGTGTCTTGGGTATCCATTTGAGGTGCCCTTGTTTTACAATCACAATCTTTAGTAACTGTAATTTGATCTGTAGCACAACCCCAAGAATCGCTAAGCACAATGGTCTGAGATTGATTTGATGGGATGGGGTCGGTGGTATAGGTAACCCCGTCTGCCGCAAAGCTTCCTGAGTAATTTACGGCATAAGAATTCTCATCCCCACCCGCAACTTTAAATGTTACGGTATACCCTGTTAAATCTGGGGTACAAAAGGTTTGAACATCTGTAATTTTTGGAGCATCCCTAAATTCTATACTCAATTCACTAGACACCGTATTACAAGGAGCAGAGGCTGATATAGTGTATTGAAATTTATATATCCCTGCTGGCACCGAGCCATTATCTGGAGCATTTAGGAAGCCATTGCTTACATCGAAAGTGGTATCAAAATTTTGAATTTGAGTCCAAGAACCGCCATTATCTGGGCTGCCTCCCAACAAGGTTATAAGATTTAAATCGGCAGGTAAACACTTGACAACTTGTGCATTTTCTCCGGCGTCCGGCTGATCGATTATAGAAATTTGATATTTCGCTGTTTCAGGAACACAAGGAGCAACCCCAGGTACGATGTACCAAATTTCATGCGTTTCGCCTGAACGCCCAGTAGGATCAAAAGTTGAACCAGAAAGTGCACCTGAATTACCTGGATCTTCCCACGAACCATTTGCATCGCTATTACTTGGTCTAAAACTATTTAGGTTTACAGCACCACCCTCGGCACAAAGGGTTTTGGCAACATCCGATCCCGGCTGTGGCTTTCTCTCCACTCTTACTACGACCTCCGTTTCCACCACGGTACACCCATCGTCTATTTTATAGATAAAAGAAAAGTCTCTTGGAAGCAGATTATTATTTAAGTTGTTCGGTTTGAATGTAGATCCAGACAATGCTCCAGAACTACTATTATCTACCCAAACACCACCTGGATCGTTTCCAGAAAGAAGTGAAAACAAGTCGAGATCTCCACTGGTTTTACAAAGTGTTGTGTTGCTCCCAGTACCCGTATTCGGATCTTGCGTAACAGTGACCACTATTTCAGCAGTATCATTTTCACAAGGTCCTACTCCATCAACTATGTACCAAATTCTATAGGTATTTCCTCCAAGCCCATTAGGATCGAAAACAGATCCTGAAAGCTGTCCTGAACCATCTGGATCTTCCCAATTTCCACCGGTGTCGAAACCTGTACCTAATAGAGGTCTGAGATTCACTGGATTGGCCTGCGCACAAACAGACAGCGTATTATCCGTACCGGCATAAGCCTCTTTCTTAACTTCAATTTTAACTCTAGTAGTTTGATCTCCACATAGATCAGTAAGTTTATGTGTAAAGTAAAATGTTCCAGGCACCTGACCATTTGAAAGAACCGTTGGATCAATTACGGAACCTGAAAGCATACCGCTTCCATTTTCATCCTCCCATACTCCATTTTCATCCTGATTCTTAATTCGGGTAAAAAGGTTTAGCGGATCGCCATTCGAGCACAAAACCGTATCCGTAGGGGTTCCCGGATTAAGTGGATCAACAACGGTTACCTCCACACGCGCAACAGCATCAGTACAGGGTGAAACTCCAGTTACAGTGTAATCGAAATTATAGGTTCCACCTCCTAAACCACTGGGATTTAATGAAGAACCAGAAACTTGGCCAGTTGCATCCACATCCACCCATGATCCTCCATTATCATACGGTCCGGTTAAAAAGTCAAAAAGATCTACAGAACCATTTGCTGAACAAATCGTCAGCTCACTTCCAGAACCGGCCACCGGCTCTTTATTTACGGTAACCTCAACCGTAGATTTTCTAGAACCACACTCTGGATTAGAAACGGTATAGGTAAACTTATACGTTTTGGGTAACTCGGAGAAATTAACCGCTGACGGATCGAAGTTGGATCCATTTAATCCACCACTATTATCATCATCCGACCAGGCACCTCCTGCATCTTCACCATTTACTAAACCTTGGAGTGCAACAAGACCAGAGTTGGTACAAACCGATAAAGTTGATGGATTACCTGGGTTTGGAGGAGTTACTATTGTAACCTCCACCGAGCCGCTTCCAGAACATCCATTAGAAGATACGGTAACGGAATAGGTACCCGCATTTGCCGCCGTTGCTCCAGTTATAACTGGATTTTCCTGATTTGAGGTAAATCCACCTGGACCAGACCAAGAATAAGTCGCTCCAGAAATTCCAGCAGATAACTGAAGATCGTCTCCTTCACAAATAGGGCTATTCGAAGTGGGAGTGATGTTACTTACATCCACTACATTTACAGTAACTGTTTGACTTACATAGCAAGCATCTGGAGCACCCTTTAGCTTAGCTTTTACCTCATAGGTAGTGGTCGTATTAGGATTGGAACTTGGATTTTGAGTAGTGTTGGATGGATTAAAATTGGCCGTTGCTGGCCCCCACTCCCAGTCTATTTCTGGGATGAACGGTTCACACAAACCAAAATGGGTAACGGGTCTTCTGTAATCTCCGAAATCACCTGAAGAGGTACAGTTAGAGTTTCCAGAGAACGGACTGGTAGTACGATATACATAATCCACACAACAACCGAGATCGTTAGTCTGAATTTCAAAACCTGTCGGAACATCATTGGGATTATCATGGCAATATTCTACCACTAAATTTGAAACACCATCCCAAACATAAGCCTTGTCAAGGGTAAAAAGATTCCAACCGTTTTTAAGATCGATTCTTGAAGCAGAATAAACTGTATTCATTCCTCCCTCAAATTGATCGTTAGAGCAACAGTCATAATTAGCCCTGTTGGTACACTTCAGCTTAATGTTGAAGTTCCTTACGTATGCTACCTCATCACTAAACGTTAAATCAATGTTTCCAAAAAAACCAACCTCAACGATTTTACCTGGTTTTAATCCCATATTGAGGAGCTCGTTTCGAGTGTAAAGAAACTGTACTCTTCCAGATGCTTGACCATCCAAAAAATTCATATTCCCGTTGTTATAACCGACTGGACCTCCGGTATTCATTACCACTGTAGAAGGAGTACTTCTACAACCAACGTTGTTATCTACTGCACAAGCGGTAGGTGCTGGTTCGCGTGGCCCAAAATCAGCGGTTAAGTTTACTTGATCACCAGGACAAACTGTTGTTTTATCTACAGCTGCAGATACGTTGATATTGCTAACGTTTACAGTTACATTGTCAGTACAAGTATTGGCACCATCGTTATAGGTTACGGTATAGGTGGTAGTAGATGTGGGCTGGATTTCAGGTGTTGAACCATCTGATTTTGGCACACCAGTATGCGACCAAGTATAGGTTGCATTGGGTGGATTCGCAACTATGGTAACATCTTCTACTCCCCAGTGATCTAGGAAATCCCCAATACTCCCAGTATTATTTAACTGGGCAATTCTAACTCTCGTCGCAGTAGTTGCCGGAGGAATATTTGCCTGATAGGTCGTCCATGCGGTACGAACTGGGTGATTTCCGCCCTCTGGACTGTAATAAATTATCGTAGTCCAGTTTGTTCCATCGGTGGAGTACTGTATAAAAACACCCTCGTCTTCACTATCTGGGTTTTCACATGGCGAATTATTTCCATTAAAATCTGGATCGGCCATTCGCATATCAAAGGTAATAGCCCCTCCATTCACTAAATTAAGAGGACCCGTGGCTAGAATTCTAGGTGAAGCCGAACTTTGGTTAAACCATAAATACGGATTTCCATTTGGATGCTGAGGATTACAAGGGTTGTTATATTGTGCAGAAGAGGTTTGTGCCCATTGACCATAATTGGGAGCCTCTGGGCACTCCACTTGCCCACAGTTAAAGTTTGCATGAAAAGCTGTGATACCAGATCCAACAGCACTCAATTGAACCTTTTCTCCACATAAAATATCTGTGTAATTCGCACCTGCATTAACCGTACATTGAGTATAACCGGCAACAGGAATAAATATTAAACCAAGGAACAAAATCTTTAAAAAGGGGGACATCCTCATGACAACAGCTTAAAGTCGATTCTATAAATTTTTCCGTTTATCGAAAATTTTAAACTTTGGTCAGCTCGCTTATTATTAGGCAATTAGACTTCAAATTAAAATAAGCTACTCTATACCTAGGATAAATATCACCTTACTCTAAGTCAATCTAGCTTTAATCCGAATATAATTTGGCTACAATCCAGCGAAAACCACATTTATTTCATCGAAAACGCAATTTACTGTGAGATGACTGCAACATTATCTTTTCGTTGCCTCTAATTTGCAAGAGCAAATTTGGTAGGATTACAAGCGAAAAAGGAATGACTCATAGTTTAGTTAATATCAAAACACTAGTAATAACTAAACTTTTAAATATTCTACTAATTAAATAGACTATTTGAAAATCGTATATATGGCCAAAAAAAAGAGGGCCGAAGCCCTCTTTAATATCTAACCAAAAAATTTAGAATCAGCTATACTGCTGTTCGTAGTATGACTGATAGGCACCTGAAGTAACCCTTTCTAACCACTCCGTATTATTTAAATACCACTTAACGGTATCTCTTATTCCTTCTTCAAAAGTGATGGAGGGTTTCCAGCCCAACTCTTTTTCTACATAGGATGCATCAATGGCGTACCTAAAATCGTGTCCTGCTCTATCCGTAACATAGGTTATCAGCTTTGCTGAAGTTCCCTCAGGTCTACCCAACTCTTCATCCATTATTTCGCACAGCAAATGAACGATATCTATATTTTTCCATTCGTTGTGGCCACCGATATTGTAGGTATCACCAGACTTACCTTTATGGAAAACGGTATCAATAGCAATTGCATGATCCACAACCCATAACCAATCTCTTACATTTTCACCCTTACCGTATACAGGAAGCGGCTTATTGTGTTTGATATTATTAATCATGAGCGGGATGAGCTTCTCTGGAAATTGGTAAGCCCCGTAATTATTAGAGCAATTTGAAAGCACCACATCCATACCATAGGTATTTTGATATGCCCTTACGAAATGATCCGAAGAAGCCTTGGAAGCTGAGTAAGGGCTTTTTGGCTCATAGGGGGTAGATTCGGTGAAAAATCCATCCTGTCCTAAGCTACCATAAACCTCATCTGTAGATACATGGTAAAAGCGCCCTTTGTGATTACTTTTTTCCCAACTCTTGAGTGCCGCGTGCAATAGGTTTGCTGTTCCAAGCACATTTGTCCTAACAAATACCAAAGGGTCTGTTATAGATCTATCTACATGACTCTCGGCTGCCAGATGAATAACATCCGTTATCTGCTTCTCTTGAAACAACTGGTTTAGGAATTCCAAATCACAGATATCCCCTTTAGAGAACTCGTAATTAACGGCAGATTCTACGTCTTTAAGGTTTTCTAGATTTCCTGCATAAGTAAGGGCATCTAGGTTAATGATTTTATAATTGGGGTATAGATTTACAAAGCGACGCACAACATGCGACCCAATAAAACCAGCTCCACCTGTGATTAGAATCGTCTTTTCCATTACAGACACCAGTAATCTATATTATTAAAAGTTCTTCCGCGATAAACGCTTTTTATATCCACCAATATACCATCGGTTGGCATTAGTTTAAGGAAGTAATCTTCAGATAAGTTAATGTACTCTTGATGCCCCACACAAACGATAACTGCATCATATTTACCTTTTGGCTCTGGCTTTAACACCATTCCATACTCGTGCTGTACCTCTTCGGCATCCGCATGCGGGTCGACTAAATCTACGTCTACACCAAAGGAGATTAACTCCTTATAAACATCTACCACCTTTGAGTTTCTGATATCGGCTACATCCTCCTTAAAAGTTGCTCCCATTACCAGAACACGAGAACCTAGGATATTTTTATCCTTTGCGATTATCTTCTTAACGGTTTGTTTCCCTACATAAAACCCCATGGAGTCGTTTACATATCTCCCCGAGTTTATCACCTTAGCGTGGTATCCAAGTTGAGCCGCTTTATGCGTTAGGTAATATGGATCCACACCTATACAATGGCCACCTACTAAACCTGGGCTGTATTTATGGAAATTCCATTTGGTTCCAGCTGCTTCAAGCACATCGTGGGTATTGATCCCCATTCTGGAGAAAATTATCGAGAGCTCGTTTACTAGTGCAATGTTTAAATCGCGTTGTACGTTTTCGATAATTTTACCTGCCTCGGCAACTTTAAGGCTAGTAGCTCTGTGAACTCCAGCATCTACCACCATTTCATAAACCTTGGCTACTTGATCCAAAGCCTCATCATCGGAACCGGAAACAATTTTCTTAATGGTTCTAAGTGTATTCACTTTGTCACCTGGATTGATGCGCTCTGGAGAATATCCTACTTTAAAATCTACTCCAAACTTTAATCCAGACTCTTCCTCAATAACAGGGATACAATCTTCCTCGGTACAACCTGGATAAACCGTAGATTCAAATACCACATAATCTCCCTTTTTAATAACCTTTCCAACGGTTCTAGAGGCAGAAATAACGGGTCTTAAATCTGGTAGTTTTTGCTCGTTTATAGGAGTCGGAACCGCTACAATATGAAAATGAGCTTCTTTCAGCTTCTCAATATCAGCAGTAAACTCAATATCTACACCTTCGAATGCTTCGGGGCCCAACTCTCTGGATGGATCTATCCCTTTGCGCATCATATCAACGCGCTTCTGGTTGATATCGAATCCTATTACAGAAATATCTTTTGCAAACTCAATGGCGATAGGTAATCCAACATAACCTAAACCAATTACAGATAGCTTTGCCTCTTTGTCTTTTAGTCTATCGTAAATCTTTTTTTCCATTGCTTAAAAATTCGCCTCCCCGGCCTTATACATTCGCTCTATAATATCTACCACCTTCAAGCCCTCAAGCGCATTGGTAGTAGCATTTGTTTTTCCATTTAGGGTATCAACTACATTTTCGAATATGTAATTGTGATTTGCCGCAGAACCTTTGTAAGCACCGTAATCGTTAGCAGGATTTGCCTCTGGTAACTCTGGCATTTCATACCCTTCAATTTCGCAGTACTCGACTTCGTTCATGTACTGTCCTCCGATTTTAATCGTTCCTTTTTCTCCAATAACGGTTAAGGAAGACTCGAAATTCTTGTTGGCTACTGCGGTTGAGAAATTAAGACAACCCAACCCACCATTTACAAATTCGAAATGAATCATACCTGAATCTTCGAATTCTGTTGAGTGCTTGTGTGTAAAGTCTTTAAATTTAGCCTGGATGTTGTCTATATCTCCAAACAGCCAGTACATAATATCTATAAAGTGAGAAAATTGCGTGTAAAGGGTTCCGCCATCTAGAGACTTCACTCCTTTCCAGCCGCCTTTTTTATAGTACCTATCATCTCTATTCCAGTAGCAATTGATTTGTACCATGTGAATATTACCAAGCAATCCTTGCTCCATAACATCCTTAATCCAAACCGATGGTGGTGAATAGCGGTTTTGCATAACGCAAAACACCTGTTTATGCACTCTAAGTGCCTTAAAAATAACCTCTTCGCAATTGGCCTTAGACAAGCCCATGGGTTTTTCAACCACCACATGCTTTTTATGATCTAGCGCTATGTTAGCTTGCTCTGCATGCAAACCATTAGGCGTGCAGATACAAACTACATCAATATCCTGATGCTTAGCCAACAACTCATTCATATCTGCATAGAATGGAACCTGATATTTTTCAACATCCAATTCCGATGCACTTTTCACATCACAAAGAGCAATTAACTCTGCATGATCCTGCCTGGTAATCATTTCGGCGTGACGCTTTCCTATGTGTCCACATCCGATAACGGCAAATTTTATGGTCTTCATCTCCATTATTTCACTCTTATTACCTTGTTATTTTCAAGGCGATATTCTTGTCCAGACTCCGGACAGGTTGCTAAATTATTTTCAAAGTTAAGTCGATGACCAAATTCAGACACCCAACCTATTTGTTTGGCTGGATTTCCTACCAATAGAGCGTAATCTGGAACTTCTTTAGTTACCACTGCTCCTGCGCCAATTAGGGCAAACTTACCTATGGTATTCCCACAAATAACGGTGGCATTCGCTCCAATAGAAGCTCCTTGCTTTACTAGGGTTTCTACGTATTGGTCGCGCCTTACAATTGCCGATCTAGGATTTACAATATTGGTAAAAACCATTGAGGGGCCTAGGAAAACATCGTCTTCGCAAATTACGCCTGTATATATGGATACATTATTCTGAACTTTTACATTCTTACCCAACTTAACACCTGGAGAAACGACAACATTCTGACCTAAATTGCATTTATCTCCCAAAACCGAGTTGGGCATAACATGCGTAAAGTGCCAAATTTTAACACCCTCTCCAATACTACAACCTTCGTCGATAACTGCAGTTTCGTGCGCGTAATAGCTCAATTTACTTCCTATTAAAATTTTTGAAATCGTGTTCCTTCTTGTACCACTCGGTTTTTGGTAGTTGCTTAAAGTAATCGTAGGTAATTTTTAAGCCCTCGGCTCTTGAAACCTTTGGAGACCAATCCAGTTTTTCTTTTGCAACATTAATATTTGGCTGACGTTGTGTAGGGTCGTCTTTTGGAAGTTCTTTGTAAACTACCTTTTGGTTGGTTCCCGTTAGTTTAATGATCTCATCCGCAAATTCCTTAATGGTAATTTCATCTGGATTACCAACGTTAACTGGTAAATCATAGTCGCTAAATAGCAAACGATAAATACCTTCTACCAAATCATCTACGTAACAGAAGGATCTCGTTTGAGAACCATCTCCAAAAACGGTAAGATCTTCACCTCTCAAGGCTTGTCCAATGAAAGCAGGTAAAACGCGACCATCGTTTAAGCGCATGCGAGGACCGTAGGTATTAAAAATCCGAACAATTCTAGTTTCTACTCCATGGAATCGATTATAAGCCATAGTAATCGCTTCTTGAAAGCGCTTGGCTTCATCATATACTCCACGAGGTCCGATAGGATTTACATTCCCCCAATAATCCTCAGTTTGAGGGTGGACCAAAGGATCTCCGTAAACCTCGGAAGTTGAGGCCACGAGAATTCTGGCATTTTTCGCCTTCGCTAACCCTAAAAGATTATGCGTACCTAATGATCCAACTTTTAAGGTTTGGATAGGAATTTTTAGATAGTCGATGGGACTTGCTGGCGAGGCAAAATGAAGGATGTAATGTAATTCACCTGGAACGTGCACAAAATTAGACACGTCGTGATTGTAAAAAGTAAAATGTTTATTTCCGAAGAGATGCTCGATATTACTTAGGTTTCCGGTAATAAGATTATCCATCCCTAACACCTCGAAACCGTCTTTAATAAAGCGATCGCACAAGTGCGAACCTAAAAATCCAGCAGCTCCAGTTATTAATACACGCTTCATTGTTCGATTATAGAGGCGCTAAAGTAAGAATTAAGATCAACAGGGCTTGTTAGCAACAATTTATTTCGACCAGAATAACTTTGTTGCTTTTTTCGCAACTTCTCGCCCAGAAATTTCAAAAAACATGGCCAGCAATAATAAAGCGTTGAGCACGCTGATTACCGTTTTCTTTTTTTGGGGATTTGTAGCCGCCTCCAACACCGTATTAATAGGGATTTTTAAAGAAAATTTCAATCTCTCCCAGTTCGAATCGCAATTAGTAGATCTGGCCTTTTACGGCGCTTATTTTATTGGTTCTCTTATCTACTTTATTCTCTCTAAAACCTCTGGAGACCCATTGAATAAGATAGGCTACAAAAGGGGGTTAATATTGGGGCTTGTAATTTCTGCCCTCGGATCCTTTTGCTTTATTCCCGCCGCCAAACTGGGTAGTTACCCCCTTATGTTAGGAGGATTATTTGTAGTGGGACTTGGTTTTGCCTTACAACAAATTGTGGCCAATCCTTTTGTTATTGCGCTGGGAGAAGCCAAAACTGGGTCGCACAGAATTAATTTAGCCGGTGCCATCAACTCTCTTGGAACCACCATAGGCCCATTACTGATATC
Source organism: Luteibaculum oceani (assembly GCF_007995015.1). NCBI lineage: Bacteria > Pseudomonadati > Bacteroidota > Flavobacteriia > Flavobacteriales > Luteibaculaceae > Luteibaculum > Luteibaculum oceani. Next base: position 139,276 of record NZ_VORB01000003.1, read on the forward strand.
CTACGCTATTTTTGGTGCTATAACAGCCAGCGTTGATGTATCCATTAGTAAAGTACAAATCCCTTATACCATACTCGCCGTTGCCTTTTTACTAGTTGGATTATTTATCTATCGATCTAATTTACCTGAGGTAAAATCGGAAACCGATACTACAAAAGGTCTTGGAGCACTTAGCTACCCCCAGCTTATTTGGGGAATGGTTGGAATCTTCGTTTACGTTGGAACAGAAGTAACTATTCAAAGTAATTTGCCTGCGTTGTGCAAGGAGCTATCTGGATTGGAAACTAAAGATTCGGTACATTTAATTTCATTGTATTGGGGTTGTTTAATGGTGGGACGCTGGGCCGGATCGGTACAAGTATTTAAACCTTCGGCAAAATGGAAATACCCCTTATTTATCGCAGCACCTTTTCTAGCCTATGCCTTGGTGGTAATTGTAAATTTGATTAAAGGTAGTCCAATCGACGATTTCTTAAGTTTCCTACCCTTTATTATGGGAGCGATATTAATGTTTATCGCAACCAATAATAAACCAGCGAGAACCATGTTTGTGTTTGGACTTCTCGGGGCAGCCTGCATGACCGCTGGATTGATTGCAAGTGGTATGATGGCTGCGTATTTCTTTATTGCAGGTGGACTTTTTTGCTCTGTTTTATGGCCCTGTATTTTTTCCCTCTCCTTGGCTGGACTTGGAAAGTACACTACTCAAGGTTCTTCGCTCTTAATCATGATGATTTTAGGTGGCGCTATCATCCCACCAATTCAAGGAGCGATAGCAGATAATTTAGACCATATCCAAGCCAGTTATATGGTACCGCTTATTGGCTTTTTAATTCTCGCATTGTATGGATCCTTCGTCCAAAAAGCTTTGGTAAAGCAAGGAATAGATTACGATCAGGAAATTAAGTAGAAATAGCAACGAGGGGGAAGACGATTTTAAAGCAAGCCCCTTCGCCTTTTTCAGATTGCACCCTAAGAAATACATCGTAAGGAGCAAGTAGCTGCTGACTAAGTGCCAATCCCATTCCCGAACCACCCTCTTTCATTTCATGGAACATAGAATACATGTCGAACATTTTCCCTATTTCATTTTCATCCACACCACTTCCATTATCCTTAAAACAGATAGCTCCAGAGTGGTTTCCTGGCTCAAAATAGATTTCTAGCTTACCCTTTTCTTTATCGTTGTATTTGATGGCATTTGTCATCAAATTCAACACCACCTGGTGAAAAGGTAAATCTGCCACATAAACCTGAGGTAGTGGGGTTTTTACAACTTCAAAGTGCTCAGGAATTTCTAAAATTTCCAATACCTTATCGAGTGATTTATTTGGATCTATCCATTCCGCAGGTTTCTCATCTATAGATTTAAAATATTCGATGATTTTAAGAAGCATACCTAATGTTCCAGATGTCTTCTTATCCAATACATCCATTATGTACCGAGCATCATCATTACCCAAATAATCTGGATCGCTTTTTAATAGTTCTATAGTAGAAGAAATATTTTTCAGCGGTGCTTTTAAATCGTGAGTAAGTACATAATTAAACTGCTCTAATCTTTCCTTTGCCTTTTCGAGTCGTTCTTTTTGTTCATCAATTTTCCTTAACTGCGTAAGTAAACGAGTTGAAAAAATATAGAACATAAACATAGACGTACCTATAGTAAGCACCGTGTTTACTTGTGCAATTAATCTCAAAACCTCCTCATCAAGGGCTATCCACGGGCCTATATGCTTTGCATAGAACTCTATAAAAAACCAGATAGGAAGGCCTATTCCCACCAATATCCATCTCTTAATTCCTGCATCTCCCTCGAAAAAAATCAAGGGCATCCCAACAGCTGGAATTAGGTAGATATAGGTATTGGACTCATAGCCTATAAGTGGAGTAAGAAAAATGATGGTTAGGTATGCATTTATGGCATATGCAAGCTTTGCAAATTCTGCTTTTCCCTTCTTAGCAAGTATGGCAATAATTCCAAAACTAAAAATGAGTTCCCAGAGAAACCACATCAGTTTTTGAGGATAATCGACAATAAACCCTACTAAGATGTGAGTAACTCCAATAAAGACGGTGAACAAACTAACATTGTAAACCACCACATACCTCTGGCTATCAGCACTCTGCGGTCCTGACTTAAAAAAGGATAAAGCGTTCACGAACTTTTTCAAAAGGGACGGGAAATTTTAAGTGAATCTACGTTCTTTGGTCCATTCTTGGTTTAAACTATTCTTTAAATAATAAAAAAAGCCCGATGGATAACTCCAACGGGCTTTAATCTTTAATATTATTTACAACTAGTGTGCATTCACTAAATCCATAGATCTTCCAATGCTTTCGTAGCTATAACCTAAATCTCTCATTCGGTCTAACTCGTACAAGTTACGACCATCAAAGATTACTTTTTCCTTCAATTTCCCTGAAATTTTCTCAAAATCAGGATTTCTAAATGCACTCCATTCGGTAGCAATTAATAAAGCATCAGCTCCATCTAGCGCTTCGTACATGCTTTCGGCGTAGCTAATTTTATCTCCAACTAGTCGCTTAACATTGTCCATAGCCTCAGGATCATAAGCCTGAACTTTAGCTCCCCTTTCTACCAGAGCATCTATCATATACAAAGCTGGTGCCTCGCGAATGTCGTCGGTATCAGGCTTAAATGCCAATCCCCACATCGCAAAGGTTTTTCCTGCTATATCTCCGCCATAATGGGCATCTACCTTTTCTATTAATCTAAGTTTTTGCTTTTCATTGGTTTCCATAACCGACTCCAAGATCTTAAACTCATAACCGCTTTCTTTTCCTGACTTTGCTAGCGCTTGAACATCTTTCGGGAAACAAGAACCTCCGTACCCAATTCCTGGGAACAAAAATCGAGGTCCAATTCTGGTATCTGTTCCAACACCTCTACGAACCATATCTACATCTGCCCCTACCTTCTCACAGAAGTTGGCAATTTCATTCATGAAGGTAATCTTGGTGGCTAAGAATGAATTAGCTGCATACTTGGTAAGTTCTGCAGATTTTTCATCCATAAAGATGATAGGATTTCCCTGACGAACGAAAGGCTTATAAAGCTCTTCCATTACTTTTCTAGCCTTCTCTGATGAAGTTCCAACTACCACTCTGTCTGGTTTAAGGAAATCATCCACCGCAAATCCTTCCCTCAAGAATTCCGGGTTTGAGACCACATCAAACTGCACCGAAGTCTTATCCTTAAGTACGTTGGTAACTTTTTCGGCCGTACCTACTGGCACGGTAGATTTATCTACTATTACTTTATAATCTTGAATAATTCCACCAAGATCTTCGGCCACCTTTAAAATGTAGCTTAAGTCAGCAGACCCATCCTCACCTGGAGGTGTTGGTAAAGCCAAGAAAATAATTTTGGCATCCTTTACCGCAGAAGCTAGGTCCGTGGTAAAATGCAGTCTTCCTTGCTTTATATTTCTTTCAAAAAGCACATCTAAATGAGGTTCGTAGATTGGAATTTCTCCACGCTGCATTGCAGCTACCTTTTCCTCATTAATATCAACACAAATTACTTCGTTACCAGTTTCTGCAAAACAGGTTCCTGTTACCAGTCCTACATATCCAGTTCCAACTACTGCTATTTTCATTTTAAAAATTTAATCAAGGTTTCAGAAATAAAGCTTACCGTGCTTTCCTCTAATTCGCTATGCATTGGCAATGATAAAACTACATCGGTTAAATCATTGGTATTTTTTAGATGAGATTCATCTGTTGTTAAATGTTTGTATGCCTCCTGCCTATGAACAGGAACAGGGTAATATAACATGGCTGGTATACCGTGCTCACCTAAATGAGCTATTAATCCATCGCGATTAACCCCAGTTAGTTTTAAAGTATACTGGTGAAACACGTGCGTTGAATAATCTGCTCTTTTAGGAGTAGAGATTTGCTCGTACGGAGCAAAAGCTTTGTCGTATAAATCGGCCGCATTTCTTCTAGCATCGTTGTATCCATCAAGATGAGGAAGTTTTACTCTTAAAATGGCAGCTTGGATACTATCTAATCGGGAGTTTACACCAACCAAGCTGTGGTAATATCTTACTTCCTGACCGTGGTTGGCTATTTTTCTAATAACCGTTGCCAGTTCGTCGTTATTGGTAAACAACGCTCCACCGTCGCCATAGCAACCTAAGTTTTTGGAAGGGAAAAATGAGGTGGTTCCAATATCTCCTATTGTACCTGCCTTGGCCTTTTTTCCATCTTTAAAAATATAATCCGCTCCAATGGCTTGCGCTGTATCTTCAACAACTGCAAGATTATGTTTCGACGCAATACTTAAAATTCCTTCCATTTCAGCACATTGCCCGTATAGGTGAACAGGAACAATAGCTTTGGTTTTTGGCGTAATTGCTTTTTCTAGAGCGCTTAGATCCATGGTAAATGTATCTGGATCAACATCTACAAAAACAGGAACTAATCCAAGTAGAGCGATAACCTCAACGGTTGCTACATAGGTAAAACTAGGAGTAATTACTTCATCACCAGGCTTCAACCCCAAGCCCATCATTGCAATTTGCAGGGCATCGGTTCCATTTGCGCATGGAATTACGTGCTTAACTCCTAAATAATTGGCTAGTTCATCCGAAAACGCCTTTACTTCTGGTCCATTTATAAATGCAGTAGATTCAACTACATCGATAATTGCTTTATCTATTTGCCCCTTAATTTTTTGGTATTGAGAGGCCAAATCCACCATGGGTAAACCCTTCATGAAAGGAATATTTAAATTTGGGGCGAATATACATAATAAAGCGCCCCATAATCGGTTCTTTTTGCACCGCAAAATTCTAGAAATGATAAAGAAAATAGGTCTAGTTGCCTCTTTAATTTTTATTACTGCTACTGTATTTGGACAGGATACCAAAGCATCAAAAACTGAGAGTTTCCCCGAAATTTCAATCAATTTCGGAACCTTCATCCCAGCTGCAGATTACGATGAATACTTTGGTACTCATTTTCAAATCGGAGGAAAATTCGCATATAAAACCCTACAAAACACAAAGTTCGGATTGGAAGGGAATTTTGTTTTTGGGAACAGAGTGGATAGTGAAAACATGCTGAAACATGTTAGAACTAAAAACAATGAGATTATTGATGAAGACGGGCAGTTGGCCACCGTACTTTTCTTTCAGAGAGGATTTCATTTTCTGGCAACTGGTGGGAAAATCTTCCCTAAGATCTGGGGACAAAACAGCAACTCGGGCTTAACCGCAGAATTCGGATTGGGTTACATGCAACATAAAATACGAGTTGAAAACCAAAATAATAGAGTACCCTTTATTGACGGGGAATATGAAAAGGGGTATGACAGGCTAACAAACGGACTCGTATTAAAGCAATCTATTGGTATAACCCACTACAGCAATAACAAACTGGCAAATTTTTATGTCAATTTTGAGATGTACGAAGGATTTACCAAAAACAGAAGGGACTACAATTTCGATTTAGATGGTCCAGACAAAAGAGCGAGATTAGATTTGGCCTTTGGAATTAAATTTGGCTGGATATTCCTCCTTCAATCAAGAATTTCTAACGAGTACTATATCGATTAAGCTTGCAGATTTTGCACCATATTGCCGTATGCCTTTATGGCTTTGCTATTAGATTGGTAAGCCCTTTTAATTCTAAAGCAAGAACTTGGATTCACGGGAGAAAAAATCAATTTCCCAAAATAGCAGCCACTGCAAAGCAAGGCAACCCTGCTATTTTTCACTGTGCTTCCCTAGGCGAATATGAACAGGCCGTCCCACTAATTAAGGAGTATCATACGGCCCATCCTGACACCCCAATATGGGTGAGTTTTTTTTCTCCCAGCGGTTTCGAAAACGCAAAATTATTGCCCTGTATAACCTTCAAGTTCTACCTGCCACTGGATACTACAGGGAATGCAAAAAAGTTACTAAAAGCTGTTCGGCCCGTAGTTTTTGTATTTGTTAAATACGATATCTGGCCCAATCTAATCAGTATCCTTTCTAAAGAAAATATTCCATTTCATTTGGTAGCCGCCCACTTTAAGGCAAAACAAATCTACTTTAAACCCTGGGGTGGATATTACCGCCAAACCCTTAGAAGGTTTAATTCCATTGGGGTTCAATTCAAAGAGAACCTTAAACTAATTGACAAAATATACGAGAAGCCCTATCACATGGGCGATACGCGATTTGAGCAGGTACTATCTACTGCAAACACGAAATGGGAAGATGAATACATCGCCGAATTTTCTAAAAATAGTTTTACCATCATTTTTGGAAGTTGCTGGGAACCAGAACTGGAAATTCTATCCAACTTCGTTAAAAACAATCCAAACCATTCATTTAAATTTATCATAGCGCCGCATCGTGTAGACCCTGAGTTTATAAAGTATATCCAGCAAAAATTGGGGAACGTCATAAACATCCATTCAAAACAAAGCGATTGGGAAAGTAATTTATTGCTTATTGATAGCATAGGTATTTTAAAATATGCCTACCGATATGCAGACTTTGCCTTTGTAGGGGGAGGTTTTAGGAATAAAGTTCACAATATTTTAGAGCCATTGGCATATGGTATCCCTGTAGCTACAGGTCCAAAACACTCCGATTATCCCGAAGTTAAATCTGCCAACCACCAAGGAGTGCATTTTGAAATTTCAAACGCAACAGAGTTCAGCTCCTTAACATCCAAAAAAGAAGAATTAAAGCAGCTGAAGCCCTTTTGTACCGATTGGATTATAGACAATACTGGAGGAGCGGTTAAAGCTATGTCCAGAATTGCCGTCCTGAAATAGTGAATTCACTTATCGATGAATTTGTGTCGTTAAACTAAAACTCTGTATCGTTAATCCTGTTATACTCCATGTTTACTCCCAAATAGAGTTACTTTATAGTAAACGAAGAGTTATGGTTGTATTCAATTCCCTCCAACCGGAGAAAGCATTTGAGATATCGGAGAAAAACGAAATATTGTTAAGCAGGCTTAAGCACTTGTTCAACCATCACTCGTTCTTAAATTATTTAGTAGTTCATTCGGAGGATGACGAACACTTACTACGATATTCAACTCTCAATCAGCCCTACACCGACCCAGAGTTTCTTTCTTTAATTGTAAAGCCCAAGAGATTCAAAATCAATGCAGTTGACCACATTCTAAAAACAGGTTCTGCGACAATAAATCATTTACCTATTACTCGTCGAGATATTCACCGTGCATATAGAATTCCAGACATCCAGTCATTTCCCAAGTTTTCTGAAACGGACTTTACGAAAGAGTTTTATAGAGAAGATTTTAGTACACCCTGCATAGCAGAGGCTAGTATAAAAATGGGGTTGACCTACGATAGCCACGTTACTATTGTTCCCGAAGAAATGGTGCTACTCAAATTCAGAATTGCATTTTTAGCCTACGATCAAATAGGCCACAACAGACTGACCTCACCAATGCTGAGCATAGTGGATGCCATTCAACCTATGGATTTTAAAGTAGAACGAACCACTCGTAAAGCTATGTAGTTACTAGGGTTGAATCTGACTTGGGTTTAAACTCTTTAATGAAAGCTATAGTCGCCGCAACGCAGGAAAGAATTGGCGCTACAATCCCACCTAAAATCGGGATAAAAAACAAAAGGGAAAATACCGTACCAATTCCAACCGATAGTCCCATATTGGATCTAATTATCCGAACACTTTTAGAATAGGAATATCTATACCTCTCTGAGTTATAGTCTAGGAATGAAAATCCGTAGAAGTATGCGGCAATGAAGAAAATTACAATAGGGTAAAAAGGAGCGAAAACAGGTAAAAATATTGAGACTACTAATAGCACCAAGGTTGCTGCATATTCAAGAAATAGATTTCGAAGCGCAATTACTATCCCACGAAGCACATCCTTATATAACTGTGGTAATGAAAAGGGAAACTGCCTACCGGTTTGATGGGTATCAACCCGCTCGGAAATGATTGCTAAGACTGGGGAAAGAATAATAAAAACAATGTACTTGTTAACGATATAATAGGTGTAAAAGAAAAGCACCTTAAATACGATCCAGACCAAATAAAACACAACCTTATCTAAAAAGCCATCAGGAGTGTCCTGGTCCCATAATAATGCCTTTAGCGTTTCAACCGTCCATTCGGTTAAACCCGTAATAAGCGTTGCACCACCCCACAATATTCCTATTGCCAATAAAATGGGCCAAACAAAATAATGCCATAAACCGTGCTCTCGAATATGCTGGTACGCCAATTTATGACTTCTTACCCCTAATAAAAACTGCTTTGTAAATCGGTTCATGTGTAATTATAATCGAATTGTGTTCGTGTCCCCGCCAATTATAATAATTTTGCCAAAAGTTAATCGAGAGTTATGACGGAAAGCTTAAACGCTTTATCACCATTAGACGGAAGATATAGAAGAGGAACGGAAGAGCTAAGAAAGTATTTTTCAGAAGCAGGACTTATTCGCTACAGAGTAAAAGTTGAAGTTAGATACCTAATTGCCCTAATAGAAGCAAAGGTTCCAGGATTAGAAAACATCGATCCAAGCTCAATAAATAAACTGGTTGAATGGGGTGAAAACCTCCAGGAAAATGACCTTATCCAGGTTAAAGAAACTGAGAAAGTTACCAACCACGATGTAAAGGCAGTAGAGTACCTTATTAAAGCAAAACTGCAGGATTTAAATCTTTCTCAAATCGAAGAATTTGTTCATTTTGGACTTACTTCTCAAGATGTAAATAACACCAGCGTACCATTATCTATAAAGGATTGCCACGAGGAAGTAGTAGTTCCAAAAGTTAATGAGCTACTGAATCTTTTAAGAGATCTTGCTAAAAAATGGAAGGATATTTCCATGCTAGCACGTACGCACGGACAACCTGCAAGCCCAACAAAATTGGGTAAGGAAATTATGGTGTTTGTTGAGCGTATCGAAAAGCAATTAAAGAACCTTGAAACCATTGCTTTCGAAGCTAAATTTGGTGGAGCTACCGGAGCATTTAATGCGCATCACATTGCCTATCCGCAAATTAACTGGGTGGATTTTGGAAACAAATTTGTAGCTGAAAAGCTAGGACTAACACGTCAGCAAACCACAACACAAATAGAGCATTACGATAACCTTGCAGCTTACTTTCAGGGGTTGATGCGAATCAACACCATCATTGTAGATTTAGATCGCGATATGTGGACCTACATCTCCATGGACTACTTCAAACAACAAATTAAAAAGGGAGAAGTAGGATCTTCGGCAATGCCTCACAAGGTAAATCCAATAGATTTTGAAAACAGTGAAGGAAACCTTGGTTTAGCTAACGCAATTTTCGATCACCTTTCTAACAAATTACCTGTTAGTAGACTCCAACGAGATCTGACCGATTCAACCGTTTTAAGAAACATCGGAGTTCCAATGGGACACATGATCGTAGCAATAAACGCAACCTTAAGAGGACTTAATAAGGTTATTGTAAACGAGGATAAAATAAGATTTGATCTAGAGCAGAACTGGGCGGTTGTTGCCGAGGCTATCCAAACTGTTTTAAGACGAATTGGTTACCCTAAACCCTATGAAGCTTTAAAAGATCTTACCAGAAATAATACGGTAATAAATCAAGATAGTATTTCGAATTTTGTGGATGGACTAAACATCAATGAAGAACTTAAAGCAGAACTAAAACAAATTACTCCTTGGAATTACACTGGAGTAACCTTGGTGTAATGAATCGATTTCAATTTGTATTCAGCAAGCTTAAGCCCTACAAACTCCATGTAGGGCTTAACATCTTTTTCAACCTCCTCACCTCCCTTTTTAGTTTATTTTCTTTTGCATCCATCATTCCTTTTTTGGACATTCTATTTGGTGGAAAAACCGAGCTTCTACCCCACCCTGGTGAGTTTGAGTTTTCGTCAGATTATATCCTCGGTTTACTTAATCATCACATTGCTCAATTTATCTCGGAACAAGGAAAAATGGAGGCACTCCTTTATGTGTGCTTCTTTATTGTTTCCATGTTTATAATGAAAAATATTTGCCGCTACTTTGCTTTTTACCACATGGCTCCTATCCGAAACGGAGTGGTAAGGGACATTAGAGAGAGCATACATCAGCGCATGCTTAAGCTTCCCATATTTTATTTTTCTGAGGAAAGAAAGGGAAATCTTATAACCAAAGTTACTAGTGATGTTACCGAAATAGAGTGGAGTATAATAGGTTCTTTGGAAATGATTTTCAGGGATCCCATTACCTTCATTATTTACCTCGGGACTATGTTCCTAATGAATTGGAAACTGACGCTTTTTGTATTAATTCTTCTGCCCATTTCGGGAATAATTATTTCCAGCATTGCGAAAAAATTAAAGAAAGCAGCGCAACAAGGTCAAAACAAACTGGGAGAAGTTATTTCTATAATTGAGGAGTCGCTAAGTGGAATGCGCATTCTTAAAGCCTTTAACGCTGAAGAGCAACAGCACGATAAGTTTAACAAGGAAAACAACCATTACTATTCGCTAATGGTTAAGCTTTTCAGAAGACAATATATGGCTTCACCAATCTCCGAAGTCCTTGGAGCCACTTCGCTTGTTGTTGTCTTGTTTTATGGTGGGAATTTAATTCTTAACGACACCTCCAATTTTGATGGAGCATTCTTCGTAACCTTTCTGATTATTTTCTCACAACTCATCCCGCCAGCAAAGTCCTTTTCTGAGGCCTTCTTTAAGCTGAAAAAGGGTATGGCGTCGGCCAATAGAATTAACGAATTGTTTTTGGCGGAAGAAGAACCTGTTGTTAAAGGGAAAAATCTTCCTTTGAAGGAGTTCAATAGCTCAATAGTACTTAAGAATTTAAACTTTAAATACCCCAACGGAAAAACGGCTCTTAAGCAGTTAAATCTTGAAATTAAAAAAGGGGAAACTGTTGCTTTGGTTGGACAATCGGGATCGGGGAAAAGCACATTAATCTCATTACTTCCCGCCTTTTTCCCAGTTGAAAAAGGGCTTATTTTACTTGATGGAACTTGCCTAACAGATTACAACCTAAGAGACCTTAGAAAGCTTTTCGGCATAGTAACTCAGGATGCCATTTTATTCAACGACACCATTGCAAACAACATTGCAGTGGGGAATCCTAATGCAACCAGGGAGGAGATTGAGCAAGCAGCAAAAATTGCGAATGCCCATGAGTTTATCAGCTCATTTGAGAACGGTTACGACTACAGAGTTGGAGATGGTGGTACGAAATTATCTGGCGGACAAAAGCAACGAGTTTCTATCGCGAGAGCCATATTAAAAAATCCACCCATTTTATTATTGGATGAGGCCACCTCTGCACTTGATACGGAATCGGAAAAACTGGTTCAAGACGCCCTTACCAAGTTAATGCAAAACCGCACCTCCATTGTTATTGCCCATCGCTTGTCTACTATAAATCAGGCCGACAGAATAGTGGTAATGCACGATGGGGAAATAGCGGAAATAGGTACCCACAAAGAGCTGCTAGATAAGAAAGGGAAATACTACAATCTCCATACCCTCCAGCAGCTGTAAACCGGTGAATAACTTTGTTAAAAGGCAATTTTCAGCAAAAGAATAATCGGTCTACAAATCATTAATTTAGCAAAAAGCTTTTCTCGGTTATGTTGTCAATTTTTGGAAAGAAAAAAATCTCAGAAAATAACGTAGCCAACATCGTTGTCAACTTTATTTTTAAGCATACCGAAAACGGTTTCCCTGAACTAATTGAGATCGTTGAAAACACACCTGAGTTTATCGTAAAGCCCGATATAGATCCAGAAAATATTGAGGATTTTCTGATGATCGTATTGGTAGGGAATCTTAATTTCATCCCCATTTACTTTAATCCGGACCAAGAACAAAGGCTCAGAGATAAAATCATTGAAAAGTTTGCCAAGGCTACCCAGCTGGATGTAGCCACCCTAAAAACCCAAATTAAAACCTACAAAGATTTCATGGTTAGGGTTAACCACCCCTCTAAAAACATGATTTATGCAATGTCTAAATCATTTTTTAGAAAGTACGGATTAAATGATTGTCAGGAAGAATTTTTCCGTACCCAAAAAGTACCTAACCCAATGTTCCAAAAGAGATTGGATAGTGTAATGACAACCTACATCTTTAACTGGGAACAGTTTATAGGGAAATACAAAGTAGTGTAGAATATTTCTAAACCAATGTTTCTAGCCCGAAATGCTTCTCGGCCATATTTACCACCGAATTTCCAATTGCCAATGATGCCGTAGCCGCTGGTGACGGAGCATTTAGAACATGGATGTTATTATCGGCATGCGCTATTCTAAAATCGTCTCTAGTATCGCCATCCTCACTTAAAAGAAGTGCTCTTACTCCCGATCTACCCGGACGAATATCCTCCATAGTTAAACTTGGAATAAGTCGTTGAAGGGTTTCTAAAAATCTCTTTTTCGAAAAGGCTCTTCTGTATTCGTTTATTCCAAAAGACATGTTATTGAAAAACAGCTTCCAAGTCCCACCATAGCTTAGTGCATCAACCGTATCTTTTAAACTGAAATCTGTTTTTCCATACCCTTCCCTTTTAAAGGTAAAAACAGCATTGGGTCCGCATTCTATTTCTCCATCTGTCATGCGAGTAAAGTGAACTCCTAAAAATGGAAATGCCGGATCGGGTACCGGGTAAATTAAATGCTTCACTTTGTGTTTACCTTGATCGGTAAGCTCGTAATAGTCACCCCTAAATCCTACAACTTTTTCCTTGAGCTTAACGCCATCCTTCTTGGCCATTTTATCTGCCCAAAGTCCAGCGCAGAATATAACATGCTTCGCCTTAACTTGTTGTTTATTCGTTTTTAGGATGGAAATCCCATCTTGTTTAACAACAGCCTCTACTTTCTCACCCATGAAAACATCTGCCTGTTTGCATTTAGACAGACCAACTTCCACCATGGTGCGTGTAGCTTGCTTAAAATCTATAATTCCAGTACATGGAACTCGTATACCGGCAATACCTTCACAAAAAGGCTCAATTTCTTTTACCTGATCTCTAGTGATTTTTTCTATCCCTTCAATCTCATTCTCCAACCCGATGTTGAATATCTTATCTAGGTATTGGATTTCACGATCTTCTGCGGCGACTACCACTTTACCACATACGTCGTGGGTAACATTATACTCCTGTGCAAACTTTACCAGTTCCCTCCTACCTTGCACACAATGTGTAGCCTTTTGGGAGCCCGGCTTATAGTACAATCCACTGTGGATTACCCCTGAATTATTTCCCGTTTGGTGTGCTGCTAGATGGTCTTCTTTTTCAATAAGAGCTAGTTTAAGGTCTGGAAACCTAGAAGCCATTTTATAAAATGTTGCTGCTCCAACAATTCCTCCTCCAACTATAACAACATCATAAATTTTCTCCATCGGGAACTTATTTTTTGAGGTATGCACGCTCTTCTTTGGGCATGCTTAAAAGAATTAATAATCCAACTATAAAGAATACAATTAGGGCAAAAATGCTGTTTCGCATACTTCCCGTTAATTGCTCTATAAGACCGTAAGAAAGAATTCCTATAACCAGTCCAATTTTCTCTGATATATCGTAAAAACTAAAATATGAAGTGGTATCCTCCGTATCTGGAAGAAGTTTGCTATAAGTTGATCGGGATAGGGATTGAACGCCTCCCATTACCAGCCCAACAAATCCGGCAATTACATAAAAATGAACTGGAGTAGTTACCCACAACGCAGAAATACAGAGCACGCACCATATCAGTAAAACCACAGCCAGGGCTTTCACATTTCCAATTTTGGTACTTAACCAAGCTAAACCTTTAGATCCCGGTGCCGCAATAATTTGAATGATAAGAACGCTAACGATAAGTCCAACCGTTTTCTCGTCTTCACTCGCCCATGTAATTTCCTTGGTACCAAAGTAAACGGCCATAATCATTACCGTTTGTACTCCCATACTAAAAACAAAAAACGACGATAAGTAGCGCTTTAAACGTGGGGTGTTCTTAAGACCTTTCCATACTTGTCGTAACTCGTAAAACCCCTTTGAAAAAACTGGAACCTTTGGGTCTATTTTAACTGGGAATTCTGGCAGTTTTTTAACCGACCAAAATCCAAAGCCCATCCACCATATGGCGGTAATGACAAAAGACAAACGAGCATCCATTCCCACACCCATTACCAGGGCGAGGCAAATAATTAGCAAAATTGAAGAGCCGATGTAACCCAAGGAGTAACCCTGGGCACTTATCGCATCCTGCTGTTCTCTAGGAGCAATTAATGGTAAAAAACCATTGTAAAACACCAGAGATGCCCAGAATCCTAAACCAGCGAGCAGGTAAATTAACATGCTTAATTCTAGATATTCCATTTTAAAGAATGCAAGCGAAGCGCAGGAAATGGATCCCAGAACAAAGAAAAACTTTAGAAAAAACTTTTTTCGCTGCGTATAATCTGCAACCCCAGAAAGTAAGGGTGATAATATAGATACCAGTACAAACATGGTGGCCGAAACATAGCTAACCAAAGCGGTGTTAACCACATCGAATCCGAAAAAATTTACGATGTCACTTCCATCAGGACCCGTAGATATTTTCTCGTAAAATATGGGAAAGATAGCAGTAGTTACAACCAGGGGGTAAACCGAATTCGCCCAGTCGTACATTGCCCAGGCTCTAGTTACTTTCTTATCTGCCACTACCCCCATAGTACATTATTTGCTTAGCACTTTAATAGTTACCGATTGATTCTTTTCAGTAAAATCTGGATTCTCTTTGGTTCCAACAGTATCGAAATAATCAGCTTCTTCAATTACAAATCTGGTTTTATCTAATTTTTGTTCTGCAAGGTAATTCACAACAGCCTGGGCTCTTCCCTTTGCAAGGGTTTTGATTCTTGGGTTTTTCATTCCCATTTTCTCCTCTTCTTCGGAGATATGGCCTACAAATTTCAGTTTAAGATCCGAGTCCAATTTTGCGTATTTCAGCAATTCTTCCACTCCTTTTTGGTTGGGATCAAGCTTAAAGCTTCCCTGAGGAAAACCAATAACCAAACTCTCTATTTCTTTGGCTACATCGCTTTTTGAGACGTTAGATTCTACGGTAACCCTAACAATTTTAGGGGTATCTACGAATTGTTGCTTTTCACAGTCACACTTTTCCCCCTCTTCTAGCTCTTTAACCTCAACCCCATCTATATAATAATAGGCGTGATTTTGCTGGGCGCCACTAAAGTCTCCAGGTCTTTTTATCTTTTTGTAGTCAATATTTTTTTCTGATTCAAAAACACCTATGGTTATGTAGTTCTCTGCACCTTCAGCTTCATAAACATTACAAACGTCATCCCAATAAAGTTGGCGAGTAATGATAGATGGGGTGTTTAATTGCACCGAAGGTTCCATAAGGATATTGTAGCTCATTTCACCCATTTCGAAAGGCTCTGAACTAAAAACAGCAGCAACATTTGAAATGGCAAATTTGCTATCCTCCGATAAGCTCTGGTAAAAAGTAACACAGTAACGCTTACCTGCTTCCAAGCTCTTTTCTAATTTACCAGTTATATAGGTTCTTGGGTCTTTACCTTTATATGAGTAAGCTCTAATACCCGCGTAGTTATTACCGCTGTACGCCTTCTCCTTCCCATAAATATTAGAGGGAGACTTGGCCTCGTCGATTTTGGATTCTGGCGAAAACAAATCAGCCGGTGCACCATTTCCTGGTGCCCACCCTTTTGCGGCACTAATGGCACCTAAATCTTTAATTTTCTGATCAAGTTCTTCGAAATCACCATTGACAACTAGATTTGGACTTTGAGCAAAGGAGCTTATCGCAAATCCAAGCAGAAAAAAAGAAAGAAAGAATCTCATATTATTTTTTGTAAGCTTTTACCGTCTCTATGACTGTTTTAAGACTAGAAACTGGTGTATCTGGATACACACCATGGCCCAAGTTAACAATGTATTTTTGAGAACCGAATCTATCGATCATCTTGGTTACCTCCTGGGCTACGGTTTCACGCGTACCATATAAAACACAAGGATCTAAATTTCCTTGTAGCGTTTTATTCGGCGCCCATTTTCGCGCCAATTCAGGTGCAATATTCCAGTCTAATCCAAGTACCTGACAATCTAATTTGCTCATTTCCTCCATTCCAAACCAAGCACCCTTAGCAAATACCGTTACCGGCACTTCATTAATGGCCTTGCATATTTGCTGGATATATGGAAGGGAAAACGTATTGAACGTTTCAGGACTTAAAACTCCAGCCCAGGAATCGAAAACTTGTACAAGATCCGCCCCAGCTTTTATTTGAGTTCTCAGATAGGAAATAGTAAAGTCGGTTATTTTCTGTAAAAGCTTATGCGATGCTTCTGGGTTTTTATACAACCAGGCTTTGGCTTTTGAAAAGGTCTTAGAACCTTTCCCTTCTATCATGTATGTAAAAATGGTAAATGGTGCTCCAGCAAAGCCGATTAATGGCACTCTACCATTTAAAACTTTTTTGGTTTCAAGAAGTGCATCAGTAACGTAGGCCAAACTTTCTTCTGCACCTTCAACGGTAAGTTTATCTATATCACTTACTGAGCTAATTGGATCTGGAAAAACAGGACCTACCGATTCTACCATTTCATAGTTACACCCCATAGCCTCGGGCACAACAAGAATATCACTGAAGATTATTGCAGCATCTACCCCTAATATATCAACGGGCTGCACGGTTACTTCCGCCGCAAGTTGAGGATTCTTTACGAGTTCTTTAAAGCCAGAAACCGAAGCCCTAACGGCTCTGTATTCAGGTAGCGACCTACCTGCTTGGCGCATTAACCATACCGGTGGACGCTCTACCTGCTCACCTCTTGCTGCTCTTAAAAATAAATCGTTCTTCATCGCGGGCAAAAGTAAGGAAGTTTGGCCAGCCTATGCCTGATTACCCTTTGAGTTTTAACAATAAAAAAGGGGCAACAATGCCCCTTATCTAACAAGTTAATCATTCCTTAATTAAAGTCTGTAGGAAATAGACGCGTTTAATGTAAACCGATTTCCAGAAATACTATTGGTTCCTTCCTGTCCATCATTTTGCCACTTTCCAATTTTGTTAAAGTCTAAATGGTATCTAGAAATTAATCCAAGAACCATCTTACCAAATTCCTTCTTGACTCCCAGACCACCGACAGCTCCAAACTGTACGGAATTTAAGTTGTCTTTATCAAATCCTTCTCCCGTATTGTCGTCAATCAAAACATCCAACTTAGGACCAATTTGCACATATGGAATAATTCCATCGCTACTAATATTATAAGTATATAAACCCGATAGACTAAGGTAATTAAAACGCAACTGGGTTGTGGTTGACCCCGTTTCTTCACCCTGATTATTGGTGAATACGAACTCGTTTTGCCCAGATTTAACCAAGTACCCCAATCCAAAATCCAAACTCTGTCCTTCCTTTAATGGTTTAAGGAAACTAAATCTAAAATTGGCCTCAGTGGTGCTTTCCTCATATAAATTGGAATTTGGAAATGCGGCAATTTCATAATCTAGCGCTCCAAAGGAAACTCCACCTTGAAGAGATATTTCTTGGGCAAACAGGCCAAAGGAACAAAAGGTGATCAATACAAGTAGGGACTTTTTCATTTAATCAAAAATTATAGTTAATCAGACCAATTTACATTAAAAATGAAATCGTAAAAAAAAAAGCCCAGATAAGTTTAAAAAACCACCCGAGCTTTATGAAAATAAAATTCTCTGAGTTAATAATACACAGAGCGTGCGTTAAAATAGATTCCTGGCACCCTAGCCTTTATTCATTTCCTTTATCAAGTTAAGTGCGGATCCCGCCTTAAACCACTCAATCTGAGCGGTATTATAAGTATGGTTCAACTTTATCGTATCCTTAGAACCATCTTTATGTACTACTTCTATGTGTAAGGGTTTGTCTTCTGCAAACTGGTCTAAATCCAGGAAGTTAAATACATCATCCTCCTGAATTTTGTCGTAGTCGTTTTCGTTTGCAAAAGTTAGTCCCAGCATTCCTTGCTTTTTAAGATTGGTTTCGTGGATTCTTGCAAAAGACTTAACAATAACCGCCCTAACTCCGAGGTGTCTTGGCTCCATGGCGGCGTGCTCTCTAGAGGAACCTTCTCCGTAGTTATGATCTCCTACTACAACAGAAGGAATTCCCGCTGCTTTATAAGCTCTTGCCGTAGCTGGAACCTCACCGTATTCGCCAGTGATTTGATTTTTAACCTTGTTGGTTTCCTTATTGAAAGCATTAACTGCTCCGATTAAACAGTTGTTAGAAATGTTGTCCAAATGACCTCGATAACGCAACCAAGGTCCAGCCATAGAAATATGGTCGGTAGTACATTTGCCAAAGGCCTTAATTAAAAGCTTGGCTCCCGTGATGTTTTTACCATCCCAAGGATCAAAAGGGGTAAGAAGTTGCAGTCGCTCCGAATCGGATTTTACCACAACCTCAACACTAGATCCATCCTTAGCGGGAGCTTGGTAACCGTTATCCTCTACCGCGAAACCTAACTTTGGCAACTCAATCCCACTTGGGGGATCTAATTTCACCATTTCGCCATCTTCGTTTTCTAATGAATCGGTTAAGGGGTTAAAATCTAACCTTCCCGCTATAGCCATTGCTGCGACCAATTCCGGTGAACCAACAAATGCATGGGTGTTGGGGTTTCCATCTGCCCTTTTTGCAAAGTTTCTGTTGAAAGAATGCACGATGGTATTCTTTTTTTGCTCTTCAGCGCCAGCTCTAGCCCACTGACCAATACAAGGACCACAGGCATTGGTGAAAATCCTAGCTTCTAAATCTTTGAAAGCCTGCAGTACACCATCCCGTTCAGTGGTGTATCTCACCTGCTCCGAGCCGGGGTTGATCCCAAATTCTGCTTTGGTTTTTAGTTTCTTATTAACTGCCTGCCTCGCGATGGATTCCGCGCGAGTTAAATCTTCGTAGGATGAGTTTGTACAAGAACCAATTAGACCCCATTCTACCTCTAGTGGCCAACCGTTTTTCTTGGCTTCTACTCCCAACTTAGAAATAGGAGTAGCAATATCTGGAGAAAATGGACCGTTAAGGTGCGGCTCTAATGTGCTTAGGTCTATTTCTATTACTTGGTCGAAATACTTTTCTGGGTTGGCATACACCTCGGCATCACCTGTTAAATGCTCCTTTATACCATTAGCCAAGTCCGCAACCTCGTTTCTGTCGGTTGCGCGCAAGTAACGCTCCATGCTTTCATCGTACCCAAAGGTGGAAGTTGTTGCACCAATTTCGGCACCCATATTACAAATGGTTCCTTTTCCGGTACAGCTCAGACTTTTTGCACCTTCCCCAAAGTATTCTACTATGCAACCCGTACCACCTTTTACCGTAAGGATACCTGCTACCTTGAGGATCACATCCTTAGAAGCTGTCCAACCGTTTAATTTTCCGGTAAGTTTAACACCGATAAGTTTCGGGAATTTCAATTCCCAGGGCATTCCTGCCATAACATCTACGGCATCGGCTCCACCAACTCCAATGGCTACCATTCCCAATCCACCCGCATTTACGGTGTGCGAGTCAGTACCTATCATCATTCCCCCTGGGAAGGCGTAATTTTCTAGTACAACTTGGTGGATGATACCTGCTCCAGGTTTCCAGAAACCTATTCCGTATTTATTAGAAACACTTTCTAGGAAGTTAAATACCTCTGAGCTTTTATTAAATGCTTCCTGTAGGTCCTTATCAGCACCTATTCTTGCTTGGATTAGGTGATCGCAATGCACTGTAGTAGGTACAGCCGTTTTATCTTTTCCGGCTTGCATAAATTGCAACAATGCCATCTGCGCGGTTGCATCTTGCATCGCCACCCGGTCTGGATCGAAATCCACGTACGATTTACCGCGGGTAAATGCTTCCTTGGCCTCTCCGTCCCAAAGGTGACTGTACAAAATCTTTTCCGACAGCGTTAGCGGTTTATTCACCACTTTTCTTGCTGCGGCAATTCTTTTCGGTATACGGTCGTACACCGCTTTAATCATATCTAAATCAAATACTTTACTCATCTTAAGGTCATTTTTTGGGCGACCGTAAAATACAATTTGTAAGCGATTAGAACAACTAGTAGTCCTTTAGATATGTTAAAGAGGAGGAAAATTTAAGGAGTAGTTGAAGAAGTACATTTATCCAACCAATTTCTCCTTTGCATAGCCGAAATGCATTTAAGCACAGAAGGATTCAATATCAAACATTAATATCCAGAATACAATTTTGCATTCTGCGCGATTTTTAGGCACAAAAAAAACCCGCACTTGTTAAAGCGCGGGTTTTCCATATAAATAAATGAATCTCAACTTAAGCCAGTACCAAACTCTTCTCAGATGGCTTAAACTTGGTTAATACTATTCCGTCTACTGCTGCCTCATATTCTTCCATGGTTGGAGTGCGACCTAAAATGGTAGAAAGTACCACTACCGGAGTAGAAGAAAGTAAAGACTCTCCTTTTTTCTCTCCAGAATCTTTTACCACACGACCTTGGAATAAACGGGTAGAGGTTGCCATTACGGTATCTCCGGGCTCGGCTTTTTCTTGGTTACCCATACAAAGGTTACAACCTGGACGCTCTAGATAAAGCATGTTCTCGTATTTGGTACGAGCTGCAGCTTTTGGTGCGGCATCGTCGAACACAAAGCCAGAGTACTTTTCTAATACTTCCCAATCGCCTTCGGCTTTTAGTTCGTCAACTATATTATAGGTTGGAGGTGCTACCACAAGCGGAGCTTTAAACTCTACTTTTCCTTGCTGTGCCTCTATATTTTTAAGCATTTGGGCCAATATTTTCATATCGCCTTTGTGCACCATACAAGATCCTACAAATCCAAGATCTACTTTTTTAGTTCCGCCGTAATAAGATAGCGGACGGATGGTATCGTGGGTATAACGCTTAGAAACGTCTTCGTTATTTACGTCTGGATCTGCAATCATTGGCTCAGCAATCTCATCCAAGTCAATTACTACCTCTGCATAATATTTTGCATTGGCGTCAGGCTTAAGCGCAGGCTTGGTGCCTGTTTTAATCTCCTGGATTCTTTGGTTAGCTTTATCTACTAATCCCTGTAGTACTTGCTTATCGTTATCCATCCCCTTGTCTATCATGATCTGGATACGACCTCTAGCAATTTCCAAAGACTCGATAAGGGTTTCATCCTCTGAAATACAGATAGAAGCCTTCGCTTTCATTTCTGCAGTCCAGTCGGTAAACGTAAAGGCTTGATCCGAAGTAAGCGTTCCGATGTGCACCTCTATAACTCTACCTTGGAATACGTTCTCACCATCGAACTGCTTAAGCATTTGCTGCTGCGTAGCGTGCACAACATCACGGAAATCCATGAAGCTGCGCATTTCACCTTTGAAAGTCACTTTAACTGATTGTGGGATAGGCATGGTAGCTTCACCAGTAGCCAGAGCTAATGCTACAGTACCTGAATCTGCTCCAAAAGCAACTCCTTTAGACATACGCGTATGCGAATCTCCACCAATGATTATTGCCCAATCGTCCACAGTAATGTCGTTTAACACCTTGTGGATTACATCGGTCATGGCGTGGTATTTCCCTTTTGGGTCGCGTGCTGTAATTAATCCAAAGTCGTTCATGAATTTCATGAGCTTTGGAATGTTGGCTTTAGACTTATCGTCCCAAACCGAAGCGGTATGGCACCCCGATTGGTACCCGGCATCTACAATAGGGGAAATTACCGTTGCTGCCATCGCTTCTAACTCTTGCGATGTCATCAATCCAGTGGTATCCTGAGACCCAACAATATTTACCTCAACGCGCACATCCGATCCGGCGTGTAAAGTCTTTCCGGGAGTAGTTCCTACTGCATTTTTGTTGAATATTTTCTCAACCGCAGTAAGACCTTGTCCTTCAAGAGAAACTTCTTTTGCTGGAGCATATACAACTGGAGCCTCAACTCCTAGCACAGAGGCAGCAAAAGTCTGTAGTTTTTTACCAAATACCACTGCGTAAGATCCTCCTGCTCTAATGAACTCCATTTTTTGAGGAGTAAGCGCATCGGAGATATCTCTCAGCTCTTGATCTCCCTTACAAAGCTTTTTGGTTTTGGTATTAATGGTTAAAACCGTTCCGGTTTCAACAGAATATTTTTGTTCTAGAACTGGATCGCCATTTTCATCTACCACGGTATTTCCATTGGCATCTGTTTTCTTTACCCAGTTTTTAAGATCGATTCCAATCCCACCGGTTACACCAACAGTGGTTAAGAATATTGGGGAAATTCCATTTGTTCCCGCGATAATTGGTGCAATGTTGATAAATGGAACATATGGACTAGCCTGAATACCTGTCCAAAGGGCAACGTTATTCACTCCAGACATTCTAGAAGATCCAACTCCCATAGTTCCCTTCTCTGCAACAAGCATTACACGCTTATCTGGGTGTTTTGCTTTTAGCTCTTTTAGCTCTTGCTGCATTTCCTTATTGTGCTCGAAAATGCACTGCCCGTGTAGTTCTCTATCCGAGCGCGAATGAGCATCGGCTCCTGGAGAAAGTAAATCAGTTGAAATATCTCCCGTTCCTGCAATAAAGGTTACGATATCGATTTTTTCCTCTACTTCTGGAAGCTTGGTAAAGAATTCTGCCTCGCTATAGCTTCTAAGTAATTCCTTAGCAATTTCATTCCCTTCTTTATATGCTTTTTCGATACGGGCCATATCTGCCTCGTATAAAAACACCTGTGTTTTTAGGACTTCCGCAGCCTTATTAGCTATATCACCAGAATTCTCTAATGCTAGGTCTAGCAACACCTCTATTGAAGGTCCACCCTTCATATGTGAAAGCAATTCAAAAGCAAAATCAGGAGTAATTTCTTCTACCGACTCCTCATTTAAAATTATCGCTTTTAGGTACTTGGCTTTTGTAGCCGCTGCCGCAGTGGTTCCAGGAACTACATTATAAATAAAGAAATGCAAAGAATCTGCACGGTGTGGATTATCAAGGTCTTTAATCTGCTCGATAATCTCAGACAGTAATTCTGCGCTTTCAATAGGTTTTGGATGTAAATTTTGAGCTTTTCTTGCTTCAATTTCTTTAAGATACTCGTCGTATAGGCGCATAAAATACTGTTTTTAAAGGCTCGCGAAAATAATCAATGCAAGGTGTTTTTACAAGCAGTCGCACAGTGACTTACCTATATAGAATAACTACAGATAAGATGAGCAGCAACTATTTACCAGTAATATTTCTTCCCGACCATTTATCAAAAAATGCCCTTACTGTTCCTCCTTATTTTGGTCTAGCGTAATAATTTTCACTTTCTTCACGCAACAATTGTAGTCATGAAGGTATCTACAGAGAATATAAAGCTCGCTTTCCGCTCGGTAAAAAGTCAAAAACTTAGAACCATACTCACTGTTTTAATCATAGCCATTGGGATTATGGCTTTGGTGGGAATTTTAACCGCAATAGATGCGATTAAGGGAAAACTTCGTGACGATTTTGCCACCATGGGTTCCAACACATTTAGTATCACCCACAGAAATTTAAGACTTACTCGCGCCGACAAAAGGGAAATTAACCGAAAAATCACGTACCGCGAAGCAATGGACCTTAAGGATAGATTCAATGAAAACATTGGGTTTGTATCCATTTCTCAAGTAGCTACGGGTGCCGCAACATTGAAATATAAATCTGAAAAAACCAACCCTAACGTTCGCGTAATTGGAGGTGATGAAAACTATTTACTTACCACAGGATACAAAACAAGCTCAGGTAGGAATATTACCAAAACAGACGTTCAATTAGCCAACAACGTAGTGGTAATTGGTGCCGATGTGGTATCCAACCTGTTTAAAAAAGGGGAAAACCCTGTAGGGGAAGAAATTCGAGTTGGAGCGGGTATTTACAAAGTTGTTGGAGTACTGGAGTCCAAAGGAAATTCCATGGGATTCAGTGGCGACAATCAATGTATCATCCCCCTTTCTAATTTGCGGCTAAATTATGGATTGGATCAGGGAAGCTATAATGTAAACGTTATGGTTTACAACACCGAAAATCTAGAACCAGCTATTTCAGAAGCTACGGGATTATTCAGAATAATAAGAAAGGATCCTCCGGGGAAGGACAATACATTCTCTATAAGGAAAAGTGATCAAATTGCCAGCTTTGTAATCGAGCAGCTATCTCTTATTTCTGTTATTGCCACCGCAATAGGATTAATAACCTTGCTAGGTGCAGCAATTGGACTTATGAATATCATGTTGGTTTCCGTTAAGGAAAGAACCAGAGAAATTGGTACTCGAAAAGCCATAGGTGCCACCGCACAGTTAATTCGAAATCAATTTTTAATTGAATCCATTTTGATAGGTCAATTGGGTGGATTGTTGGGAATTGTCTTAGGAATCATCATAGGAAATCTCATCTCCAATGTTGTTGGGGGTGGATTTATTGTACCCTGGTTATGGATAGGAGGAGGAATTGCACTTTGTTTCTTTGTAGGTGTAGCCTCGGGTTATTACCCTGCTAAACAGGCAGCAGCCTTAGATCCAATTGATGCCTTGCGGTACGAATAAGCCAGAATTCCTTTTTTAAAGATTAAAGCGCCAGGATTCGGAAGATTCTTTGCGCCTTTTACCTACTATCTTTTCTGAAACATTAGGGCAAAAGAAAAGCGGGACTTACCAGGTCCCGCTCCTTACCACCAACCTTGGATTATCCTTTAATGAAGAGAAACTGCGGATAATCCATTTTTTGAACCAACTATGAACTTGTCATAGCCTTACTCTTGCTGTTTCCTGCTGCTAATATGCTTCGTTTTTAATTTCGAAAAATGAAATCTGAGGCTAATCAGGAAAAAAGTTAAACAGGGTCATAATTTTAATTATTGGGCAAAAAAAAAGCCCCCACGTAAAGCGTGAGGGCAAATTGAGAACAGTACTAACCCTACAACGTACTTATTCCTCAATAACTTCGAATTCGAACTCTGCAGAAACTTCTCTGTGAAGTTTTACAGTTGCTTTGTACGAACCTAATGTTTTAACGCTATCATCCTTTAAAATGATATGCTTTCTATCAATTTCTAATCCTTTTCCTTTGAAAGCTTCAGCTAACTGAATGGTATTAACGGAACCAAAGATTTTTCCGTTTTCACCAGCTTTTGCTCCAACAGTAAGTTTAACTCCACTTACCTTGTCAGCAAGTTTCTGAGCTTCATCTTTAATTTTAGCTTCTTTGTGTGCTCTTTGACGTTGGTTTTCAGCCAACACCTTTTTTGCAGACTCAGTAGCTAAAACAGCAAATCCTTGAGGAATTAGGTAGTTAAGACCGTATCCGTTTTTTACGGTTACTAGCTCGTCTTTATATCCTAAATTCTGAACGTCTTTCTTTAATATAACTTCCATTTTCTTTTACGCTTTTTAAGATTATTTCAAAAGGTCTCCAACGTATGGAAGTAAAGCAAGGTGACGCGCTCTTTTAATCGCCGTAGCCACTTTGCGCTGATACTTCAAAGAGGTACCTGTTACTCTTCTTGGAAGAATTTTCCCTTGTTCGTTTACAAATTTCAATAAGAAATTAGGGTCTTTGTAATCAATGTACTTGATTTTGTGCTTTTTAAAGCGACAATACTTTTCCCTTTTGGTTTCTATATCGATAGGGGTAAGATATCTTACATCTGAATCGCCTGCCATGATTTAATACTTTTTTAGTTTTCTACCTCTGCTTTTTTAGTTCTTCTAGACTCTACGTACTGAACGCCGTATTTGTCAAGTTTCACGGTTAAGAATCTCAACACGCGCTCGTCGCGACGGAAATCCAATTCCATGTTGGAAATAAATTCTCCGTTCACCTCAAACTCTAGCAAGTGGTAAAATCCGGTTGTTTTTTTCTGAATTGGGTAAGCCAGTTTTCTTAGGCCCCAGTTCTCTTCATGTTTAATAGTCCCTCCAGCCTCTTTGATAGAGTCTCTGTAGCGGGCTACTGCTTCCTTTGCCTGGTCTTCAGACAAAACGGGAGTTAAAATGAAAACAGTTTCGTAACGGTTAGACATAATATTATTTTTGAAAAAAGGACTGCAAAGGTATTAAACTTTTGTTTTTTAACAAGCATATATACCTTATTAACAATTTCTTGTCGGCTAAGAAATGCCGTTATATTTGCACAAAGCTAATTAGAATGAGTGATCAGTTTATCGTTTCGGCCCGTAAATACAGACCTGCAACCTTTGAATCGGTAGTTGGACAAAGCGCCGTAACTGATACGCTAAAAAACGCAATAAAAAATAATAAACTGGCTCAGGCCTTTTTATTTTGTGGTCCACGCGGAGTGGGTAAAACCACTTGCGCTCGAATATTAGCCAAGGCCGTTAACGCAGAAAACCCAGATCAACTCGAAGATATTGCTGATGATCAGATGAATATTTTTGAGCTGGATGCCGCCTCTAACAACTCCGTAGACGATATTAGAAATCTTATTGAGCAAGTGAGAATTGCTCCTGCAGGTGGGAAAAAATTTAAAGTCTACATTATTGATGAGGTACACATGCTTTCTGCCAGTGCTTTTAACGCCTTTCTTAAAACATTAGAGGAACCACCTTCATACGCCATCTTTGTACTGGCTACCACAGAAAAGCATAAAATCCTTCCCACTATTCTTTCTCGTTGTCAGGTATTCGATTTCCAAAGAATAAAGGTTCAGGACATTACCGACCACCTGGAACAAATTGCTCAAAAAGAAGGAATAAAAGCTGAAAGAGAGGCGCTACACATTATTGCTACAAAAGCAGATGGTGGACTTAGAGATGCACTTTCCATTTTTGATCAGATGGTGGCGTTCGGTGGTAAAGAAATTACCTACGAATTGGTAATCGAGAACCTAAACCTTCTCGATTACGAATACTACTTTAAAATTACCGATGGCCTAAATGGTGGAGACCTACCGAGCGTTCTAAATTTGTTCAACGACGTTTTATCAAAAGGTTTCGATGGACATAACTTTATTGTTGGATTGGCCGATCACTTCAGAAATCTGTTGGTAGGTTTAGATCCTAAAACCATAGATTTAATTATTGCTGGTGACGACTTAAAAGGCCGATATGCAAAGCAGGCCCAGGAAAGTGGAACCAACAAACTGGTTAAATGGTTGAAGCTTTGTAACAAGGCAGACAATAACTACAAGGCTAGTAAACACCCTAGGTTATTAGTAGAGCTGGCATTAATTGAAATGCTAGAATCTGAGATGGAAGAGCTAAAAAAAAAAGTAGCGAGCCCAAATTAAAGGAGCCTTCCAAAAAATCGACACCGTCCGTTACTGGTAAGACTCAGGCGGATGCACCGGCTAAAAATCCCATCCTACCTCAAGAAAAAACCAGTGTTAGCCCAACGCCGCACCCAAGCAACGACACTAAACCTCAACCCCAAGGTGATAAGGAAGCGGTAAAAGCGAAGGGAAAAGTCCCAAAAATAGGATTGACCATAAAACAGCTTAAAGCGCAGCCTAAAGCAAAAGATGAAGCTGGGGCTGAAATAACCGAATTAAGCGCTGAGGAGCGAGCCAAGATGCCCAAGTCGGAGGTTACGCTAGATATGCTTATCGCAAAATGGGACGAGTATGCTTTGCGGGTAAAAGCCAACAAAAACGAAAGCTTTTTTAGTACCCTAAAATTATCGGATCCAAAGCTTGATGGAACCACCATTAAATTTGGAATTGCCAATTCGGTACAGGAAAAAGATTTCGAACTCAACCGCCAGCCACTACTCGATTTTTTAAGGTCTGAACTCAATAACTACAGTTTAGAATTGGAACTCATTAAAAATGCTCCAATCAATACACCCATTTTATATTCCGAGGAAGAACGATTAAAAGCCATGGTGGAAAAAAATCCTCACTTGGCAACGCTTATTAAAAAACTTGGACTGGATTTTTAATTACACATCATGGTCTCACCATTTTTAAGGCATAAAAAAAGCCGACTAAGATTTTAGTCGGCTTTTTCTTTGAATACCATCTGATGTTTAGAAATTCTTAGCTTCGCTTTCGCAAATTACCTCATCCTTCTCGTTGATTAATTTAAACTCAACGCGTCTATTTTTCTGATGCTCCTCTTCGGTGCAGTCTACGTAGTTACCACACCTGTTTTTTAGCTCAGTTTCTCCGTAACCCTTAGGGATTAATCTAGATTTTTTAATTCCCTTTTTCACTAACCATTTCACAACAGAAGCTGCTCTCTTATCAGAAAGGTTATAGTTATATGAGTCGCTACCTCTGCTATCAGTATGAGCCGCAATCTGCACTCTAACATTCTTAGAGTTACTCAAAATCTGGTACATTTTATTGAGGTCGGTAGAAGCATCTTCTCTAATATCGTATTTATCAAAATCGAAATAGATATGTTTGAACTCTACATTACAAATAAAATCCCCATCCTTTAGTACCAAGTTCTGCTTGGTAGTAGATTTTGGCTTGATATTGTCGGTATTTAAGTTCACAACATCTGGCTTGTATCCCTGACGATCTGCACTAAGCTGATAATCGAAATTTGGGTACCATTCTATTTTAAATAAACCAGTAAAGTCGGTTGTAACAGTTTCCTCTTCACCCGTATCCATGTTTCTTAACGTAACCTGGGCGTCGGCAACCGGAAGTTGAGACTTTTCCTCTATTACAATACCTTCTACAAACGCATCGTAATTAGGATAGAGAAGAATCTTTTTCTTCAAGGTTTCCCCAGGTTTAAATCCAGCCGTATTGATAATTTCCTTTCTAGTCTGGTAGTTTTCTTTGCTAACCAGGATTTTATACTCCTTATCAATGGCTAATGGATAGGAAACACTACCGTATTTGTTGGTATTAACGGGACTAAAAACTTGTCCTTCTTGCTCAACGATTAATTGAGCTGCATCTATCCCCACACCTGTAGTAGCATCTACCACTTGGAAATCTGCAATAATACCTTGTTGTCTTCCGCGGTAAATGTCATCTCCACCTTTTCCTCCAGGACGATTGGATGAGAAGTAATAATCTTGGTTATTACCTGTGTAAACTCCAAAATCATCGCGTGTGGAGTTTATAGGAGCTCCGAGATTAAAAATGTTACTGAAGTTACCCGAAGTATCCATTTTCGCTCTGAAAATATCTAGACCTCCCATTCCTGGGTGTCCTGTAGAAGAAAAGTAGAAGTCACCGGCAGCACTTACAAAAGGGAACATTTCATCTCCAGGAGTATTTATGTCTGGACCCAAGTTTACCAACTCACCAAAAAGTAAATCGTTGGTTAATTCGGCTTTCCAAATGTCGGTTCCACCGTAACCACCTGGCATGTCTGAAACCACATAAAGTGTTCTTCCATCCAAACCAAAAGCAGGATGTGTATACGAATAAGCTGGATCATTGAAGCTTGCTCCAAATGGTTTACCATAAGCCCCATCATCCGCTAATTCGGACAACATAACTTTTAACTTAACCACGTTATCCACTTTACTTTCCGTGCTTTTGCTAAAAATAAAACCAGGTTGATATTGGTTTCTTGTGAAAGCCATTAACTTACCATTAGGAGAAAAGCATGCAAGTCCATCGTTGTACTCCGCGTTAGTTTTGCCAGAGAAAAGTACTGGTGTTCCATAGGTTCCGTCCTCAGATATTTTACTTTTAAAATTATCCGAATAAGGATTTCCAGTCCATCCAAAAGTATTATCCAACTTAAATGGAACGGAACGGTCCGAAGTAAATACAATGCTATTTTGGTGTACTACCGGAGCAAACTCATTATACTCCGAGTTTAAAGCATTAAATGCCGCCACCTGAAAAATAATAGGTCTATTTCTAAGGTTTTCTGCTTGAGCAATAGAGTTTAATCCACTTTCAGCTCGTTTATCATCTGGCTTCCATTGCTGGTAACTTTCGAACTGAGTTCTGGCCTCTTCGTAGCGACCTAACTGCTTTAGCGTTTGTGCGTAATAAAGCCTGTTTATTGGTTGAGCTTCATTGTTTATCCCTTTTTTGAACCAAACCACAGCCTTTTCGGGTTGAGCCATTAAGCGATAACAATTTGCCAAACGCAACATGGCGTAATGGTTTTCGGTCTCTTCTTCTAAAACTTGCTTGTAAACTTCAGCAGCCTCGGCATATTTTAAGTTGGAATATTTATCGTCGGCCTTTACTAGTTTAGAAGACTGAGCATAAGAAACCACGGTGCTTAAGCTAATAAGCAAAAGGATCAAATAACGTAACGATCTCATTGGGGTTTGTTCGTTTTTTTATTAGAAGTAAGTAACAAATCTAGGCGAAGTCATGGGTTTTGACTTTCCAGCGATATCAATTCCTAAATAAACTTCGTGAGAAACCCCAGCAACTGATGCGTAATTTGAGGTTTTAAAGTCGTAACCATAGGCAACATTAAGATGCTTGTTTAGCTGAATTTGAGCCATTGCCACCCATGCTCCATCCGTTCTATAGGAAGCGCCAATTAAGAATCGATCTGCGATGATTCCAGAAAGGTTTATATCCCCGTTACTTGGAGATTCATTTGCCTCAGCCAAGAATAGGTATTTCACTATTGTTGAAGCCCTTAGCTTAAAGTTGTTACTTACCGGAAGTAAATATCCTCCCATAAAGAAGTAATGCCTTCTGAAGCTTAAATCGTTATCATTCCCTTCCTCTCTTTCCTTATTTAATAAAAGCATAGAAGAAGCCCCAAGGAAATAATTAGGATGATAAACATACACCCCAGCAGAAACATTTGGTTTAGAAATTCCCTGATTCAACTGGTTGATAGTTTGATCATCAGGATTCTCCGCCCTTAGCTTGCTGGTTTCGTAGCTTATGTTGTAAATAGATCCCTCTACACCAAAGGACAAAACCGTTTTTTGACCAAGAGGAAGTCTGTAAGCTAGTTGAGCTGAGTACCCTTGTCGGGTTTGCACACCAATATTTTCACTAGAAAAAAGTAGTCCAGCAGCCAACCTTTTAATGGTAGCCCCTTTTCCAAGTGGAGTATGAAGTCCTATATTAAATGTTTCGGGATTACCCTCTACACCTACCCATTGGGTACGGTAATCAGCATTTATACTAAATGTATTTCTAGACCCCACATAACCTGGGTTTATCGTTTGCTTGTTAAACATAAACAAGCTGTACTGTGGATGTTGCTGTGCATTACCTATGAAGGGAAGACACAATAACGATGCAATAAAAATTCTATATAAACTTTTCATCAATCTTATCTTTTAATGGTAACAAATCCAGCTAAATCCTTAATCTGTCGACCACGCTCTAGTCTAATTTTGTAGTAATAGGTTCCATCGGGAAGTGGGTCTGAAGAATTTAGATAAGTCCCATCCCAGTCGTCTTGATAATTGTGTGCTGAATAAACCTTATCACCATAAATGTTGTAGAACTGAACTCCTACTCTATCGTAACTAGGTAAGTCTAGGCCAGAAACCCAAGTATCATTTCTACCATCACCGTTAGGAGTATAGATGTTAAACAGGTCATCCTCGGTTACTGTAATTGGTTTTTCCTCTTCTGGCTCTGGAAGGGTATCGCTTTTACAAATCTCCTTTTTGTTTACTAGAGTAGATAAAATGCTTTCACAGCCATTAAAGTCGGAGATCGTTACGATGTACTCCCCTTCTCCCAATCCAGACAAACTAGAACTTGTTTCTCCAGTATTCCAATCGTAGAAATATGGAGCTCTACCTCCGTTTGTTGAAGTAACTGCTGTTCCATCAAATGGAGGCTCACATCCTGTTTCTGTTGAGGAAATGCTGGTTACCATAGCATCGCGAGCAACTAATGGGAAAATTCCATTGGCTTCGCATCCAAGGGTATCGTACACGCGCACTGTGAAGAAACCTGGACCTAAATTCTCCAGAACAGGACCAAATTCACCATTATTCCATTCAACCGTAACATCTGTTGCAGCTGTAACTTCAATTTCGATCATACCGTTGGCGTCACCTGCACAAGTTTCCTCAACCAATTGCAGTTGTCGGATAACAGGAGCTCCTACAGTGGATAATTCCAAGTGAAGGATATCCTGACAACCGGTTGCAACATTAGTTACAATCACGGTGTAAATACCAGGAGCGAGTCCAACCAAATCTTCGGTATCCAAACCGTTCGACCAGGCAATAGAATAGTTTCCAGGAATTCCTATGGTTAAATTAATAGCACCAGTTGGCTCCGAACACAAACTTGGAGTTACCTCCGCTGATAGCTGGAAGTTACTTTGATTGATTACAGTATACTTTTCAATTCGCTTACATCCATTTGGGAAAGTAACGGTAGCGATGTACACCCCAGGAGATAGATTTCTAATAATTGGCGTTTCAGCACCATTGGACCAATTAACGATAGCACCATTAGGTATTGTCAAGAAAATAGCTCCATCATTAGAACCACAATTTGAATGGCGCACCCAATGAACAAACTTCGGTGCATCGATATCATTTACAATAAATTCCTCGCTAGCCGAACAACCTGTAGTAGTTTCGGTAACAGTTAGCGCATATATACCACTTGGGATATTAGATAGCTCTGGAGTGGTTGCTCCATTAGACCAAATAAATTCGAAACTTCCTTCTTCAACGTTTAAGTCAACGCTAATATTTCCATTTGCATTTCCACAAGTAGGAAGGGTAACCTGAGCATCAATTTCAATGTTGTTAGATTCAAGTGCGTAAGCACCAAATAAGCTACAACCGTTATCTCTAAACACTGTTACACCATATAAACCAGGAACATTGGTAGTGATTTCACGCGTTGTTTCTCCGTTAGACCATAAATATCCAGCGTACCCCTCTGGAGCGGAAAGCGTTGCAGCCGATTGTTCACAAACAAAAGTGGATGTTCCCAGCACTTCTATACCCTGCGTACCAGGTTGGTAAAATGCAGCGTATACGCGAACACTAGAGTTCAATCCAATAACTGGTTCCTGCACCAATTTAATCCCTTTAACAGGAGGAAGGCTATCTGGAACAATACCTCCAAGAACGTAGGGAGAAGCAGAACCGCTACTTAAACCTAAAACAGAACCTAAAATCCCTGCAGCCTTTTCAGCTGCCACTAAATCCAACAAAGTGAAATCCTCGAACTGTGCTAGTTCATTACCTAAGTCGTCTAAAAGAACAACCGTTAAATTTTCAATTACTCCTGCATCAAGCACATCGCTATTTGCAGCTACAACAAATCCAACATAATCACCCGACTGAGCTGCAGATGAAAATTCAAGTGTTACAAATGCGTCATCAACCAATCCAACTGGTAAGTCAAGGGTTGCATAGCTATTTGGGTTGTTATCAATGATATTTCCGACATCGCTAGCGTTAGCGAAGTCATTAACCTTGGTTGCCTGGGTTGCAGGACAAGCACAGTCGGCAAAAACCGAGAATAATGCCAAATCTTGAACAACGTTAGCCAAAGCTTCAATTTCGAAACGTACACGCTGAATTTCGTATGCTCCAAAAGGAGTAGGTATAGTAATAAGAGACAAGCCACTTTCTGCAGATATAAGCTGCACATCGGTGGTGTTTATGTTTTCCCTTTTCACAACCACATTACCTTCTATATCAAACACTGTAATCACCAGTTGATCTAACACATCGGCATTTAGCGTTTGATTTAATGATTGAACCGAAAAAGAAAGATTTGAACCTGCTGCTTTAGGGTTATCAAAGCCAAGTTCTAAAAAAGCTGAGGTTTCTAACAAAGATGCTCCTAAAGTAGAAGTAAGTGTAGCATAGGTACTTGGATCACCATCAACGGCGTTCTCTGGATTCTCTACACCAGACGGACAGATAAGTGGAACCATAGGATCACAAGCCCCAAAATCTAGAACCTGAGTTGCAAAAGGACTATCTATCCCATTACAACTAGAACTTCTTACCAAAACAGAAGCCGAAACCTCACAGCCATCGAAACGCGTACCTGTAACCGTATATAATCCTGGTTTGTCTACGGTAATATTTGGTCCGGTTTGACCAGTGCTCCATAAATAAGAATCGTAATTACCGGTAGCAATAAGATTAACTGTTTCGCCATCATTAATTGCCACTTTGCTAGCAACGATATTCATTGCTAATTGATCGGAGTAGTAAAGACCAGAAAAAACGGCTAAATCGAAAGAAACCCCGACAATTGGAGCCACCTCAATTTTTATTGATTTGATTGGCTCGCTAACCGTAGACTTGGTATTGAAACCTATAATGGCCTTTCCGTTTGTGGAACCTCCCAGATTAAGAATAGGACCTAATAACCCTGATAAATTGTCTAGAATAATTAGATCGGAAATTGTAAAGTCTTCCTTTCTATCTAATTCTTGACCACTAGCCGCATAGGCTACTAGGGTAATATTTTCTATTAGACCTAACCCAAGAAGAAGGTCTGCCGAAGCAACCTTAAACCCAACAAAATCTCCAGGGTTTGCAGCCACTGGAAAAGTAAGACTCAAATTAGCAACGTCCGCAACAGAAATAGGTAAATCTAAAACAGCTGCTGTTTCTGGATCCTCATCCACTGCAGCGCCAGGATTGGTAGTATTTCTACTGTTCAGTACTGTGGTTGCCTCTATGGCAGGACAGTTCCCATCGGCGAAAACATTAAATATCGCTATCTCCTGAACCAGATTCACAAGAGCAGTGAACTCAACTCTTAATCTAGCTATGGAATAGTTACCAAGAGGAGTAGGAATTTGAAGAATCACCCCTCCCCCTTCGTTGGAAATAACTCCAAGCTGCTGGAGAGAGATGTCTTCACTTGAGAAAACCTCTACACCAAGACTGTTGTAGCCATAAACCGCGATTTGCTGAAAAACATCAATATTTAGGTTTTGGTTTAGCTCTCCAACTTCAATTCCAAGGACGGAACCACCCTGAACTTTTTCGTCGAATCCGAGCTCAACAAAGGCCGTATTATTAATTAATGAGGTACCCACATTGGATCTCATTACTGCAAAATTACTCCGATCAGCATCTACAATTGCCGTAACATTCTCAATCCCTGAGGGACAGGTAACAGCGTTTATAGGGTTACAAGGACCAGAAGAAATTACACGATTGGCAAAATTTTGTCCAAAAGCCAGTGAGCTTAGGAGGGCCAGCGTGATTGACAACGTAAACCGCTTCATAGATAAAATATTGGCATCAATTTAATGATGAAAATCATTACAAATCTAAACATTGGACATTGATATTCAGCGCAGAACATCGAAAATATCCGCTAATTAGACGATAGGACTGAAATTTTTAAAGAATTTCATTTGGTAATCAGGGTGCGTATCATATCCCACAACACAACTCCCCCACAAACTGATACATTAAAGGAGTGTTTCGTGCCAAACTGAGGAATCTCCGCACAAAAATAAGACGCCGTTATTAGTTCATCATTGACTCCGTCTACTTCATTTCCAAACACCAGAGCACAGGGTAACTCCCAATTTACACGCTGTATTTCCTTACTTTCTTCAGTCTGTTCTACACAAATAATTGGCAATCCTTGCTCCTTACAGAATTCAATTAATTCCGAATTGGTTTCCATTCCAATCCACTCCACAGTTTCGGTAGCACCAATAGCACTTTTCAATATTTCTCGGTGTGGAGGTTTGGGAGTTATTCCAAGCAAAATAATTCGTTCAATCGCCAAAGCATCGCAGGTTCTGAAAAAGGAACCCACATTTAAACCTGATCTAACATTATCCAATACAACAGTAATGGGATGTTTTTTTTGCTGCTTAAATGTTTCAGGATCCACCCTGTTTAACTCGTCAAGTTTCAACTTTTTATTCGCCATTTAATCCCTGTTTATAAATCGTGAAAAAATACCTCCCACACCGTCAATCAACTTTTTAATTTCGTGGTGAGTATGGCAGCAAAGAAAGCGAAAAGCACAGAGACCCCCTTAATGAAGCAGTACTATCAGATTAAGGGTAAATATCCAGATGCAATTCTTTTATTTAGGGTCGGAGATTTTTACGAAACCTTTGGAGAGGATGCTGAAAAAGCAGCTTCGATATTGGGCATAGTACTTACCCAAAGGAAAAATGGCGCTGCATCCTCTGTAGCCCTCGCTGGATTTCCACACCATGCCTTAGACACGTATTTACCTAAACTTGTAAAAGCAGGCCTACGTGTTGCTATTTGCGACCAGCTCGAAGACCCAAAGAAAACCAAGACCATAGTTAAAAGAGGAGTTACTGAATTGGTAACGCCAGGTGTAACCCTTAACGATAAAGTACTCGATCAAAAACAAAACAACTTTCTGGCGTCCGTCCATTTGGGTGGATTAAAAATTGGGGTCTCTTTTCTAGATATCTCCACAGGTGAGTTTCTATTATCTCAAGGAGATGCACAATATGTAGACAAGCTAATTCAGAGCTTTCAACCATCAGAAGTCTTGGTAGAAAAAAGATATCGAGATCAATTTCCAGAGCTTTTTGGAAAAAACCACAATTTATTCTTCTTAGAAGACTGGGCTTTTAATCCGGAATTTGCCTACGATTTACTTACCGAATGTTTTAGAGTAAAATCGCTTAAAGGATACGGAGTTGAAAATTATGGTGACGGAATTATTGCGGCAGGGGCAATTTTACAATACCTAAAAGACACCCACCACCACGAAACCCAACACCTAAATGGAATTGCCCGAATAGATGAGGCGGCTTATGTTTGGTTAGATCGATTTACAATAAGAAACCTTGAAATCCTGCAAAGCAACAGTCCCGATGGAATTGGATTAATAGACATCCTCGACCACACAGTAAGTTCCATGGGATCTAGACTATTGAAAAGGTGGCTGGTTTTACCCCTTAAGGATAAAAATGAAATAGAATTACGCCACGCTGCGGTAGATTTTTTTAAGCAGCAATCGGAGATAAAAGAGCAATTGCGCCTCGACTTAAAGCAAATATCTGACCTGGAACGCCTAAGTGCTAAAATTGCTACCAAACGAGTTAACCCTAGAGAGTTATTACAGCTAAGCAAAAGCCTAGGCCAGCTTCCAAAATTAATAGAGCTGCTAAAGGAAAGTGAAAGCAAGCTCATTAACCATTTGCGCGCCCAATTAAATCCTTGTACCGATTTATACCAGAAAATTAATTGTACCATACAAGAAGACGCCCCATTATTACTCTCTAAAGGCAACGTGGTAAAAGAAGGTGTTAATCCAGAACTGGATGAATTAAGGAATTTAGCGAATCATGGCAAAGACCAATTGCTAGCCATGCAACACCGCGAAATCGAAAACACAGGTATTCCATCCTTAAAAATTGCTTTCAACAACGTTTTCGGTTACTACATTGAAGTTAGGAATACACACAAGGATAAAGTTCCTGAAAACTGGATAAGGAAGCAGACTTTAGTATCTGCGGAACGATACATAACCGAGGAATTAAAAGAGTTTGAGCAGAAAATCCTAGGCGCTGAGGATAAGATTCAAGTAATAGAGCAGCAAATCTATGAGGAACTGGTATCGGAGTTACTCCAATATCTAGACGCCATTAAGCTAAACGCCCAAATTATTGGCCAGCTAGATGTACTCTCTTGTTTTGCCCATACGGCGATAATTAATAACTACTGCAAACCCAGCATAACGAACGGTACTGAAATTGAGATCGAAAATGGAAGGCATCCCGTTATAGAGCAAGCACTGGGGGACAACGAAGAATATATCCCTAATAGCATTAGGCTGGATAATTCCGCTAACCAGATTTTAATGATTACCGGTCCTAACATGTCAGGTAAATCGGCCGTTTTGCGCCAAACCGCCCTGATCTGTTTAATGGCCCAAGCTGGCTCTTTTGTTCCAGCCGAAGCCCTTAATTTAGGTGTCCTGGATAAAATATTCTCCCGAGTGGGAGCGTCTGATAACATCTCCTCTGGGGAGTCGACCTTTATGGTTGAAATGAATGAAACTGCCTCCATTTTGAATAATATTTCTGACCGAAGCTTAATTCTGATGGACGAAATTGGAAGAGGAACAAGTACTTACGACGGAATAAGCATTGCCTGGAGTATTGCTGAGTTTTTGCACGAAAACCCAAAAGCTAAAGCCAAAACACTTTTTGCAACCCACTACCATGAGCTCAACCAAATGGCAAAAAAGTTCGATAGGATAAAGAACTTTAACGTAGCCATTAAGGAAGTAGACAAAAAAGTGTTATTCCTCCGAAAGTTAGTTCCAGGTGGATCGGAGCACTCATTTGGTATTCACGTGGCCAAATTAGCTGGGATGCCAAATCAAGTAATAAAAAGAGCAGAGACGGTTTTAAAGTCGCTGGAAAAAAGCCATCGGGAAACGGGAAAAGAAAAGGGAGCCAGCATAAATATACCCGACCCAGAAATGCAGTTAAGCATATTTAAATTAGACGATCCCGTATTGGAGCAAATTAGAGATGAACTTTTGAATTTGGATATAAATTCATTGACTCCAGTAGAGGCTTTGATGAAGCTAAATGAGATTCAAAAATGGGTTGGAGCAAATGCTAAAAAATAATTGTTGGCTGTAATAGATAGATTTTTATATTTGCACCCACATTTGCGAGAATAGCTCAGCTGGTAGAGCACGACCTTGCCAAGGTCGGGGTCGCGGGTTCGAATCCCGTTTCTCGCTCCACTTTTCTCAACAGAGAAAGCCCTGCCCGGGTGGTGGAATTGGTAGACACGCAGGACTTAAAATCCTGTGGCCTTTGGCTGTACGGGTTCAAGTCCCGTCCCGGGTACAAAACAGAGCGAGAAACAGAGTGAGAGCGGAGTTTCTCGCTCTGTTTTTTTTTATACCCATTTCTATTTATTTCCTACTTTATCGTATCGGACAAGGAAAACACAAATTTTCTTAATGGTTTCACTTCCTGTAAAACATGACTTTGCAGGAATTATTTTTGCCGCCAACAATACATAATCCACTGATTAACAATACCGTACAATAGTGAGTAAACTTCGAAACTTCATTCTATTTAGCTTTCTTTTTACTTTTTCTTCCATCTGCATTTACGCCCAAACACCAACCAATGCAGAAAAGGACAGCTTGTACATCGTTCATTATGAAGACCATAAATCGCCGGATAAGGTATTACATGCCGAACCCCTATTTATTGATCTAATACGAGATTTAGGTGCTAGGAAGGGCGAAAGAGAATGGAACATCGGAATGGGGATAACCGATAATCTAAAATTCGACTCCTACGAAGCATTAATCGAATACGAATGGGCTCCTATAAATCGCTTGGGATTGGAGGTAGAACTTCCCTTTACCTTCTATTCACCATTAAACGGCACAGAAACTGCTAAAGTCCCTTCCAACAGATTAAACAGCCTTAAACTAGCCGCCCAATGGTCCTTTTTTGTAAGCGAGGAAAAAGCAACCTCCATGGCTTTAGGCTATATCAATGAATTTGAATTATCCAGCTTCGACCAGTTTGCAAAACCACTGATAAAAGGAAATATTTACAATCCATTTCTTGTAGTCGCCAAAAGGTGGGGCACAAATTTTCACTCCCTGCTATACACTGGACCTCTTATCGAGACTGAGTTTAAGAGTAACCACACTCACGTGGTTTATATGGTGAATAGCAACTTCCATTACATGATCGCAGGAACTCGAAACTTTATTGGGGTGGAGTTCAATAAGTCATTCGGACCGGCGGATTTTGACATGACTATCCGACCTCAAATGAGGGTAGGAATTGCAGATAATTTATTGATAGGTATTGTAGCTGGAATTCCAGTAAGTCGTGAGAACCAACGATTAAGCTCTTTCCTTCGCCTTATTTGGGAACCTCACCATAAAACACATTAACGCCTATTTGTAGGAAGTCATAAACCGTTTTTCATAGTTTTCTGAGCTTAGCCTGAATTTTAGCAGGAGAAATAGCCCGTTACAAAAAGGCGTTGGTTTTACTTTCTCCCTTTTTTTTTCATGTTTTGAATCTTATCCCCTCGCTTTTGCGACTTTTTATATTTCGCCTTAAGCTCGCGATGGTATTTTTTCAAAGCTGGTTTTTCCTTGCTGTTCTTCGCTAGTTTTTCATGGAAAGCTGGTCCGGCCTCTGGAGCTTTTTTATGGTTGTGTACAGGCTCCTCATCCAGAACTACTCTATTTTTTTCTTCTGGAATCTTTTTGGGATTGATTTCAACCTCGTTAGGAAACTCCTCAACTGGAATGACACAACCCATTAATTCCTCAATAACGATTTTCAACGGTTCTTCCTTCTCAGTAAAAAATAAGATGGATTGGCCTAATTTCCCGGCTCTACCCGTCCTTCCTATCCTATGTATGTAATTCTCTGGATAATGAGGAGTATCGAAACTTATAACCGTTGACACATCATCAATATCCACTCCCCTAGCGATAACATCCGTTGCTATTAACACCCTGCTCTCTCCGCTGGAAAACTGCTCAATTGCCCTTAACCGAGCATTTTGCTCTTTTCCTGCGTGTATAATCGAAACTTCTCCTGAAGCTCCAAAGACCTCTTCTAACCTATCTACATTTTCTTTTGATCTAAGGAAAACTATTACCCTTTTATGAGTCTCCTTATCCAACAAAATATGCTTCAGAAGATTAACCTTAGTGTAAAAATTAAAAACGGAAAAAGAGGTTTGGTTAATGGTGATAAGCGGTGCTCCACTTGGCGCTATAGATTCTTTAACCGGATTCAACAATATTTGATCTACAAGCTCGGCAACTTGATCTGTCATCGTTGCCGAAAAAAGTATGTTTTGTCGTTTTTGAGGCAAGAGATCGAAGAGATGCTGCATTTGAGTCTTATACCCAAAATCCAACATCAAATCGGCTTCATCGATAACCAATTTCTTTGCCGATTTAAGACTTAACGATTGGGCTAATACCAAATCGTACATTCTTCTTGGTGTTCCCACCACTATGTCAGCCCCCTCTTCCAAAGCCTTTTTTTGTCGCTTTATATTGTTCGATCCACCATAAACTCCAACCACCCGAACAGAAAGGTAGCTGCATAGTTTTTCAATTTCCGAAACCACTTGCAGTACTAATTCACGGGTGGGAACTAAAATCAAAACCCTGGGTGGGAGTTGCTCAGAATATTTAAGTTCTTCTAATAATGGTAAGAGGTAAGCTAGTGTTTTACCTGTACCCGTTTGGGCAATTCCTAGAAAGTCTTTCCCCGATTTTATAGGAGAAAAAGATTTGGATTGGATAGGAGTTGGAACCTCTATCCCCATATCTTGAAGCCCACTTAGCAGGCCTTTTTTCATTTTAAAATCTTCGAAAGATTCCATATTCCAATAAAATTAAGTACTAGCTTGTTGTTAGTATTTAAACCCGTCACCTTTCGATCCCTCGATTTCTATTCCGGTGGAAAGGACTATCCTGTTTACGAAATTAAAGTAGGCAACAACCAAAATACAATCGAGAATGGCGGAGTCACTCAGCCCCTTTTCTTTTAAAGGCTCAATATAATTTTGGTGCTCATGGTCTTGTGGATGATGGGTTAAATGCTCGGCAAAGACACAAAGGGAATGATCTACCGGAGATAGATCCACATTATTGAAGTCTTTCCTCAGCTTCTCTACCTCCTGATCGTTTTTCCAGTATTTATTTAACGCTGAAGCATGATGGACTTGGCAATATTCGCATCCATTAGCACTAGAAACCACCACGGCAATCATTTCCCGCTGAGCCCGAGTCAATTCGGATTTAGAATACATGATTTCCATGTACAAATCCATG
This sequence comes from Luteibaculum oceani, assembly GCF_007995015.1. Taxonomy (NCBI): domain Bacteria; kingdom Pseudomonadati; phylum Bacteroidota; class Flavobacteriia; order Flavobacteriales; family Luteibaculaceae; genus Luteibaculum; species Luteibaculum oceani. The sequence continues at coordinate 180,991 of NZ_VORB01000003.1, forward strand.
TGCTTTACAATGCTTTCTGGCCTTAGGCTCTGCGCCTTATGAACTTCTGCTAATTGACCTCTAGATCCCTTTAAGTTGTCGTAGATCTCTTTTAATCGACCTTGTGCATTCGCTTCATCAACAATTTCTATTCTAGCCATAAGAACAAAAAAGGCTCCCGAAGGAGCCTAGAATTAATTTACTTTAAATCCTGCCAGGTATCTAGGTTCTTGAGCAAGAAACTAAATCGATTAAACAGCGGCCTTAACTCAGCTGGAGCTCCAGCTTTAACGTCAATCTCTTTTTTATTTCCTTCAAGATTATTTACATAGATTCTATAACCTGGTAAATCGGGAATATAATTTTCATAGGCATTGGGAAGGTCATAAAACCCTACCTCCTTTACCGTATGGTATAAAATCTCTAGGTCTTCTTTACTTACTACAGCTGTAGAGATAGAGTCTCTCACACCGTGAATCATGGGTGTGTACACCAAATATCCCGACTTGAATATTTCGATAATGTCTACTGGACAGGTACCAAAACAAGCATCTCTTTGAAATCTAAAAGCCAGGGAATCTTGATAAGAATCGGGCTTATCGTTCGCCTTTTCTCTAAAGGACCTTTGTTTTTGAAGCATTGCTTCCTCGTTTTTAACTGTTGACGCTTCCTGTTCCGCATTTTTATGCTTACCGCACTTATGCGCCACAAGAGGAAGACTTAAAACCAGTAATAAGGCAATGCTTTTGATTTTCATAACTTTAGTTCTTAGGGAGGTTATAACCTTTTTGCTTGGCCATTTCCTCTAGTCTTTTCTGAAATTTACTTTTCCCCTTCCCCTTATTTTTCTCTTTATTCTCCTGGATTTTCTCCAAGATTTTTTTCTCATCAATGATGTAATTCTTAATTACCCACATCTGAGTTATAGAAAGAAGGTTTGCCGTAAAATAGTAATAACTAAGTCCAGAAGAAAAATTATTGAAGAAAAACAGCATGAAAATTGGGAAGATGTACATCATCACCTTCATGTTAGGCATTCCCTCTTGCTGCTGAGGCATTTGGCTACTATTCATGGCCGTGTACCCAATAGTTGAAATACACATTAATAGTGTAAACAGGGAAACGTGGTCTCCATAAAATGGTATTTCGAAAGGAAGGTCTAGAATACTGTCGTATGATGAAAGGTCATCCGCCCATAAAAAGGACTCTTGCCTTAGCTCTATAGAAGCTGGGAAAAACCTAAACATAGCATACAGAATAGGCATTTGAAATAGCATTGGAATACATCCTGCCAAGGGATTCACCCCTGTTTTTCGATACAAGCCCATGATCTCCTGCTGCTTTTTCATGGGATCAGCATTTTTATGCTTTTGGTTTATTTCCTCGATTTGAGGTTTCAAAACCCGCATTTTAGCCGAAGACACAAAGTTCTTGTAGGTAAGCGGAGATAAAATCAGTTTGATTAAAATGGTTAGCACCAGGATAATTAGTCCATAGCTCATGTTAATAGACTCGAGCAGTCTAAATACATGGACGATGAAATACTTGTTTACCCAGCCAAAAATTCCCCAACCAAAATCTATGATTCGATCTAGCTCATTTACCTCGTAACTGTTTAAAATGTGGTAATCATTTGGCCCAAAATACCATCGGTAGCTTGCCGTATTTAAAGCGGTTGGATTTAAGGCTGCAGTTGCTGCATACATCTTGGTGTGAACAGTATCCTGGGGATCTTTTACAAGCAACTTGGCATCTAAAGGTGCAAATCCTTTTTCGTCTATAATAACAGTAGAAAAGAAGTTCTGTTTGAAAGCAATCCACTCGATGGGTTCTTCAATGACCTCTTCATCATCACCATTTTCAGTAAGATAATCTCTATCCTCCCCTTTCAGGGTGTAGTATACCGAACATCTTTGCTTTTCGGTCTCAAGATGTTTTTCTAGGTTATATCCAGCTGATGACCAAGAAAATCTGGCTCTATTTTGCCCAGTAAAGAAATTATTTAGTCCCACAGGAACAATTTCTTGGCGTATATCATAACGGTCTCCAAAAATGGTATACACCACTTCAAGTTTTTCTCCGCTACTGCCTTTGGCTGCATATTTTAACTTCAGGCTATCGCTTTCCTCAACAAATGTTTTTTGTTTGAATTTTCCGGTAAAGAATAGATCCTTTGTTGAAACCAACTTACCGTTGTTTTCAGCAAAAACAATCTCGAAATTTTGATATTCCTGATCAAACAGATGAACTGGCTTACCTCCATAGGTTAAGTAATCTTTAAGGACTATATCCTTAATACTTGCTCCCTTGTTAGAGAAGGTTAGCGTAAATTTAGGAGTGGCAATTTCAAATTCCTTTTCATTCCCCTTGCTAGCTGAAGCAAAAACTCCAAACTTCTCTTTAAGCAGTAGCTCTTGAGCCGCAAGCTGAATAGAATCTACAGCAGGAACTGTGGAATCTACTGAAGGCTTTAAAACTGCGGATTCATTTAAATCACTGAGGCTATCGGTAACTTCTGCTTCTACACGAGCAATAGAATCCAGTCTGGCTTTTTCTGCCTTAATTTCTTCTTCGGATGGGGCGGTAAAATAATTGTACCCTACTAAAATAAGTACAATGAGCACCATGCCCATTAGCGAATTTCTATCCATAAATCAATGGTAATTAAGCTTTTACAGCTTCTTTTTCTTTAACTTTTAGCGTTGCTTTCACAAAGGACACAAACAATGGGTGTGGGTTGTGAACTGTGCTTTTATATTCTGGATGGAACTGAACACCGATAAAGAAGGGGTGCTCTGGAATTTCCACAATTTCTACTAGGTTGGTATCCGGGTTTATTCCACTTGCTACCATTCCATTTTCTTCGAAACGCGATTTGTAATCGCTATTAAATTCGAATCTATGGCGGTGTCTTTCACTTATTTCGGTTCTACCATAAATTTCGTGGGCAAGGGTGTTTGGTTTAAGATTACATGTGTAAGCTCCCAAACGCATGGTTCCTCCCATATGGGTAATATCCTTCTGATCCTCCATTAGGTTAATTACCGGATTAGGACTTTCTGGATCAATCTCTAGGGTGTGTGCCTCTGGCAGCTTCAGCACATTTCTGGCGAACTCTATTACTGCACATTGCATTCCTAAACAGATTCCGAAAAATGGAACTCCGTTTTCTCTACAATATCTGATGGTATTGATCTTTCCTTCAACTCCTCTACCTCCAAATCCAGGAGCTACTAAAACACCATCTAAACCGGCCAATTTAGCATCTACATTCTTGGAATGGATAGTTTCAGAGTGAATCCAAGTCATGTTGATCTTGGTCTCCGAAGCCGAAGCTGCGTGGTTAAACGCCTCCGAAATGGACTTGTATGCATCCTGTAATTCGGTGTACTTTCCTACTAACCCAATATTAACCGTATGCTTAGGGTTTTTGAATTTATGTAGATACTCTTTCCATTCATCCAAATTAGGTTCGTGCCCCATAGGACAACCTAATTTGCGTAATACAACCTCATCAAGTTTCTCCTTTTGCATCATCAACGGTACATCATAAATAGAGGATGCATCCATAGACTCGATTACAGAATCGGCAGAAACGTTACAGAATAAAGCTATTTTCTTCTTAAGGCTCTCTCCTATTTCATGTTCGGTTCTACAAACCAAGATATGTGGCTGAACTCCAACTTCTAATAAGGCTTTAACACTGTGCTGAGTAGGCTTGGTTTTCAACTCACCAGCAGCACTTAAATATGGAATAAGTGTAAGGTGGATAACTAGACAATCGCCCTGGTGCTCCCATAACATCTGACGAACAGATTCTATGTAGGGAAGGGACTCGATATCACCTACCGTTCCACCAATCTCGGTGATAACAAAATCGTAAGTTCCTTTATTACCGAGAATTTGAATGCGGCGCTTAATTTCATCGGTGATATGTGGAATTACCTGCACGGTTTTTCCCAAAAACTCACCCTTACGCTCTTTTTCAATTACGGTTTGGTAAACTCTACCTGTAGTTACATTGTTCGCTTGCGAGGTAGGAGTATTTAGGAAACGCTCATAGTGACCTAAATCCAAATCGGTTTCTGCACCATCTTCCGTTACAAAACATTCTCCATGCTCGTAAGGATTTAATGTTCCGGGATCTACATTGATATACGGATCTAATTTTTGAATGGTAACAGAGAAGCCACGTTCCTGTAAAAGTTTAGCAAGGGAAGCAGAAATAATTCCCTTTCCTAATGATGATGTAACCCCGCCGGTTACGAATATGTACTTGGTAGCAGATGCCATAATTCCGTTGTGTAACTACGGGGCACAAAGTTACTAAATAATTGCTCCTTGCCCCGGATTATATCCTATTAAATACGCTATTAAAAGGTGTAGGTAACTCCTAAACTCGGTAAGATGGGAAGTTGATAAACTTTGTTCCCTCGAATAGCATCGATGTAGAAAATGTTATTTCTGTTGTACACATTGGTAACAGAAACTACCGTTTCTAATGACCTGTGCTCCGAGATTTCCCAGGTGTGCTTGAGAGATAAATCAAACCTGTGATAAGTACTTAAACGACCTTGATTAAGGCCACCATTTTCTATCGCAAAACTTCCGTTTTCATCAGTGAAATCAGAATTATATCCACCGTTAAATGTCAGTTGCTCGAAAAAGCCTCTTGTTTGTGTAAATGGAAATGGGGTTCCAAAGTTCCATCTTCCGCTTAGCTCCCAATTTCTCTTTTTTCCAAGAAAAACCGAACTCACAAAATTTAAGTTATGCCTTCTATCAAATACTGGAGGGTAATACTTCTCCCCGTCCCAACGGGTAACTTTCCCAAGAGAATAAACCAGCCACACGTAGTACCTTGGAGCATTGTACTTAAATGTAAAATCCAGTCCTTTAGCATCTCCAGTTTCTAGTACGTAGTCCTTTCTTAGCTCCTCGGGTCTTCCCTCATTTGCCAAGTTATCCTCGAATATTTTGTTTCGGTTTACGTTGGTGAGTTGTCTAAAGTTTTTAAAGTACGCTTCAGCATTTATAGAGAATCTCTTGGTGACATCTAACTCCACTCCACCAATAAAGTGATCTGCTTTCTGCAATTTGGAGTCTATACTCACTCGCTCACCATTTTCATTTACAAAGGTCTCTGGCAAGTTGGTTGGAGAACTTAAAAAGGCATAGAATAAATTAACTACATCCCTGTCGGAATTACCGGCAATAAGGTTTTGAGAATATCTTCCCGTGGCAGCCTTTAATCGTACAAATTCACTAAGATTATACTTTACCCCCAACCTAGGCTCAACAACAAACTCAGAAACTGAGGCATAATAATGGGTACGTATACTGGGTTCAAACACAAAAGACCCCGCCTTAAATTTCTTTAAGAAGTACAGCGCCATTTCGGTAGCGTTATCACTAGTATTAAATCCTGCTCCAAAACGGTTGAAATAATCGAAAGTGGTTCTTATTCCGTACACGTTAAACCCATAACGCGTTTCGTTATCCCCGTTGAAATATTTAAAATTTAGACCAAGATTAAAGTTACCTACTGAACTAGATCTTTCTGAAAGCCCTTCTTCCTGCAATGAAATCCCGTATTGTGAGTAAGCAAAATTCCCTTCAATAATTACCGGTGATGCCGACGGCACTGCTAGAAAGTGAGAACCAAATCCGTAACTGTTCCATCCCAGCTGCGAAACCCCTTGGTAGTTTACGTTATCCTGGAAGTTAAAACCAAACAAATTAAACTGCGATCCAGATCTTGAATTAAATGACAACTTCCCGTACAAATCGGTAAAAGTATAGGGCAATCCGTCCTCTGAAGCATAACTATAAAACTGGTTGGCACTTTGCTCTAGGTAGGATGTTTTCGCCGACAAAATGTAGCTGGTAGATAATCCTGTTTCTTCATCCAGCTTTTTTAAGGGGCCTTCTAATAAAAGTCTAGCTCCAAATGGGTTCACCCCTATTTTACCAGAGTTTCGAGTTTTATTACCTGCTCTAGTTTTAATGTCCATAACAGAAGAAATTCGCCCGCCGTATCTGGCATTAAATCCTCCGGTATATACATCTGCATTTGAGATAATTTCGGTATCAAAAACCGAAAATAAACCAATGGAGTGGAAAGGATTATAAATGGTCATTCCATCCAACAAAACAAGGTTTTGAATGGGCGACCCACCACGGATATATAATTGTCCACCTTGATCTCCAGTAAAAATAACACCGGGAAGTACTTGTAGATATTGAGCTAAATCGGGCTGACCACCCACCGAGGGGAGCGCCTTAATTTCCTTTGGCGAAATCTTGGTAACCGACATTTTTACCTGAGTAGTATTTCTACTTCTTTCGGCGCTTACCTCAACCTCATCCATTTCAATAGCTGAAGCCTCTAGATATATCTTCCGCGAAATCAATCCCCCTTTGGTTATCTCTATATCCTCCGAATACTCCTGATAATTAAAAGACTTAATTTTTAGGGTGTAATTCCCTTCGGGCACATTACCAAAACTGAAAAATCCGTTTTCATCCGTAGTAGCTCCATAGGAAGTTCCATCTAAGAAAACATTGGTAAAAAGAATGGCAGAACCGTTGCCCTTATCGTATACAAACCCCCGTACGGTTCCTCCAGTTTTACCCTGTGCGGAAATTTTGTTTGCACCAATGAATAGGGGTAAAAAAAGGAGTAGGTATTTAAGGAGTTTCAAGATATAAGGTATTGGAAATTGCGGCTGCAAAACTAGTAATTTAATATGTAAAAACTGAGTTCTCGGAGCAATCCTCCCTCATCTGTCCCCCCGTTATTCTTGCCCTTTGATCGCATATCATACTCGCGGAGTTTAGAATAAATCTTCACAACCGTTTTGGCAGGATAGTTTTTTGCAGCCTGCATGTATTGCCCGAAGAAAAAGGGTTTGATACCTATTAAACTGCAAATTTGGTTCTTATCCTTACTCGATGAGAAATGAATCATCATGAGTTTGTAGAAAAACTCAGCCAATTGACCGATTACCAAAATTGGGTGATTGTTTTTAGGATTATTTCCGAAATGCTCAGCAATTTCATATACCCGCTTTACATCTTTATTTCCTATCGCATTTATAAATTCAAATACATTGTACTCCCTACTAATACCAATGTATTGCTCGACATGTTTAGGGCTCACCTCAGTTCCTTCTGGGAGGATAATCCCTAGCTTCTCAATAGCATTTGCGAGCTGCCCTAAATTGGAACCTAAGTTTTCTACCAATAGTTGCTGGGCATGCAACCCTAAATTTACCTTTTTGGAACGGGCATAATCGCTTAACCATGGTGCAACCTGGTTATCGTAGAGCTTTTTACTCTCGAATAGCACCCCCTGTTTTGCCACCGTTTTGGCAAATGACTTTCTTCCATCTAGCTTTTTCCCCTTATATAAAACCACCAGTACTGTACTACTTGTTGGATTTTTAGCATAAGGTTCTAATTCCTCAATTTTCTTTAGTGATTGTCCCTCGCGAACAATAACCAGATTATACTCTGCCATCATCGGAAAACGACGTGCGCTTTCAATAATCTGACTTACCTGGGTATCCTTACCGTAAAAGATAGATTGATTAAAATCGCGCTCCTCTTCCCTAAGAACAGTTTCAGCAATAGCATCGTGGATCTTATCAATAAAGAAATCTTCCTCCCCTTGAAGAAAGTACAAAGGAGAAAATTTCCGCTGCTTTATATCCGATATAATATTTTCGAAAGTCACAGCGCGAAAATACTTTTATTTGCCAAGGGTAAGAAGCAGAATAAGGTGAAATTTCAACTGAAAATTAGACCTTCCGAAAAGGGAGAGCAGATATGGGATGAATACCGTGGCAAATGGATTGTAAACACTCCTGAAGAAGAAGTTAGACAATTTGTCGCATGGTATATCCACCATGAATTGGGCTACCCTAAAAGTTGGATTGCCGTTGAAAAGGGAATAAAACACCTTAACAAACAATATCGATTCGACATTGTGGTTTTCGGCGAAAATGCCCAACCCGTATTTCTAGTAGAGTGCAAAAGACCTTCGGTTCCCATAACCCAAAGCACTTTTGACCAAATCTTTAAGTACAACATTATTTTAAACGTTCCGTACCTCCTAGTTTCTAATGGAACCGATTTCTATGGGGTGGAAATAAAAAATGGGAAGCCCAATTTCTTAACCGAGCTTCCCAAATTTCAAAAGATATAGGACGACACCTTTTTTAGGTATAACCCAATAATTTTAGTGTTTGTCTGGAGTTTTGTTCTTCTCCGAACACCTCGTACTGAATCGTTTCGTCTTTGTTCTTTTTAATTAACACATGCTTAGGACTTGGTAGGAGACAATGATGTACTCCGCCATACCCTGAAAGTACCTCTTGATACGCTCCGGTATGAAAAAATCCAACGTACTGCATCTTTCTGGTTTTGGGCATAAATATGTTATTAACGTGCGCCTCCTGGTTGTAATAATCCATTCCGTCGCAAGTTATCCCACCCATATTTACCTTTTCATAGGTATGATTCCAATTGTTTACTGGAAGTAAAATATATCTCTGATTTAAAGCCCAGATATCAGGAAGGTCGGTAATAAAAGATCCATCTAACATGAACCATTTTTCCCTGTCGTTTTGTTGTTTTCTTCCCAACACCTTATACAACACCCCAGAGGCCTCGGCCACGGTATATTTTCCGAATTCCGTAACCAAATCAGGTTCGTGAACCCCATGTTCAGCACAAATTTCTTTGATACGCTTTACAATTTCATCTACCATGTATTCGTAGTCGAAATCGAAACTAAGAGAGTTTTTAAATGGAAATCCACCACCTATATCTAACATGCATAGGTCGGGGTTTATTTTTTTGAACTCGCAATACAGCGTAACGTGCTTTTCTAATTCATTCCAATAATATGGAGTATCGGTAATCCCAGAATTGATAAAAAAGTGAAGCAGCTTTACTTTAAAGTTCTTATGTGGACGAATGCGTTCTTGCCAAAACGGAATAATATCCTCACTTCTAATTCCCAGTCGGCTGGTATAAAATTGAGAATCTGGCTGCTCTTCTGCAGCTATTCGCATACCAAGCGTTACCGGCTGGTCTAGCTCATCATCGTAAAACAAAAACTCCTCTTTATTATCTAAAACGGGAATAATATTGGTAAAACCTTCGCGGATAGAGTCCACAATATATTGCTTATACGACTGCCTCTTAAACCCGTTGCATATTACAAGAATATTCTTGTCGATTTTCCCTTGCTTTTCAAGGTGATGTATAATGGGAATATCAAATGCCGACGAGGTCTCTATGTGAATATCATTCTTAAGTGCTTCTTCTAAAACAAACTTAAAATGAGAGCTTTTGGTGCAATAACAATATTGGTAAGTACCGCGATATTGGTTTTTTAACATTGCACGTTGGAACCATATTTTACACTGCTGTATATTTCGCGAAATAATGGGCAAGTAGGTAAACTTAAGCGGGGTTCCATAAGTCTCTATCATCTCCATGAGATTTAAGTCGTGGAAATACAATTCGTTATCCACAACGTTAAATCCCTCTTGAGGAAATCCAACGCTCAGGTCTAAGAATTCAGAGTAACTTTGCATTTTTGCTACCGATTTTTTGCAACTGCAAATAGAGCAGTTTTCTTGCTATAAACAACAAAGAACACAATAATGCGAAAATTAAAAATAATAGAAGTGCCATGCGACCTAGGAGCGGGCACACGAGGTGCAAGTCTTGGAGTAGATGCCCTGAGACTAGAAGCGGTTGAGCAAGCTTGTAGTTCTTACCTAGAAACTGAATACGAAAGGGTTACAGCTGATAACACCATGCTAAACCAGCCGGACCCTACTCCAAATGCCCATTACCTAAAGGGGATTGTTAAATTTTACGAGCACGCTTGCGAAGCCATATCTAAAACTCTGGATTCGGGGAAATTCCCGCTTATTATTGCTGGAGACCATTCTACTGCAGGAGGAAGTATTGCCGGAATAAAAAAGCATATTGGAGAAAAGAGACTAGGGGTAATTTGGGTGGATGCACATGCCGATATTCATAGTCCCTATACAACTCCTAGTGGAAATGTACATGGGATGCCTTTGGGCGCCGCCTTACACTTCGACAATAAAGAACAGCAAATTAACGACCTCAACCCCGAGGAAACCACCCAGTGGGAAAAGCTTAAAAACGTTGGTGGCAAACAACCTAAAATAAAGGCTGACGATATCATTTACATGGGGGTTAGAGACACCGAAGAGCAAGAAGATATCATCGTAGAGAAATTGTCTATACCTAATTTAACAGTTAGTGGCTGTAGAAAAATTGGGATTGAAAACAGCGCTAAAACTGCATTGGATAAATTGTCTCATTGCGACGCAATCTATATTTCTTTTGATGTGGACAGCATGGACCCTTCTGTTTCGATGGGAACTGGGACTCCCGTAAAAAATGGATACACTAAGGACGAAGCCACTACTTTGTTAAAAACACTCTTAAACAGCCCTAAAGTTTGTGCCTTAGAGATCGTTGAAATAAACCCAATGTTAGATAACGAGAACAAAATGGCCAAAGCCTCATTAGATATTCTGAGAGGACTTTTTTCGTGGAATTAATTTGAAGCGCTATTAATTGAGATAATGATTCTTATTTTTGGCGCCCGAAATAGACAAGAATGAATTTAGAAGGAATAATTGCAATTGCCGGTAAACCTGGTTTATATAAAATAGTAAGTAGATCAATGAAGGGACTTCTTGTGGAGTCTTTAATTGATGGGAAAAGAATTCCAGCCCTTGCCACACACAAAATCAGTGCTTTAGAAGATATATCCATGTACACGTACGAAGAGGATGTGCCTCTAAAAGAGATTTTCCCAAAAATCTATGAAGTGCAAGGAGGAAAAAAAGTAGAAAATCCAAAGGCCTCCAATGAGGAGCTTGAAGGGTTATTCGAGAAGGTTTTGCCAGATTTTGACAGAGAACGAGTTTACGCCTCGGATCTAAAAAAGTTATTTGCTTGGTACAACCTCCTTCACGAAAACGATTACTTCGAAGAGGTTTCTGCTCCAACTGAGGATGCTGAAATTATTGAAGAAAGCGACGATACAGAAGACAAAAAATAATCAAAAAGGAGGTTCGCCTCCTTTTTTTGTACCCAAAGATATGGAAGTTGTAGAAAGAAAAACAAGAAGATTTCTTCCACTAGACTTAAAAATTGAAAAGTGGGAAGATATTGCTCCTTTTCTTGAGCAGTTAGAAGAGCGTGTTATTGAAAATGCTGCAGATTTAGAAAATTTCATTTTCGACTTGAGCGAGGTTGAAGCCGTTTTAGAAGAAGCAGGAGCTTGGAGATATATTCGCATGACATGCGACACGGCCAACAAGGAATACGTTGATAATTACACCTACTTCATCAACGAAATTCAACCGAAAATAGCCCCAATTGGAGATAGACTTAACAAAAAAATCCAAGCTGCACCGGGAAAAGAAAGGTTACCAGAAAGCTTACTTTACAAAAATTACTTCCGAAATATCGCCAAGGATATAGAGATATACCGCGAGGAAAACATTGCCCTTTTCACCGAAATCTCCAATCTATCAAAAGAATTTGGCGCCATAAGCGGAGCCATGACCGTGGAGTGGGATGGCAAAGAGCTTACCATGCAGCAAGCAGGTAAGTTGCTGAAGAAGACAGACCGAAAAATTAGAGAAGAAGCCTACTTTAAAATCCAAGAAAGAAGATTTGAGGATAGGGAAAAACTTGATGGCCTATTTGACAAACTGGTGAGCAAACGCCAGAAAGTAGCAGAAAATGCAGGCTTCGAAAACTTCAGGGACTATAAATTCAAATCCATGGGCAGGTTTGATTATGGTGTAGAAGACTGCAAAAGCTTCCACGAAAGCGTGAAAAAGCATATTGTTCCATTAGTAGGGAAAATGCTAGAAGAGCGCAGGGAAAAGCTAGGTGTATCAAGTCTAAAGCCATGGGATTTAGCTGTAGATCCAATTGGAAAAGAGCCTCTCACCCCATTTACGGATGGAAAAGAACTACTCGAAAAATCGGTTAATGTTTTTGCGAAAATTGATCCATATTTCTCGGATTGCCTCAAAATAATGGATAAGATGGGGCATTTGGATTTGGAGTCGCGAAAAGGAAAAGCTCCAGGAGGATACAATTACCCCCTTTATGAAATAGGTGTTCCATTTATCTTTATGAACGCCGCTGGTACACATAGTGATGTAATTACCATGATGCACGAGGGAGGACATGCGGTACATTCTTTTCTAACAAAAGATTTCAAAGTAACTGGATTTAAAAGCTTCCCATCTGAAGTTGCAGAGCTTGCCAGTATGAGCACCGAGCTTATTAGTATGGTTGCCGGTTGGGAAGATTTTTACCCGAATTCTGATGACCTCCAACGAGCCATAGCAGATCAGCTGGAGCGTGTATTAGACGTATTACCATGGGTAGCAACCATCGATAAATTCCAGCACTGGATTTACGAGAACCCACAACATTCTGAAAAGGATAGAAACAAAGCCTGGATTGAGATATTTAAAGAATTCCACCCCGATGTAGTAGACTACAGTGGCTGCGAAAAATACCTCGAAAAAATGTGGCAGAAACAAATGCACCTTTTCGAAGTTCCCTTCTACTACATAGAATATGGGTTTGCGCAGTTGGGAGCAATAGCGGTTTGGATGAACTATGAAAAAAATCCATCGGAAACGCTTGAGAAATTTAAAAAAGCATTAAGCCTAGGTTACACCAAGACCATCCCAGAGATATACAAAACCGCAGGAATTAGGTTCGACTTTAGCCCAAATTATATAAAGGAATTGGCAAGCTTTGTCGAATCCAAAATGCAGTAAATAAGAAAGGTCACTTTAGGGTGACCTTTTTTTTACCCAATAATAATCTTTAGCTCGTTTTTGGTTAAAGCGTAATCTGTTGTTTTCAGTCATAATTTCAAATGGCAAATTATGACGACAACTTCATTTCCAATTTCCCTAAACCGCAATAGGTTAGAACCTAACAACATCTTTTCCTTTGCGCTGCTAATTCCTGGATTAGTTTTTCTTTTTGAAGTCTTCTATGGATTTATCCTGGAAAATTTAATCATCCTTGCCTGTTCGCTTCGGACCCTAAGTCATCTATTATCAGTTGTATCCGAAAGGCTTCAGAAAAGATTTACCGAAAAAGGTTGCAATCCAAATTACCCCCTTGGCTATGGTAAATTATCCAACCTATTCGATTTTTCAGCAGGAATTAGCATGCTGTTTATCTGTTTTATTGTGGGATACTACTCCATCAACCAGGTACTGTTCCCCGAAGTTCACACCATAGAGTTTCTTATGGAGATTGCACTCTTGGATGTCTGTACCAACTTTATTTCCTTATTATTTCTTCAAGGAACAAAGAATACTCAATCTCAAAAAAAGAACCTTGGAACGCACTTTTTGGCAAACGCCTTACTTTCTACCTTATTAATATTGGTTGTTGGAATCATTTGGGCCACCCAGCTATATTTTTTCTCTGGTATTTTGGGGTTAATAATAACTGCCGTAGTTGCCCGCTGGAGTTTTGGAACCATTTGGATTTCGGGAGGATTACTGTTAGACCTCTGTCCAAATAAGAATTTGCCTAAAAAAATCAGGACAGATTTATATAATAAGTTCGATACCATAGTGGCGGTGGATAAAATCCAGGTATGGCAAATTGCCGAGAAAAAGAATGCGGCGATTATCCGCCTAAAGCTCTACCCCGGAGAAATCTATGAATATCGATTCCTAAAAAGAGAAATTACCAACCGAGTTCAGCGCAAATTCCAAATTGAAATGGTTGCTGTTGAGTTCGACTGGTAATTCTATAGACTAAAAGTACAGGCTAAGTCCCGTCCCGATTGATATTTCTGAAATTTTAATTTCCTTATTTAAGCCCCCGCTATATGGAAAAAAGTTTTCTCTGTAAGAAGCGTAGGTCCCAAAGAAATCAAGGCTGGTATTCTTATTCAACCTTAGTCCTATCCCACCGGTATAGAACATTCTCGGTTTGTATCTGCTTAGCAATGCATCGGTTTTGTTAGCAAATGGTTGACTTTGGTAATTAATTCCTGCACGTAATGCCACATTGGAAATTTTGATTTCCGCTCCCGCCCTAATGCTTATTAGATCAACATAATTCTGAGCTATATCTACGTTTTCGCTGTTAAAGAAAGATTTATCGGCATCAAAGGCACCATCGCCGGGATCGTAATAACCCAAAAAGGCATTTTGAAGTCTTGTTTTTTCGGCCTCAATAGAGAATACCCCTGCTTTTGGAAGCACTACTGCTACCCCTCCTCCATAACGCGAAGGTAATCTCAGTAGGTATTCGAATTCAAAACCATCATTGATTCGGTAACCCGAATTATCTTCGAAACCTGACTCCAACCTAGCGGTATAGGTCGTTAATAAACGGTAATGCCTTGGAGCATGATAAAATGCACTTACCCTGATATTTTTATTAACCCGGTAAATTGCCCCCAACTTAAATAGCAAAGCACTTCCAGATCGAATAAGATCATCTCTAAACTCCACCTTTTCTAAGGTATCATTAAAGGACTCTATGTTTTGCATTTCGTCCTTAATTTCCATATTCCCAACTCCTAGGTTTACTCCTAGATACAATCGGTTGTCGTAATTAGCGCTAAAATTTAAATCGTAATCTGTATTCCTACCTGCACGCTTGTAAATTACTCGTTGCTCCGAACTTCCACCCGCATAGGTATAATACGAACCCGTATTTTCATCCCATTCTAGGATATAAGTATCGTAAGCCATCGCACCGAAGAATGAATTATCAGCCAGTTCGCTGGGAGGAATGGTGCCTGCATCCGCTAAAAGAAAATCGACAAAAGAATTTGGAGCATTAACTTGGTCGCTATACTCGATGTTTCTTCCAAAGTTTTTAATGCGACTAGAGGTGAGTCCAAAATTAATGGCCTTCCACTTCGATTCTGCTACCGGAATACTAAACATCACACCCGCTGAAGGCATATTAATTTGAAATCGGGTTCCTTCTCCTCTATCTACCTGCGTTTCAAAACCTGCGATCCCAAGAGATAAATCGATTTGATGATTTACAAATACTGCTCCACCAGCTGGGTTAGTTGAAACACCTGAAATATCGCCTCCTAAAGTTGCAAAGGCTCCTCCCATTGAGGTATAACGTGCAGTTCCTACTGGTCCACTACCCGAAAAGTAGTAGGGATCAAGTACCGATTGCCCATAGGTCTCGGAAAAACCAAACAATACTATTACAAGCTGCCCTAGCAGCACCTTTAAATAATTCTTCATTGTGGGGATTTTTTAATTCATGAAAAGCTTAACCTACCTAGGTCTTGACGACCTTGATGATCTGCTTGATCTCGCAGGACTTGAAGACCTCGAACTTCCACCTGAGGGTCTCGAATAACTAGACCTTGAACTTCCGGAGGATCTAGAATAACCACTTGATCTCCCTGAATTACTACTTCGAGGTCTCGCACTAGATCCACTTCTATTTGGACTACTCGAGCGCTGGTAGGTAGACCTAGATCTCCTTTGCTGCGTCTGCGGTCTTTGCACAGACCGGGTACCACTGTTGTTATTACGAACTGTATTTGCAGGTCTATCGTTATCGTCTAAAACATTTTCAGTTCTAGGTTGATAGCTTCTCCCTCTTGGTGGAGGTGTTGGCCTGGTAGAAGGTTGCGTTCCCGAAGGAGTAGAAGGTCTAGTCATAGGGCGCTGCACCCCAGGAGAGCTGGGTTTTGTAGTTGGTCTTTGGGTTCCCGATGGGGAATTTGGTCTAGCCGTAGGACGTTGAACACCCTGGTTGCTCGGTTTACTAGGTTCGTTTTTCCTTGTAGTTCCTGATTGTGCACCCGACCTTGTTCCTCTATTATTATATGTAGGTCTATCATTGGTTGAACCACTTTTGTAGATTCCAACCGGAGCGTTAGAACGCCTACCATCATCAGATCCAAAACCACTTCTGGTACGTGGAATGGTACCGTACCTAGCCGGGTTCCTTCTTACGTTTCCCGGTCCATAAAAATCGCCATAAGCATATACGGGGGCATAATAAGGTCTCCAATAAGAGTATGGTCTCCAAGCATTCCAGCCCCATGGACTAGGGCAGAACCAAGGATCATAAGCAAAAGGAGACCAAAATGGATCCCAGAAAGGATCGTAAAAGCCCGAATTATATCCCATATAAAATGATGACCCTCCCCATGAATTAAATCCAAAACCAAAATTCCAGCCTGGATTATACATCGGGCTGAAATATCCAAAACCGGGATTCACCCTTCTAAATCGGTTAATCCTTCCAGCGTAGCTGCTGTTATAGGTGGTACCGTAATAATTATTAATGGTAGTTCCATTTTCATCTACGTATGACTCAGAATAAGTATCATCCTGAATATCATCGTAGTACACCGGTTCTTCTACAACAGGAGCTGGTTTTTTCACCACATCTGGATGAGAACTGTAGATGGGATCGACGTAACTAACACCGTTATACACTGTACAAGAATAAACTCCTGTTACAAGTGCTATCCACATCAAAAATTTTATTGTTTTCATAATGTGCTCCTTTTTATTCTACAACGTACAAACGATCAAAAAGATTTGATTTATACTACCTTTGACCACGCTAAAAGTAACAACTATTATACCAAACTTTCAATGGGCCAAAAAATAGCTACAAGATCTAAAGATTATTCTCAGTGGTACAATGATATTGTAATTAACGCAGACCTTGCCGAACACAGTGATGTACGAGGTTGCATGGTTATAAAACCATACGGATTTGGAATATGGGAAGCCATGAAGGATGCACTAGATAAAATGTTTAAGGAAACAGGACACGTTAATGCATACTTCCCACTGTTTATTCCTAAATCCTACCTAAGCAAAGAGGCCAACCACGTTGAGGGCTTTGCCAAAGAATGTGCTGTTGTTACCCATTACCGTCTAAAAAACGATCCAGATGGAAAGGGTGTAATTGTTGATCCAGATGCAAAATTGGAGGAAGAGCTTATCGTAAGGCCTACTTCTGAAACTATAATTTGGAACACCTATAAGAAATGGATCCGCTCTTACCGTAATCTTCCCATCCTGGTTAATCAATGGGCGAATGTGGTACGCTGGGAAATGAGAACCCGCTTATTTTTGAGAACTGCGGAATTCTTATGGCAAGAAGGACACACTGCACACGCAACTAAAGAAGAAGCCATTGAGGAGACTGAGCGCATGTTGGATGTGTACGCCACCTTTGCGGAGGAATTTATGGCCATGCCTGTAATTAAAGGAATCAAGTCTGAGTCGGAGCGCTTCGCAGGTGCCTTGGAAACATATTGTATAGAAGCTCTTATGCAGGATGGAAAAGCGTTACAAGCCGGCACCTCACATTTCTTAGGGCAAAACTTCGCAAAAGCATTTGATGTAAAATACGCTACCAAAGAAGGTGGCCAGGAATATGTTTGGGCTACGAGCTGGGGTGTATCTACCAGATTAATGGGGGCATTAATAATGATGCACTCAGATGATAATGGTTTAATCGTACCTCCAAAACTAGCTCCTCAGCAGGTAGTAATGGTGCCTATATATAAATCGGAAGAGCAACTTAATGGTGTAGCCGAGGTTGCTGATAAACTCAAAGAAGAGTTTAAGGCGAAAGGCATTTCATTTAGTTTCGATGACGATGATACTAAAAAGCCAGGTTGGAAATTTGCTGAGTACGAGTTAAAAGGAGTTCCTGTGCGTATTGCTATGGGGCCTAGAGACCTTGAAAATGGCACTGTGGAAATTGCAAGAAGAGATACAGGAGAGAAAAACCTTGTTCCATTGGCAGAAGTTGCCAACCACGTTGAGTACTTGTTAGAGGAAATCCAAAAGAATCTCTACACAAAAGCAAAAGAAAGATTAGACAACTCCATAACCGAGGTTAATAGTTGGGATGAGTTTAAAGAGCAAATTGAAAAGGGTGGATTTATATCTGCGCATTGGGATGGAACTGCAGAAACCGAGCAGAAGATCAAAGAAGCTACCAAAGCGACGATAAGATGCATCCCATTAGAAAAAAAATTAGAGGACGGAAACTGTGTATTGACGGGGGCTCCAAGCAAGTTTAGAGTACTTTTTGCAAGGGCCTACTAATTTTTTTTTCAATTTTTTGTTGTAGAATCAGAAAAGCGCGTATATTTGCCACCGATTTGAACAACGGCCCGTTCGTCTAGGGGTTAGGACGCCAGGTTTTCATCCTGGAAACAGGGGTTCGATTCCCCTACGGGCTACTAAAGAACAAGAGAGAAAAGAAGAGATGGCAAATCACAAGTCTGCATTAAAAAGAATCCGTTCTTCTGAGAAGAAAAGATTAGAGAACAAGTACTACCACAAGACTGCTAGAAACGCAGTTCGTGCTTTACGTGCTTTGACAGACAAAGCTGAAGCTGAAAAGCAATT
Source organism: Luteibaculum oceani (assembly GCF_007995015.1). Taxonomy (NCBI): domain Bacteria; kingdom Pseudomonadati; phylum Bacteroidota; class Flavobacteriia; order Flavobacteriales; family Luteibaculaceae; genus Luteibaculum; species Luteibaculum oceani. The sequence goes on from NZ_VORB01000003.1 coordinate 199,461, forward strand.
GCCACTAGTTAGTTCTATGTTGGATAAGTTGGCTAAGAAAAACATTATCCACGACAACAAAGCATCTAACTTGAAGTCGAAACTTACTCTACACGTAAACTCACTTTAAGAGTTACAGTTCTAAAGAATGTTTGAAAAGCGATCCAAAATTGGGTCGCTTTTTTTATTTTGTAGGATATTGAAAATCCTACCATGACTACCACCACTTCTATTAAAGCGTGGGCTACAGACGACAAACCACGTGAAAAGCTATTACAACAGGGTTCTAAATCCCTTTCCAACGCAGAAATTCTTGCCATCCTACTTGGTTCGGGAACCCGGAGTAAAAGCGCTCTAGATTTAGCACGAGAAATTCTTAACGCCTGCGACAATAATGTCGATCGCCTAGCCTCCCTTAGCACAAAGGATTTCCTTAAATTTAAAGGCATCGGAACCGCAAAAGCCGTAACCATAGCTGCATGTATTGAGCTAAGCAGAAGAAGGACCTTTCCTGCCAAAAAAAGCAAAGATCGCATTGCCTCTAGCAAAATGGCCTTTGATCTACTTTGTCCCAGCTATTTAGATTTACCCCATGAGGAATTTCATGTATTACTCCTCAATAGGGCTAATAGCGTGATAGAACAATTTAAAATAAGTAGTGGCGGTATTTCGGGCACCGTGGTAGATGTAAGACTCATCTTAAAGCCAGCCATACAGGTTCTGGCTAGCGGTGTTATTATAAGTCATAACCATCCATCAGGCAATCTAAAACCAAGTTCCAACGACATGGCTTTGACCGAAAAAGTAAAAAAGGCCCTGAAATTGGTAGATATTACCCTTTTGGATCACCTCATTATTTCCAATGACCAATATTTGAGTTTTGCAGATGAAAATCTATTGTAGTTCCCAATAATGCTTTGGATAACTTGTATATTTCAGAAAAAACCTCTGTATGGTAGAAATTCTTGGAGAAAAGCACAGCATCCTTAATCAGTACCTATACGAATTACGCAGTTCCACAATTCAAAAGGACAGACTTAGATTCCGCGAAAACCTAAAGAGAGTAGGAAGCTTAATGGCTTATGAAATTTCTAAAACTACCGACTACAAAAAGGTGGAAGTTGAGACCCCTTTAGGGATTACCGAGGTTCAAGTTCCAGAAAACTGGCCGATTATTACTACAATTTTAAGAGCAGGCCTACCATTACACGAAGGACTATTAAGTGTTTTTGATAAAGCAGACTCAGGATTTATCTCTGCCTATAGAAACCCTTCTAAAAATGATGATGGTTTTGAGGTTGAAGTGGAATACCTTAGCTGCCCAGATCTAGAAGGAAAAGAACTTATACTCTGCGATACGATGCTTGCTACTGGGACATCAATTACCAAAGTTTATCGCGCTTTAAGAGAATTGGGAACTCCTTCTAAAATACACGTAGTAGCGGTAATTGCTAGTAAGGAGGGATTAGAGTTTGCTCAAGAACATTTTCCCGCAAAAACCAATTTTTGGCTGGGCGCCGTTGATGAAGAAATGACTGCAAATTCGTTTATTGTACCCGGTTTAGGTGATGCAGGAGACTTGGCCTTTGGCTACAAGGATTAAAAAATATTGATGGAGAAGATTGGAGGGATGATCCTACTATGGTTCTTAGTAGGTGCAAAATTTGTTTTAGGACCTGGAAGTGCTTTGGCTTTGGGTTTATCGAAGCTGGAGTCTGTACTTTTCGTTTTCGGAGCTTCGAGTTTCTGGTGCTTGGTTTTGTTCTATGCTGGCACTAGAATTCAAAAATTCTTTAGAGAGAAATTCCCCAGCAAGAAAAAGAAACCTGTGTTCACCAAGAAAAACAGGAAAATTGTGAGTCTAAAAAACAAATTTGGAGCATGGGGAATTGCAGCACTCATCCCAATTATTTCTATTCCGATTTCTGCACTACTGGCATCTAAGTACTTTAAACACGACAAGTACATTTGGATAAAATACATTGTAGTTTGTGCCTTTTGGACGGTTGTACTCACCTACTTTTCAGAACCCATAGTAAACGGACTTAAATCGCTTTGGACTTAAAAAGGCACCTATTTTTTGATCTCGATCGTACGCTTTGGGATTTTGACAGCAATAGCAAAGAAACCCTTGCCAGTATTGTTGTTGAATTTAAATTGGAAGAACATTTTGGGATTTCGTTTGATCCATTTTATAAATACTACGAAAAAATTAATCGTAGTTATTGGGCAAAATATGCCGCGGGTGAAATAGAAAGGGAATCACTGCGAGTAGATAGATTTTATAATACCTTGAGATCTTTTGGCTTGGAAAACGAAAATCTCGCTAAGCAAATAAGCACCTATTACCTGGGTGAATGTCCCAAGAAAAAAAATCTTATTCCCAATGCTTTATCAGTTCTTGACTCGTTAGCAAAGGATTTTCCACTTCACATAATTACCAATGGCTTTACGGCTACCCAAAAAATAAAGCTTAAAGAAAGTGGTTTACAAGACTATTTTCAGAACATGGTGACTAGCGATATGGCTAATGCCCAAAAGCCTTCGAGTAAAATATTTGAAATGGCATGGAACCTTGCGGGCTCCCCAGATAAGGAAAACTGTTTCTATATCGGAGACGACTGGAATGCCGACGTTAGGGGAGCAAAACAATTTGGTTTTACTCCAATTTGGTTTTCTACCGAATACCGAAAAACCAGGGTAAAACAGGTGTCCGACCTTAATGATATTATCCCTCTAGTCAGAGAATAAATCTGAACTTACTTTAACCGTGCGATAGGTGTTTCAGATCCTACGGTTTTATCCTCCAGGTTAACCAAAATTTCGGCGTCGGTTGGTAGAAAAATATCGATCCTAGATCCAAATTTTATAAAACCGAACTGGTCACCACCAGAAAAATATTCACCAACATTAGAATAAGTAATAATTCTTCTAGCCACTGCACCAGCTATCTGGCGCATAATAATTTCTACCCCAGATTTAGTCTTAAACCCTACAGTACTTCTCTCGTTTTCTGTTGATGACTTAGGATGCCATGCCACCAAAAATTTACCCGGATGATACTTGGTGTACGATACTTCTCCTGCAATTGGGTAATAATTTACATGCACGTTTAGCGGAGACATAAAGATTGAAACCTGGGTTCTTTTTTCCTTTAGGTGCTCATTTTCTTCAACGTCCTCAATAACTACAACCTTACCGTCAGCTGGAGCATATATTACCCCTTCTTCATTTGGGCACGAGCGCTTGGGAACCCTGAAAAATCTAAAAATTAATACCACAAAAATTATTAGGGCCAATTCAAGAATGGCAAAAAGCCAAATACTTATCGAAGCCAAGCCAAAATAAAATCCTGCCGATAATAAAATCGTAAGGATGGTAGTAATTACAAGGATCTTAGTTCCTTCTTTATGTAGTTTCATCTAAAAGGTAATTTTCTGAAGTAATAGTAAATATGCAAATACAGCAGGTATTACAAATAGAATAGAATCTATTCTATCTAAAATTCCACCATGACCAGGTAGGATATTTCCAGAATCCTTAACGCCAGCATGGCGTTTTAATGCCGATTCAAAGAAATCTCCAATCGTAGCGAACAATGAAATTAGCCCTCCAAATATAAGGCCCTCACCTATAGTAAGGATGCTAAAATTTAATCCAGCTATATAACCAACAACCAAAGAAGCGACAAAACCACCAGCAAATCCTTCCCAAGATTTACCTGGAGAGACTGCAGGCCAAATTTTATGCTTACCCAATGCAGACCCTGACAAATAGGCGAAAGTATCATTAGCCCAAATTGTAATGAAAACATAAAGGATTAATAGTCCTGAATGGGAAATCTCTAGTTGAGAATATAATGGTACAAATAACGATACAGGGAAGACAATGTACAGAAATAGGAAAGACTGTTTACTTGCCCATTGAGCTCCAGATTCAGCCTTGGTAAGTAAGATTACTCCATAAAAAAATGGAAGCAATATCATCCACAATTCGGATGGCACATTGAGCTCTAGCAGTCGGTTTAGCACAAGAAAATTGTACAAAATCAACCCTGGAACAATCAAAATAGCTTTGGGGCCATTGAATTTAACCAAATCCCCCCCCTCTTTTATTGCAAAGAAAAGCAAAAGGCCACCAAGGATGTATAACCCATACGCTCCCGTTAAGACAGAACCAACAACAAGTGCAACATACAAGGCACCACTTAGAGCACGGGTAATAAGTTTCGACAAAATGGGCTTATTTATCCAATAAGCCGACAAAGTTAATTTTTGCCTTCAATTGGAATAAAAAAAATCCGGCCTGAGCCGGATTTTTAAAAGAATTATTGATCTGTGGATGTATTATCATCCTTTGGCACTGGGGCCGCACTTTCTTCTTCTGGATTATCTTTAGATTTTCCAGCAATTTTATCTCCCTGCTGATCCACAGCTACTACCTTTTCACCATTAATATCCGCATCATCCTGCGATGATTGCCAAGGTCGTTTTCCAAAAATCTCCTCCAAATCTTCCTTAAAGATTACTTCTTTCTCCAACAGCTTTTTAGCGAGCTTTTCTAATTCTGCTTGATGCTTGGAAAGTAAATCCTTTGCTCTTTTATATTGGCCTTCGATTATTTCGTGCACCTCGTGGTCCATAACCCGTGCCGTTTCCTCTGAATAAGGCTTTTGGAACTGATATTCTTGCTGACGGTCGTAGAATGAAATATTTCCAATTTTATCATTCAATCCATAAATCTTAACCATTGCATAGGCCTGTTTCGTCACCTTTTCAAGGTCGGAAAGTGCTCCCGTAGAGATTTCTCCAAAAACAATATCCTCTGCAGCTCTACCTCCAAGCGCAGCGGCCATTTCATCCAAAATTTGTGCACGTGTGGTTATCTGTCTCTCCTCTGGAAGATACCAAGCCGCACCTAAACTTTGTCCCCTAGGAACAATAGTAACCTTAACCAAAGGTGATGCATGCTCTAATAACCAACTCACGGTAGCGTGACCTGCCTCATGAAAGGCTATAGTTTCCTTCTCCTTAGGGGTAATGATTTTATTTTTCTTCTCTAAACCACCAATAATTCTATCTACGGCATCCAGGAAATCTTGTTTATCAACAAGCTTTTTGTTTCGTCTTGCTCCAATTAAAGCAGCTTCGTTACATACATTGGCAATATCCGCACCTGAAAATCCAGGTGTTTGTTTTGCCAAGAAGTTTACATCCACCTCTTCAGAAACCTTAATTGGTCTTAAATGCACCTTAAAAATAGACTTCCGCTCATTTAAATCGGGCATATCAACATAGATCTGGCGATCAAAGCGTCCTGCTCTTAATAATGCTCTATCTAGTACGTCAGCCCTGTTGGTTGCGGCAAGTAATATTACCCCAGAATTTGTACCAAAACCATCCATCTCGGTTAGTAGTTGGTTAAGGGTATTTTCTCGCTCGTCGTTAGATCCCACGTTTACATTTTTTCCACGGGCTCTACCAATAGCATCGATCTCATCAATAAAAATTATACAGGGGGCTTTTTCCTTAGCCTGCTTAAACAAGTCTCTAACTCTACTTGCTCCAACTCCAACAAACATTTCAACAAAATCGGAACCAGACAAAGAGAAGAAGGGAACCTTAGCCTCTCCGGCAACGGCTTTCGCCAGTAAGGTTTTACCGGTACCCGGAGGTCCTACTAGTAATGCTCCTTTTGGAATTTTCGCTCCTAAGTCGGTATATTTTTTAGGGTTCTTAAGGAACTCTACAATTTCCTGAACCTCTTCTTTAGCCTCATCTAGTCCCGCAACATCTGCAAAGGTTACATTAGTGCTTTTACCTTTCTCAAAAACTTGAGCACGACTTTTCCCGAAGTTAAAGATTTGTCCTCCTGGACCACCTCCACCAGAAACACGGCGCATTATGATTACCCAAAACGCTATAATAATCCCAAGGAATAATAGCCATTGAATAAGGTCTTTACCCCAGTCTTCACGTGTTTGGTAATCTACAGTTTCAATTTTAGACTCTGATCTAAATCGCTCCAGCTCTTCAGATACAACATCTTTTCCAGGTGGAAGATTAAAGGTATAATGAGGTCCTGTATTCACTCCACCAATAAGTGGTGGCTTAATTTTCTTTTTGTATTTCTCTTTCTCAAGAGCCTCCTTGGTTAATGTTACCTCCGCAGTTTTCTCATTAAAAACAACCACTTTCCTAACATCTCCACTTTCAGCCATTTCTTTAAAATCGCTGTAGGTGGTATTCACCAATCCGCTAGATACATTAAATACATTTACAGCTACCAGTACTACAAGTACCACAGCGTAAATCCAATAAAAATTATATGGTTTTTTAGGTCCTTGACCTTTGCCTCCATTTTTAGGAGCCGAACCACCTAGTCTTTCCTTCACCTTCTTATATTGGTTCTTTTCAGAATCTTTATTCTTAGCCATATTAAACCTCTACTTCGTCTTCAATTTTTAAGAGTTCGCCATCCGACCACAACTCTTCAATGTTATAATGCAATCTCTTATCGCGGTGAAAAATATGCACCACCAATTCGCCATAATCCAATAGCGCCCATTCTGCATTCGCAATTCCTTCTCTGTGGATGGGTCTCAAATTTAATTCTTCCCTAGTTTCGAACTCCACAGCGTTGGCTATAGCACTAACTTGAGTATTAGAATTTCCGTGACAAACAATGAAATGATCGCAACAACGATGTTCTAATTTGGAGAGATTGATGTAAACGATATCGTTTCCTTTTACGTCTTGAATTCCCTTTATTGCCGATTGCACGATGGCAGGTAATTTTTTTATTTCTTTATCGGGCATTAATCCTTTTCTAATTTCGGGTTAAATGTAATTAATCTTGTCTAGTAAAACGTCTCCAAAGGGGTCGTACACCAAACCTTTATGAACTTTTGATAATTATCTAGGTCTTGAAAAATATTTTATTCCTTACCGAGGTTAACTCTACCAACAATTATGCTGCCAATTTGTTGAGGGAGGCTAATACGGCAGAGCCAACTGCAATAATGACATTTAATCAGGTAAGTGGCCGAGGGCAGCGTGGTAATTCGTGGCTTTGTGCGCCAAATAAGGACATGGCCTGCAGTTTTATAGCTTTTCCCAATATCCCGTCTAAATCGGCACCTATTTGGTCGATGTGGTTTAGTAACTGGGTCATTTCTTTTTTTAAAGATTTAGGAATTGAGAATGCAAAAATTAAATGGCCAAACGATATTGTGGTCGATTTCAAAAAACTCAGCGGGATTCTGATTGAAAATCAAATACAGGGAAAAAATATTTCCTCAAGTATACTCGGTATTGGAATTAATGTTAACAGTAACACCGAAGTTCCTGAGGGTGCTACAAGTCTAATTCAGCTTTTAGGAAAGGAATTTAACCTAGTTGAACTGGGAACAAAAATGACGGCTTCCCTCTTAGATTCTCTTCCTTTTTTCTCGGTAGAGAGGGAGGACCAGATAAGAAAGTTGTATTATAAAAACCTACTAGGATTTAATGGTGTACTTAGGTATAAACACCATATTATGGGAGAAATAGAGGGGAAAATAAAAGGGGTTAACGCATCCGGAATGTTAATCTTAGAATGCATAACCCCAATTCAAAAAGAAATTCTTTGCGATATTAAAGAAGTACAGCTCTTAACTAACCGTGAATAGCTTTCATTCTATCCGCAATAAAATCGAATAGATTATTCAGCGGTTTCTCAACCATCATCTTTAAAAATGGGTTTAGTTGAGCATTACAAATTTGGTACACCTCACATCCATCTGCAGTTTGATCGATGAACACATCTAGATTAAACTTGATTGCCGATTTTGGGGTACTTACCAGTTCTATTTTAGAAAACTCGGTGGTATTTTGTTTTTGTAGACCTATGTGAAAAGAACCCTGTGCCTTAAATGAACATTCATCTTCGGTACTGGTAAAAGCATCTACCCTTTCCATGGGTAGCAACTGCTCAAAATTGTTCATATCAGTCACGAACTTAAAGGCCTCTTCTGGAGTGCAGCTCAACGCTACTTTTTTACTTTCTATTGTGGTCATCTATTTCCCTTTCCAATTATCCGGGCTCATTCTCCACTCCATCAAAGTTTCCTTTTGCTCCGGTCTTATGTAATTAGTTTCTATTGCTTGATGGATAAGTGTTTCGTAGTTGCACAAGCTAAAGTATTTACACTCGTGTGCTTTAAAGTTCTTTTTGGCAAGCTCAAATCCATAATCGAAAACCGCTACCAACCCACGTACGTCCACATTTTCATCTCTCAATGCTTCAACTGCACTTAAAGAACTGTTACCTGTAGAAATCAAATCTTCGATTACGATTACTTTGGCACCTTCATGGATTTCGCCTTCAATTCTCTTCTTAGCACCATGTTCTTTGGCTTTGCTACGGATGTAAACAAACGGTAAGCCCAATTCTTGAGCAACCAAAACTCCTAAAGGAATTCCACCTGTGGCAACCCCAGCAATACAATCAGGCTGAGAAAACTCTGCCTCTATTTTTTTTACCATCTCTTGTCGAACATAGGTTCTAATACTGTGGTGAGAAAGAATTTTTCTATTGTCGCAGTAAATTGGAGATTTCCAACCGGAAGCCCAAGTAAAAGGATTTTCCGGATTTAACTGTACCGCTTTGATTTTAAGAAGAAATTCAGCTACTTTCAGCTCCGACTCGTTACCCTCTTTCATGGAGCAAATGTATAAAGTTTTCATCAATGGAAACCCTTTAGTGATAACTAACAGGGCTAGTTTATTTGAGCAAAAAAAAGCCGTAAAAAAATTGGTTTTTACCAAAAAAAGTTCTTTAGAAAATGCAATTAAGACGCATCTAACAGATAAAGATCAATTACTTTGGATTTACGCTTATGATATAGAACAATGTTGGATGATTTTCCAAGATCTATTTAAAAACATAAGTGCTGGGGGAGGATTGGTGAGGAATGAAAAAGGAGAACTTCTTTTCATCTATCGACGAAAAAAGTGGGATCTTCCTAAGGGTAAAACCGAAAAAGGGGAATCTATCTCAGAGACGGCTATACGCGAAGTTGAGGAGGAATGTGGGATAAATGTGGCCCTATCTGATTCGGAAATATTTAAAACCACTTACCATGTGTATTTTGAAAAGGGCAAACCCATTTTAAAAACCTCACATTGGTTCTTAATGGATTTATTACCAGAGAGTACCGAACCTATCCCTCAAGAGGAGGAGGAAATAGAAAAGGTTTCCTGGTTTCATCCAGAAAACCTTTCCATAGTTTATAGAAATTCGTTTTTTAACATTATCGACCTTTGCCAGCACTATTGCGAGCAAATGGAAATTAAAACGATAGGTTAAGGAAGCTTTTTGAAGGTGCCTCTTATTTCATCCAGAGAAGAGGCATAATGTCTAACCACTTTCCCATCTTTGTCTACCAAAAGGAAATGGGGAACTGATTTAATCTGATAGGTTTCTATTACCTCTGGCTGGTTTCTTGTATTAAGCTTTACAAAATTGTTGTTGGGAACCGCATTTAACGCAGTTAATTCGGCTTCTTTACTCTCTGCAACAGAAACCAATACAACGTTCATGTCCTTTTTCCAATTAGGCTGATCGGCAACCAATTGCACCATCTCATTTAGGGATGTTGTACTCCATGGCGCCCAGAAAAAATACATGGTTGGTTTACCCACAAATTTCTCAGGAGTAACCAATTCACCGTCTACGGATTTTAATTCAAAATCGGGAAGTTTAAAGCCAGGCTTTAGCCATGTTAACTGATAGCTTAAATTTTTTGCTACCCTTTTTACATCTTCGTAAATAGACCTCACCTCTATTTGGTTTACCAAATCAACGATGTTCTTTTTGTTGTATCCTTCTAGGCTGGATAACTCCTTGAGTCCTTGTAGCGCTACAAGCTCTCTTAATTTTAAATCAGCCAGATAGTCGTTCTTTTTAAGTTCCTCAAGGATTTTGTACGCTCGTGGGGCAACGTTTACAGTGATTTTTATTACCTGGTCACCGCTTAAGCGATCGGTTTCCTCTAAAATTTGACTGAAATAATCCTGAAGAAAAACGCCAAGCTCGGGGTTATTAACAACTAGCTCAGTTTCCTGTAAAAAGTATTCATAAATCTTACGCTTATCCATTCCACCATCTAACAATGCGTTTGCACAGGCGAAATGAACGTAGTTTTTACTGAAAGCATCCAGTTCTTTTACTTTTGCTGCTTGGGCTTTCCAGAAGTCGAGTAACCCTTTAAGGTAGGCGTTGGTAAAGGCAATATCCACATTTGAAGCTGCAAATTCCTCCAAGCTTCTATTGAAATTTCCAATTACAAGATTAGGGTCCTTTTCGGTAAGGTCGTAAAACACTAGATCAACCTCATTTGCTCCTGAGAACGTACGCACCACTCCCTCTGGTAGGTTGGGGAAAAACAAGCTATAATTTTGCCCTGGCATTCCATAAAAACGCCCAGAAATACGGTCTATGCTTAATATGTATTCACTGGTATTCTTACAGTCGAATTCTATGGAAAATTTCCCTAAATCATTTACCAAACCTTTGGCCACCAATTGTTTTTTACCAGAAATGGCGTCTCCCGTTTCCCATAGGTAAAACGGTTTGTTGTGATACACCGCCTCGGCAGTACCTTCTATAACTATAGTCTCGGCCTTAACAAATGTCGATAAGCATAAAAAAGTGGCAAGAATTAGATATCTCATTTCAAGTGATTAGGGTTGTGGTATGTTTATTTTTTGAGGAATAAACTGCTGAATATTCCCTTTATTCTTGTAAATCTCGCGGACTATACTGGCATTAATAGCCGCTAAATCAGGAGTAGTAAGAATAAAAATGGTTTCAATATCGGGTTCCATTGCCTGGTTCATATGGGCAATGTTTTTTTCGTAATTAAAATCCAGTGAATTTCTAAGGCCTCTTAACAGATACTTTGCTCCTATTTCTTTGCAAAAATCAACGGTAAGCTGTGAGTATTCCCGTACTTCAATCTTGGGTTCACCTTCAAAAATTTGATGAAGCCACTCCAATCGTTGTTCCTTTGGAAAAAGATAATTTTTAGTTGTGTTGACTCCCATGGCCACAACTATACGATCGAATAAGGGAAGTGCCCTTTTTATAACAGACTCATGACCCTTAGTAATGGGATCGAAGGACCCAGGAAATACAGCAATCTTTTCCATTTTAACTACGCTTTTTCAAAAATGGAAAAACTCTGGTTACCGAATTTTCGGGTTTCACAGTTCCAATCGGAGTTTTGGTTTTCCCATTCTGCTGGATGTTCCAAAATTAACTTTCCATTTGAATTTAAGCTCTCGGAAGCCAGGATATTATCCACCAATGTTTGGAACTTACTTTGAAAGGAAAACGGTGGATCTAAAAATATTATTTCAAAAACTTCGCTGTTCTTTTTTGCCCATTTAAATGCATCCTGCCTTAAAATGGTTAAAGTAGATTCCAACCCCCATTCGGTTCTATTTTTATGTAATGCCTGGAGATTATACCTATCGATCTCGAGAGAAATTACTTTCTGACATCCTCTGGATACCAGCTCAAAGGATATTGCTCCAGAACCTGCAAATAAATCGGCAGCAGAACAACTTGAAAGGTCAAATTGATTTTCTAAATAATTGAATAACCCTTCCCTTGCAAAATCGGTGGTAGGCCTAGATTGAAATCTCTTGGGTAATAGAATTTTTCTTCCTTTTAAACTTCCTCCTATGATTCGCACCTAGGTAAAAATTTAAGACTTAAGAACTCATTTTCCTCATCTACATTTGAGGTAATAGGCAAATATTTCAGCAAGGCCTCTTTATCAATTTGCTCTGGAATTTTTCCAAACAACTGGATTTTTAATGACTTTACATCATAACCCAATTTTTCGGTAACAAACAGCAAATAATAAAGAACATCCTCGGTGCTCATCAAGCTAAAGGAGTTAAAGAACTTCACTTTTCTTTGATCGACAACAATAATATCGAAATGGTTTCCACTGAAGTTAACCACCATTTGACGCTCCGAAGATTCGGGTCTACTCAAAGCAGCTGCAACCAAGCTTTGTTTCTCGTGCAATAAAACCATTCCAGGAAAATGATTATTGAGAAAATGATCTAAGGTATTGCTGATATTAAAAACGATGTAACTATCTAATATTTGAACAGGGGAGGTAATTACAGAACCCAATTCAATGGGCTTGGCTCCCGTATTTTTTATAAGGTATTCCCCTTTTTTTGCAGGATCATATAATTCTCTTGGTACTATTGTATACATCCGAGAAGAAATCCCTATGTAAACCTGATTTTGTCCAATGCGGTACCCCTCAGTAAATTTCTTTACCCGGTGGATCTGATCTACAGAAACTTGATCTTGATTGAAGGGAAGGGAGATTACTTCGCTCCAAACCTCAGCTTCGGGCAAACGCCACGAGATTTGGACCGTACTGCTAAAAAAAACGATCGATAATATCGACCGCTTTTTCGCAAATGAATTAAAACTTTCTAATATTTTACTCTCCTGACCAGTTTCCACTTGTACTAGCTTCGTTCATTGAGCCCACCTTCAAAGTATCGAACTTGTCGAATGGTTTCATGTCTTTAATTTCAAAAACTGGAGTGTTTACACCACCAGATTCTATAGTACCAGCATTCATCCAAAATGGAACCCCTGATACTGGAGCATATGGTAATGAGTCTTTAACGAAAGTGAACTTTCTATCTTTTCTGGTATCTGGATTTAAGAACAGGTTCTCTAAAACCGAAACCATAATGGTATCTCTCACGATGATCCCCATCTCAAGCGCTTGTTCTTCGGTTAAAGTATCCGGAACCGAACCAATAGCCTTAATAATTGGAAGCTTTCCATTTTCCAAAAAGTCCATTAAAGAATCCATTTCAGCTATAAATGTTCCATTTACCTTTTTATGCGTTAACTGCACCTCTCTAAGGTCCTTTAAGCGTTGAATTACCTGAGCATAAACTTCTTTCTTACGATCCGCAAAACGAATATCCTCTTGAACAGAATCTATGTCCTTCCAAACCAATAGACCTGTGATTAAGACCAATCCAATGGTTAGGAAACCTTGAATTTGCTTAGTGATTTTATCCAATGAGTACATTAAACTCACTATTCCCACCAAAAGGATACAGGTAGATCCTAAGATGAAACTTGCATTCTGATCCATTACCAAAGAAGTAATGATCATCACAATACCTACAGCTATTAAAAAAGCTGGAAACAAAAACTTACCGAAGCTTTGTCTTAAATTGTCCATAAAGCAGATTTTATAGAAATGGATTCAAGTGCAACAAAACTACAATTTATTTAGTCTGCTGCTATATTATTCATCGTTTGCGAAAATAGCAGAATTGCGTTGCCCCCAAAAACCTAAAGGTTAATTCGTGAAAAAATTTTATTTCCGTTAAAAATCTCACACCTTGCTCCAGCTATGTCTGGATTGCTTAAGTACTTCAAAAAATTTCATGGATACCAGCCCACGGAAGACCAATCATATTTTATGATGGCTTTCGAAAAATTTATGGCTAGTAATAAGCCAAATTGCGCTGTTATCCTTAATGGATACGCGGGTACGGGAAAAACCACCTTGCTAGCTGCCTGTGCAAATTACTTAACATCGGAGCGTAAAAAATATGTTTTAATGGCTCCTACAGGAAGGGCTGCAAAGGTTCTTTCCTCCTACTCTAAAAAGAAGGCATATACCATTCACAAAGTAATTTATGCATTAAAAAAGCGAAAAGGAGGTGGACAATTTTTCGCGCTTAAAAAAAACAGCTATAAAGACACCGTTTTTATAGTTGATGAGTGCAGTATGATCGGCGAAGAAGGCGGCGGATTCACCAAAAACAGTTTGCTGGACGATTTAATGAGTTTCGTGTTTTCGGGCACGGGCTGTCGGTTGGTTTTGGTTGGAGACGAGGCGCAGCTTCCACCGGTTGGAGCGGAAAACAGCCCCGCCTTAAACAAGGACAGGCTTGAAATGGATTTTAATCTAACGATTGCAAAAATAACGCTTAACCAAGTTGTTAGACAGGAGTTGCAGTCTGGAATTCTATTGGAAGCCACACGCTTAAGAGAACAAATGCAAAATCCAGACCCCTTCTTTAAATTGGAGATGCACCATGATGTGCAATACCTCTCCCGCTTTGATTTTACCGACCACTATCAAGAGCATTTGGATAAATATGGGGATGATGCCGTTATGTACATTACCCGGTCTAACAAGCAAGCAAACAGACTAAATCAACAAATTAGAACGCAAGTTTATCATTCAGAATCTATGATAGACGGAGGAGACAAATTGATGGTAGTTAAAAATAATTACCATTGGGTTCAGGATGATAGCACCCAAGATTTTATAGCAAACGGTGATTTTTGTGTTATTCAACGGGTTAGGAATCAGGATGAAATTTTTGGATTCAATTTCACGGATGCAACCCTTTATTTTAGTGACTACAACCTTGAATTGGATGTGAAAATTTGGTTGGACTCACTATTCGTAGATCAGGCTTCCATGCCTCAGGCCCAAGGAGAAAAATTATGGGACTTGATCGACAAGGAATTCTACGGAGACATCATCAATAAACCGGAAAGAAAAGAGGCCCTTAAAAAGGACCCCTATCTCCAAGCTTTACAAGTTAAATTTGGTCATGCCGTAACCTGCCATAAGGCACAAGGTGGGCAATGGCCAGTGGTTTATATAGATGTGGGGTATTTACCCAATCCCGAAATGGACCTTTCCTTTCTTCGCTGGCTATATACCGCTTTTACACGGGCCAGCGAAAAGGTTTTTCTGGTTAATTTTCCGGAAGAATGGGTAGCCCACGAACCCGATTAATTACTTAATCGAAATCGGGAAACTAACCTCAACATCCGTATCACCTGGATCACAGGTTCCGTCTTTCACTCCTGGCTGGTGCTTTAAAGTAATGGTTAAACTTCCTGCAACCTCATCCGAAACGGTCCAAGCCGTATTCAATCCAAGCGGTTTACCGGTGTTATCGGTATCCGTAATGGCAATAGATAAAGAACCCGTGTTAACATCGTAACAAACTCTGTGTTCGTTGGCTTCTTCCTCAATTTCTTCGGTAATATCAACTGCTGGAGAAGCAGATTCATCCAAAAACTCTAATTCTGCGGTAAACGGAGCATTTGCAATAGATAGCTTAATGGAATCAATAGATGGATTTTCACCTCCTGGACCATCTATATCTGAAAAAATAAAACTAGTTTTTGCATCATTCGCATCCGTAACGCGAACTAGCACGGTGGTAATTAATTCACCATCATTATCATCATTACCAGGTTTGTCTTTATCCTTTTCACAGGCAACAAAAGTTACAAGTGATAAAAGACCCAAGATGAATAGGTTGGTAGTTTTCATGATATTCATTTTTTGTGATTAGCTATTTTAATTTTCATTCCCATTTTGACATTCACTCCAGGTTGGGAAGCAAAATACCTGAAGCTATCGGTATACGATCGATATTCGTGATTCAATAAATTTTCAACAGTTACAAAGTAACTGAAATCCAAATCTTTACTCAAATTCGCATCTCCCATCCAACCTACTGAAATAAGATTATAGGCTGGCGGTGCTGCGGTTATTGCAGAAAAATATTCGGAGGATTGCTCGTTAGAAAAACTGGGCGTTTGATGTTGCTTATTAAACCATTGATTCTGAATCCAAATCCTTGATTTCCTTTCCTTTCCCACAGATCTTTCTATACGGATTCTGATATTTTCTGGCGGTAAATCTGTGACTGTATTTCCGAGTCCCAACAGGTCTATCCTAGTTAATGAACCCGCAACTTCTGCACTATACCTTTTATTGATTTTATAATCTAAACCAGCATCTGCTCCATAATGCCACGCCCTATCTTGTTCGAAAACAAAGTGAGGAAAAGCACCTCGAATAGTAAGAACTGGCTCCGGCTGTGGTTTTAGGTAAATCAATCCAGTAAAATAATTTGCATACAGGTTTAGATTTAAGCCCCAGTTGCTCTTTGGTCTGTAATTAAAGTCTAGGTTGGAATTGTACGTGATCTCAGGTTTGAGGTTTACATTTCCCTCCTCCACCCTTGCTGCACCATGGTGTAAGCCATTTGCAAACAACTCATTCGGTCCGGGCATCCTCCAGGCCCTTCCGTGCTGTGCTGTTATTTGGAAATCGTGATAGATTCTATCATAAAGGATTTGATAAGAAAATACAGAAGCCCGTTTTTCAAAACTTCCTTCCACATTTCTGGGGTTCGGACTATCTATGACAGCCCAATCCTGTCTTAATCCAAATTCTAAGTTAGACTCTGTGCTTAAATAGTACTTGGCAAGTGCGAAAGCCCCAATCTGATTTCTATAATAACCAGGAATGAAATAACTTCCCTCGTAGGTGTTTTTTTGGAAATTACCCTGGGCTCCCCACTGGTAGGTTACCTTTTTTCCCGGTTTTTTAAAATGGATATTTGCTTGATGGGTAGTGATTTCAAATTGCGTTCCCGGAAAGGACCTAGAACTCTGTCGAGCTAGTTGATCGAGCTCTTGTCTTCGGTTGTATTGGCGACTTAAAATCATTTTCCCCGACCATGTTTTCCATTGCTTTTCTACCTCAAATTTTTGAGTTTCGTGAAAAACATCTTGTCTGGGCTCGGTTATCTGATAGGTAAATGTATCCCCGGAAAATCCTGATCCATTTTCTACCGCACGAAGTAAATCGGTAACATTACCAATATGAGCTCCAGAAAATATTCCAATTTCAGATTGGTATGCACTCTGCAGGTATACCAATTTATAGCCTTCAATATCGGCGGATAACAATCCATTATATGAACTCTCCTTATATCCTGTATTGGTTAAAATTCGGGATGGAGAGGAATAATTTCCTTTCCTAACTATTGCCCCACCAAGGTAGCCGGTAAGACTATATTTACCTCCGATGTTAAACGGAATATTAACTCCGTTGCTCTGACCATTCCCATTGCTTTGATAACCAGCATCCACGCTAAGCGCAACACCTTTTTCACCCAATCCTTTTTTAGGAGTTAGAATAATTGCCCCAGCCATGGCTTCGGACCCATATTTTAAGGCGCTAACTCCTTTTACTATCGTTATTTCACTCGATTGATTAAGTCCAATTTCAGGCGCGTGTTCCCTTCCCCACTGCTGCCCTTCGAGCTTAACCCCGGCATTAATAATCGCAATTCTATTTCCCGAAAGCCCATGGATGGTTGGCTTTTTAATTCCGTTACCAGTGCTTATGGTTCCTACCCCAGGGATTTTCTCCATACTTTCTGCCAAAACCTGACTAGAAGATTCAGGACTCCCTAAAACCACCCTACTTTTTGATGCCCCTGCTCCCAATTCGCCTTTATCTGCATTAACGGCTATGGTTTCTAAAAGCTCTGCATTGTGATTTAAGGAAACGGTTATGAATACATCCTCGGTAACAGTAAGTTTTATGTACTCTGTTTTACAACCGATATGAGAAACCTTTAGCGTGTATGATCCATCGCATACTTCTTCGAATGCGAACTCGCCTTTTTCGTTTGCAACTGTCCCTACCCCTAGTTCTGGAATGTAAATGTTTGCGTAACTCAGTGATTCGTTGTGGACTTCGTCCGAAACTATTCCTGAGATTCTGTTTTTGCAATGGTTAGCCAGTAAAAAACCAGGTAGCCATAACAGCAAAAACACTAAATATTTTGCCATTGAAATAACTGTTTAATCAAAAAAATAATCCACCCTTAGCAAGCAGGTGGCGCCTTATTTCTTCGATTGCGGAGATAGCTCTCCAAACAGTGTGCCCCATGAGTTTCGTTCTCAATTGTGGTTTCCTCAAAAGCGAGGAACTCCAACACAAGCGATGAACTCGCAAACGACGGGGTTGAGTTAAATGATTTTATGAAAGTACAAACATCACAGTTAGATTCATGGGAGTAATCAAACTCGTGACTTATTTCGTGATTGTGAGTGGATGCAAATAAATGCAGGGCGGTTCCGAATTGAACCGACATTGCTACAAAAAGCAAAAAAATACTAAAACCTCTATGTTTTATGAAACTTTGCATCCGGCGGCAAATGTAAAACAAATTACATTTAGCATTTTAACAACAAGTTTTAAATAACCCTAAACCCCATAACCATGAAACTAATTCAAGTATTAGTATTGTCATTATTTTCTTTAGGACTATCAGCACAGCAATCTGGCTTTTTCTCTGGAGGTAGATTTATGATGGGTAGCTCTGAACTTAAAGAACATCCCTTTAACAATGGCGATGTAAATACCAAGCTTTTATTCGGTGCAGGCTTTAACGCTAATTACTTTTTTACAGAAGCAGTTGGAGTTGGAACCGATGTTATGCTAAACTTTTCTGGAGCTAAGGTAAACGGACAGGAAGATGGCGCCGGAGGTGGCATTTTTGGTGGAAGTAGCGGAGAGAAATACACCGACAAGTATAACTTTATCAGGCTGGAACTTCCTTTCCTAGGAAAATTATCCATTCCATTTGGTGATTTTGCCTTTGTTGCATTCGCAGGACCATCTTTCGATTTTAATTTAGCAGGAAATGTAACTAGAGAGTATAATGATGGCGACAGCAAATCGACTGATATCGACAACATGGAAACCATTACAACTTCTTTTAAAGCTGGTGGTGGAGTACAAATAGCCAATGCCAACGGCAAGGTATTTATGCTCGACGCCAGAATTTCTCAGGATTTAAGTCCCTTTTATACGAACGACAATAACAAAGACTTTAAAATTGGATATTTTGCTTTTTCGATTGGGGTTGGATTCTAATTAAAAAACAGCATGTACTTTTGAAGGCTCCAACTAAGGAGCCTTTTTTTATGCTTGAAATCCAGATACCAAATAATGAAATAAGCGCTGAAGAGGTGCGCGCCATAGCAGACTCGCTACCTAATCAAAATGAAGTTATAGAAGAGCTTTTAAGCATCATGGAAAACGGCGCATATATGCAATCTTACAATGCCCTATGGGTATTAAAGCACTGGATCAATTCCTGTAAGAGAGAAATAGATGCAAAATTGAGCTCCCGTTTAATTGCATTTTGGTCTGAAAGTAAAATCCGGCTAGCCCATTTATTGTTACTTCAATGCTCAGATTACATAACTCTGGACCATAACAATTTCAAATCTTGGGAATCGTTTATTGATTTATGCCGAAGGTCTAACCACAAGTTTGTAAAAGCCAACTCCTACTCTGGCTTTTTACCCCTTGCAAAATATAGCAAGGACCTTATTCCAGAGCTTTTTCAAATCTGCGAAATAGAAGAGATGGTTGCACCGCCATCTGGAAAGGGAAGAATTAAGAAAGTAAAAAAAGATCTGCAAAAACTTAGCGCATAAAAAAAGGCCACCAATTTGGTGGCCTTTTTAATTATCTACTAGCGCTTAATTACTTTACAACTGAAGTAAAGGCACTGTTGTTTCTGTATTGGTAGAATGCTCTGTCTTTAGCTGCTTTTGCTTTCATACTAGCGTCAGCAGAAATAGATTCTTTTAGGTGAGCAACCATTTTTTCTTCGTTACCCATATCACCGTATACCACCGCGTATAAGTAGTGAGACTTAGCATCTTTGTTTCCAGCTGCATTTAACACCTCAATAGCCTTATCATTTTTACCATCAAGATGAGCTGCTAAAGCTGCATTAAATGTGTTTTCTCCAGCCATGTTAGTAACAGCAGAACCATATCTACACTCTTGGATATCAAGTATACCCGTGTTGTATTTAACGTCTTTTCCAGCTGCTAAACCTGCTTCAAAATGCTTTCTAGCATCTCCTTTACGACCTTCAAGTCTTGCAATTACACCTAGGTTATTGTGAACCTCTGCGCTAGCATTTACTTTTTTAGCTTCGTTAAATAGGTTTTTAGCTTTTGCTGTGTTACCCATTTTAAACTCAATAACTCCAGCGTTATTAAATCCTCTGTAATCTGCTGGGAATTGGTTTTGAGCTGCCGTATAGAAAGCTAATTTCTCTTTGTTATCGCTAGTTAAAGTAGCAGCATATAACAACTCCTCAACGTTTAGATCAACTGGGTTAGACTTAGCAAGGCTTAGAATTTCTTCGTCTGTTTTACCTTGTACTTTGTAGTTAACATCAATTTGAGATCTTCTTAATCCAGGTAGAATTTTATCAGCTACTTCTGTGTACGTTTTAGACAGGTTTCTAATTTCTTGCTCACGCTTTGCTAAATCATCATACATGGTTAAAATTCTAAGGATTAACTCCTTATCCTCGATTTTAGACTTTTCCATTTCAGCCTTAAATCCTAACCAATCCTCACCTTTAGCAATGTTGTTGAAGAAATTATCTGCTTTGGTATCGATTTTCTTTCTCTTAAGGATTCTTGCAACCACTTTTCTAGCAGACTCTGCACGATCCTCAGCTAGATTTTCGTTAAATCTTAATTCCCCTTCTGGTGAAGCATAAGCTTGAATTTCAACACCAGTAATGGTAATGTTTTCATTTTTTGCAGCTTCAGCAACAAACGCCTCTAGTTCTTTAATATCAGCATCTCTTAATTCGTTAGGACGAACGTAAGAACTGTTTTGAGCATAATTTACAGTAGCTTCTTGCTTGTGCTCGGTAACACGCTGAAATTTATCTTTTGCAATTAGAACGCGATCATCATTTTGAACTAAGTATGGAGTAGTAATAGTTCCTACCGCAATTTGATAAGGATCTAAAACTTTGTTTTTAGTTCCCTTCTTAAGGGTAATGTTCATTTCTAGATCTGAGTAATCTAAACCTTCTTTGTAAGGAACTTTTCCTTTGAAAGTATAAGAACCACCCGATTTGAACGGAATTACGGTATTGTTTCCTGCTACTTTTTCTCCCTGTAGGCTAAAAGACTCAAATTTTGCAGTTGCACCATTTTCACCAACTAACATTGGAGTAACATCGATAGTTGTTTTTCTATCGAAATATTTTGGTGGAAATTCTGCGGTTACTTCAACCTCAATTTCGTCACAGTGTGCTTCAAGAGGTGCTGGATTTACTTTATAAGATACAGCGTCTGCGTTGCGAGTCATACGACCCAAACAACAACATCCAGTAAAAACTACTGCCAACGCCAATACAGATAGCTTAGATGATAAAGCGATTTTCATTTTTTGCTTGTTTGCGGATTTGTCTGCAATAATACTAAGCTTGAAGCCAAGATTAAAATTTATTACACCTTTAAATGCTAAGGAAATTTAAAGAACTAATCTTCTAACCTATCGACTTGATCGGTTAAAACATCATTTAACTGAAACATTTTTTGATTTAACACTGGGTGATTAAAGTTGGGAATGAGTTCCGAAAGAGGCACAGTTGTAAACTTCCTCTTATATATCAAGGGATGCGGAATCTGAAGCTCCGGAAAATCAATTACTGAATTCCCCTTAAAAAGAATGTCGATGTCAATCAGGCGCGACTCATATCTTTCGCTTTGTGTTTTAACCCTCCCCATTTCATGCTCTATCCCTTTAATGAAATTTAACATTGTTAAAGGCGACTTTTCGCTCCTGCAAATCCAAACTTGATTCAAAAAGTACAATTCAGAATCGAAGCCCCAAGCCTCGGACCGAAACAAAGAAGAAACGATTACACTACCATTAATTTCTTTTTTAAATCGTTTAAGCGCCTCACTAATTTGTTGCTTAGGATCATTTAAGTTGGCACCCACCAACAAAACGTAAATGTCGTTTTCTAACCTTTCGGCATTTTTTAAAGCCTCTCTTGTAAAATCACTATACCCACTGTGCACTAAAAATCTATTTTCGTGCAAAATTCGACTTATTCTCGACACTTTATGAAACAATTTTTCAAGTTCGTATTTGCCTCCATGTTAGGAACTATCCTATCTGGAGTAGTGTTATTTATCTTGTTTTTTGTAGTTATGGTAGGAGTAGTTGCTACTTCTATGTCAGACTTAAAAAACAAGGATAAAATGGTAACGGTAGAGGCTAATTCTGTTTTAAGGTTAGACCTAAGCCAACCTATTGCAGACAGAAGTTCTGGAGATGATTTAAACCTAGATTTTGGACCGTTTAAAGAAGCTGGTGTCTTAGGTGTTGATGTTATTAAAGAAAACCTCGAAAAGGCAGCCGCTGATGACAGAATAAAGGGACTTTACATCAACAGTATATACCCACCAGCTGGATATGCTAACCTTTTGGAAATTAGGGAAGCCATAGAGAAATTTAAGGAAAGTGGTAAGTGGGTATTAGCATACAACGAAGTTTATGCCCAGAAAGGATACTTTTTAGCCAGTACAGCAGATGAGATTTACATGTTCCCAGAGGGGGCTGCAGAAATAACTGGTTATAGCGCCAACCTCATGTTCTTTAAGAATATGTTGGATAAAATTGGTGTTGAAGCTCAAATTATTAGAGGGAAAAACAACAAATTTAAATCTGCGGTTGAGCCCTTTATGAACTCAAAAATGAGCGAGGCTAACAAGGAGCAAACCTTCACTTACTTGGAAGATCGCTGGGAGACTTTTAGATCTCTTGTTGCAAAATCTCGTGGTCTAACTCCTGAAAAAATAGATGAAATAACCAATACCATTGGCACAAGATCCGCACAACTAGCCTTAGAAAATAAAATGATTGATGGCGCTGTTTACGAAGATGAATTCTTCCAAATAATGGCTAATAAATTAGGAGTTACGAAGGGCGAGGATGTTGAAGTAATTTCTTTGAATAAATACAAAAATGCCCGAGTAGAAGGCTTTAATAAATACAATAGAAGTAAGAACGAGGTAGCAGTTCTATATGCGAATGGTGAGATTAACAGTGGAGAGAGCGATGAGCTTTCAATAGGTTCAAAAACCTTCTACGATGAAATCAAAAGACTTCGTAACGACAAGGACGTAAAAGCGGTTGTACTGCGCATTAACTCTCCTGGTGGATCCGCACTTGCATCTGAGGTAATTTGGAGAGAATTAGAGCTACTTAAGAAAGAAAAACCTCTTGTAGTTTCGATGGGTAACCTAGCTGCTTCTGGTGGATACTACATTG
Organism: Luteibaculum oceani; assembly: GCF_007995015.1. Taxonomy (NCBI): domain Bacteria; kingdom Pseudomonadati; phylum Bacteroidota; class Flavobacteriia; order Flavobacteriales; family Luteibaculaceae; genus Luteibaculum; species Luteibaculum oceani. The sequence continues at coordinate 222,490 of NZ_VORB01000003.1, forward strand.
CTACACCAGCAGAAAAAATTTATGCCAACCCGAATACCATTACCGGTTCTATTGGGGTGTTTGGAATTCTACCAAACGTTAAAAAGCTAACTGAGGATAAACTAGGAATCACTTTCGATGGAGTGAAAACCCACAAATTTGCAGACTTAGGGGCTGCTTATCGTCCTTTGAGTAACGAAGAATATGCAATCATTCAAAACCAGGTTGAGCAAACCTACTCTACCTTCCTAGAACGTGTAGCCAATGGAAGAGGACTTCGCGTTTCGTATGTGGATAGCATTGGTCAAGGTAGGGTATGGAGTGGTATCGACGCCCTTGAACTTGGATTGGTAGATGAACTAGGAGACTTAGAAGATGCTATTGCGGATGCAGCTAGTAGAGCTGAATTAGGTGAAGACTTTAAGGTTAAAGGTTATCCAAAAATCAAGAAGCCAATTGAAAAATTATTGGAAGAATTAAACATGGAAAATGTTAGGATGTACGCTGCAGAGAAACTTATCGATGACCCTGCTTTAGTTGACGCTTTTAAAAGTGTTTCAACTATTAAAAGCATGAAAGGCGTTCAAATGAGAATGCCATTTATCATCGAAGATTAGACGCACACTACCGTTAAATATTAAGCCCCCACGCTTTGCGATGGGGGCTTTTTGTTTCCAGCTAAGTAATGGGCTTCTTCTTATCAAATCGTCTCACCATCAAGTAAATTATCATCCCTCCAACTATACCCGGAGCAATCCATGGAACTACACTCCAATAGCCAACAAATAGCCCCTTAAATAAGACCCTGCCTCCAAACACGAAAAATGCTGTGTAAGCTGCAATTCCACTAGTGCACATTCCAACTATATGGGTCTTTAACCAAGAGTCTGATTTTGATCCCTTTAAATTCTTAATAAACTTCGGCAAATCGGTAAGCCCCAACCCTCCGAACACAAACATTAAAATGGCAGTGCTATGACCCTCCAACCATATCCCGTAGAAAATCAAAAGCGAGGATGCTAGCACAATTGCCCCCTGAAGAAGCAATTGAATCCGCCTGAATTGGCTGGAAAGCCCCTTCTTGTTTTTTAAAATCGCTATTCCATACCAGAGAACATTTCCAGTTATAAGAGATAAGAAACCTAAGAAGGCTGCTGAGGAATACCTGGCAATTGAAAGATTATTTATACAAAGTAAAAATGCACTAATAACAACCGCCCACATTAAAGCCACATATATTTTACCCGCTTTTCTGTGCGCCTCTCCTCCTTTTTTGGTAAAAACAGGAATCCAAAAAACAATCAAACTGGAAAATCCAGCTAATACGTGTGTCCATGTTATTCCTTTAATTATCCATTCCATCAGTAATAGTTTTTCCGAAATCTACACTGGGAATAACTAATACCGGAGGGTTTTGTGACGACCAACAAGCTTTGTGACCAAAGACAAACCGCTTGGGATAAACAGCAATACCTAGGGATTAATCCAAGCTTTTTTTAAGGGTAGGAATAAAGCTTCTGGAAACGGGAATTTCCACTTCGCAATTCTTAATTTTCAATTTCAGTCCCTGTGCGTTCCCAGATATAGATTCTATTTTTTGAGGATTTACAATATAGGACCTATGACACCTAATAATAGTTGTCCCCTCGCAGTCTGACTCCAATTTTGACAGCGTATAGCGAATAACTTTTTTAGTGAGTTCACCTGCTTCATTATAGTGAATGGCTACATAGTTCTGCATGGCTTCTGCAAAAAAGAATCCCCCCTCATCGAGCCGTAGTTCTGCTGAGCTTCCTTGGTTAATAAGCAAGTGAGATGATAAAGTATCGGACGGGTCTTGTTTCTTGGATTTAATACTGCCTGCCAGCGTTTGATTCTTTTTAATAGACCTCATCTGAATCATCAAACCCGAAAACACGATAGGGAAAACACCTACAACGATGGTATTTATTAACATGTTAATTAGGCTTTCGCCCTTCCAAGTAGCATCGGAGATTAAGATCATAAATAAATAGTTCCCCAGCCCTACCCATAATAATAGAAGGCACGCTTGGACCAACCATTTCCAAAGGGTCCAAGATGGCACATCGGTTCTAATTTTTAATAGATAATCGCAAACCAATTGAAAAACAAGCCCGAAAACTACCGTCACCCCACCAAACCCGAGACAGATCCAAAATAGAACTCCATTCATTCCCGAAATACCAAAGGGTCGTAACAGATATAAAAATGCTGCAACAAAAAGTCCTATTCCAAAAAGACCTTTGGCATTTTCTAAAAGGCTGGATTGGGAGGGGAAAGGAGCCCTAAGTCTATCGAGAAATGACTTCAACAAAACTTAAAATAATTCAGTTTGGGATTTACTACTTTCCTCAACTTGCGAAACTTCCACATTGTATCCGCTATGGTTACGCCAATTGAATACCCTTCCATCCGAAAACAACCAATATTGACCTTTTATTCCAGCCAACTTCCCCTGAACCTCAGGCATTTTATCCAGTTTAATTGACTTTGCCTTAGTAGGGAATTCTATTACTGGGTATTTTAAATCGAACACCTCGTCGTTATCCGACACAAAATCTTGTAATTCCGGAGGTAGTTCATAAGCTGCATTTTCCTTTTCTTCAAGCAAATCGGCTTCGGCCACGTGGTTTTTAACCATGGCTTGCCAAGAAGTTTTATCCGTGTAGTGATCCTTTAGAAACACCTCTATTTCACCAGCCAATTGGCGATAAGGTACTTCTGCAAGAATAATTGCCTGATTGGCACCTTGGTCTATCCATCTTGTTGGCACCTGAATTTCTCTGGTTACCCCAACTTTTACTGATGAACTGAGTGCCAAATAAACAATATGCGGTTGGTTATGGTGCTGTTCCTCCCACTCTACATCTCTACCCTTTCCAAGATGCGCCTCGCATAATTCAGGTCTTATAATACAGGGTGCAGCCTGTGGAGCATCTCTAAAGCAAGGATAACAAAGCCCCTCACCAAAAATTTTATTGGTTTCTCTACTACAGTTAATGCAATTTAGTTGGCCCGAAAAGCGAATAACCACCTCCTTTCCTACCCAATCGTTTACCGGAACTTTTCCTTCGAATGGGAAATAGTAGGATACCTCATTGGCTTGTAAGGCTACTTTCATTTTTTTTATCAATCCCTGTACTTGCATTTAAAATGTATTGTAGTTTTAGAACTTGGTAGCAAAATAAACCATTTCCATGGCGTTAAACACGGTTTTAGCTTGGCTTATTAAAAAACGAATTCACCAAATAGAGCTTTTCGAGAAGTATCCTCTAGAAGTTCAAAATGAGGTGATGTACAATCTTACAAAAAGAGCAGCCAACACCGAATGGGGGTTACAACATGGATTCGAGAAGATCAAGACAGCAGCTGATTTCAAGTCTGCCATGCCCCTTCAAGATTACGAGGCCATCAAGCCATTTGTAAACCGACTAATTGCCGGAGAACAGAATTTACTTTGGCCAACGGAAATAAAATGGTTTGCCAAATCATCAGGGACTACACAGGATAGGAGCAAATTCATCCCAGTAAGTAGAGAGTCTTTAGAAGACTGCCATTACAAAGGTGGAAAAGACCTTTTAGCATTATACTACAATGCCAATCCAAACAGTAATTTATACGATGGCAAAAGCTTGGTAATTGGTGGAAGTAGTGAGATAAATGAGATGCGTGAGGATAGTTATATCGGCGATCTTTCTTCGATTATCATTAAAAACCTTCCTTTTTGGGTTGAGTTTAAGCGCACACCACAATCCAATGTGGCGCTAATGGCTGAGTGGGAGCGCAAAATTGAACAAATGGCCGAAATCACCATGCAAGAGGATGTTACCAATATTGCAGGTGTACCATCTTGGACCATTGTTTTATTTAAGCGAATTCTAGAAAAAACTGGGAAATCATCGATTGGCGAAGTTTGGCCCAACCTAGAATTGTTTATGCACGGTGGAGTTAATTTCGAACCCTACCGAGAGCAGTTCAACGACTTGGTACAATTGCCTAATATTAAGTTTTACCAAAGTTATAACGCCTCGGAAGGATATTTTGGAATACAATCTAGGAATGGGCTGGACGACATGCTCCTTATGTTAGACTATGGAATTTATTTCGAGTTTATTGAGGAGAGCAAATGGACCGAAGACCAACCTGAAACCCTGTCGCTAAATGATTTGGAGGTAGGTAAAAACTATGCGGTTGTTATTTCAACCAACGGAGGTCTATGGCGTTACAAGTTGGGTGACACCATAAAAGTAACCTCTACTTTCCCTTTTAAAATTAAAGTAAGTGGAAGAACCAAGTCGTTTATAAACGCATTTGGAGAAGAGTTAGTAGTGGAAAATTCCGATCAAGCTGTTGCCGAAACCTGCCAGCAACACAATTGCATTGTAAATGAATATACTGCTTGTCCTGTTTACATGAAAGGAGAAGAGAGTGGGGCTCATGAATGGATCATCGAATTTGAACGGGATCCAGAAAATATCGATGCTTTTGTAGCTGATTTAGACCTAAATATTAGGAAGCTAAATAGCGATTATGATGCCAAACGCACAGGCGACCTTACATTAAAGCAACTGAAATTGAATGTGGTAGAAAAAGATACTTTTTATCAATGGTTAAAAAGCAAGGGCAAACTTGGAGGGCAACACAAGGTTCCAAGATTGTCTAACGACCGCAAACACGTAGAAGAGATTCTTGAATTTGCCGAAAAGAATCGCAGTTTTGTAGACCATTCGAGAGTCTAATTTTTTACTTTAGACTCCTCAAAAAATCAGATATGCACATTGCTATTGCAGGTAATATCGGATCGGGTAAAACTACCCTTGCCGGATTGTTAGCTAAACACTTTAAATGGGAAGCTCATTACGAAGACCCCATGAACAATCCCTATATCAATGATTTTTACGATGATATGCAGCGTTGGTCTTTCAACATGCAAATCTTCTTTATGAATAGCCGCTTCAATCAAATCCTTGAAATTAGAAAAGGAAATAAAAATGTAATTCAAGATAGAACCATCTACGAGGATGCGCACATTTTTGCTCCCAACCTGCACTCAATGGGATTGATGACCACGCGTGACTACGAAAACTACAAGGCCTTATTTACTCTATTAGATGAGTTTGTTTCCCCTCCAGATTTAATCATCTATCTAAAAGGTTCTGTACCCACACTGGTTAAGCATATTCAAAGCCGCGGAAGAGCTTACGAGGAGTCTATCCGACTAGACTATCTTAAAAAGTTAAACGAACGCTACGAAGAATGGGTAGCTGGATACGATAGAGGGAAACTGCTGGTGGTAGATGTAGACCAGAATAATTTCAATGAAAATCCAGAAGATTTGGGTGAAATCGTAAACCAAATCAATGCCGAAATAAACGGGTTATTCTAATTTTTAAGACTGGGAAGATTAGATACAAAAGAGTGATTAATTGAGTAAAAGGCTTAATCCCAACCTCATTAGACCTTTAACCCCATTCCTATTCAACCAAAAAAACCGCGTTTCCACCTTTATTCAAGGATAAAAACACGGCTTTTAATTATTGAAAAAACTGATTTAAAGTCCTGCGACTTCCTTCGATTTAAAGGTATTTATTCCACAATCTAAAAACTGTAAGTAATCTTCAACATTAGGGGTATAACCCACTGGATTCCCTAGTAACTCTCCTTCTGGGGATAGCATTACATAATAAGGTTGTGAATTGTTATTAAACACCTGTGTTTGGAAGGTAGCCCACTTGTTTCCAATGGTTCTGATTTTCTTTTTAATGATTTCACCATTGGCTTCAAACTCAATTACCCCTTGCTGCTCTTCGGGTAATTTCACCTTGTCGTCTACATAAAGAGAAACAAGTACAAAATCCTTTTCTAGTCTCTCTTTCACTTCATCAACGGTCCAAACGGATTCCTCCATTTTTCTACAGTTAACGCAAGCCCAACCGGTAAAATCAATCAGAATGGGTTTGTTTTCTGCCTTTGCCGCTTCCATGGCTTCAGCAAAATCGTCATACTCCGCGTGGAATCCTTCTTTTTCATACCAAGAATAAAAAGTTGGAGGAGGGAAACCACTTAACAAATTGTGGTTCCATGGACTATTTTTAAGTACTCCAGTAGAAATATAAACTGTAAATAACAACACGCTCACGGCAAATGCTAATCTTCCTGTAGAAAGCTTTTTTAGTTTGCTATCGTGAGGAAACTTCAACCATCCAAACAAGTATGCTGCCAATCCAATTCCAATTACAGACCAGATTAGGAAGAAGGTTTCTCTTTTAACCAATCCCCATTGTTCTACTAGATCGGCATTAGAGATAAACTTAAGCGCTAGGGCCAGCTCAATAAATCCAAGAACTACCTTAACCGAATTTAACCATCCCCCTGATTTAGGCAATTTGGCCATCATACTTGGGAAAGTGGCGAAAATCGCAAAAGGTAAACCTAGTGCAACCCCAAAGCCACTCATAGCTGCCGTAATAGGCCATGGACCATTTTTTAGGGCATTCCCTAAAACCGTACCAAGTATAGGACCGGTGCAAGAAAATGATACCAACGCTAAGGTTAAAGCCATAAAGAAGATTCCCAATACTCCTCCGACCTGGGATGCTGAATCGGTTTTATTCGCCAAAGAACTTGGAAGGGTAATTTCAAAAAAACCGAAGAAGGAAATAGCAAAGAACACGAATACCCCAAAAAAGATAAGGTTTAACCATACGCTGGTTGCAATCTCATTTAGTACTTCTGGATCGGTATTAAAATGAAATGGAACACTTAGAACTGCGTAAATAAAGAAGATGAAAAAACCATAAAGCACGGCTTTTCCCACACCTTTTGATCCACCCTCACCCTTGGTAAAAAAACTTACTGTTAGGGGTATCATCGGGAATACACATGGGGTTAAAAGTGCTAGCAATCCACCTAAAAACCCAAATAAAAACACCATCCACACATTGCTAATTTCTTGGCGCTCTCCGCATGTACCAAGTGGGTTTTCAAGGTCCACCTTTGGAAGGGTAGGTACCACCTCGGCAACAGCATTATCCGTTGAGGCGGTCTCTAAACTTGCAAGATTGGTTGCAGGCCCAGGTGTTAAATCAAACTCAAAATCTACCATTTCTGGTGGCAAGCAGCGTTCTGCATTACACACCATAAACTCGAAATATCCCTTAACCTTATTTAAAGAACCGTCTGTTTTAACTCTTTGCGTAAAGGTTACCTCCTCGGTAAAGAAGGCCAAATCCATCAAAAAATTGGGATCGTATTTTTCCTCTGCTTTTGGTTCCTTGGTCTTGCCCTGAAGTTGCATCCCTTCGGCATCCTCAAAGCTAAAAACAGTCGCAATAGGTCCATCTTCACTTGATAGATATTGAGAATACACGTACCACCCCTCATCAATAGAAGCGGTGAAATTAATATCGAAGGTAAATTCATCAATTTGCTTTATCTCATAAGACCAGTCTACGGGGTCGAAAATAGTTGTACCCGTTTCCTCACCTGCCTCTTCAGATTTAGTATTCTCATCTACTGCCGCGTCCATCTTTTTGGATTCGGCACCTCCAGCTGATGGTTTCGCAAAAGAAAAATCAATTATTTCGGGTGGAAGGCAACGTTCATCGGTACAAACCATAAACTCCAGCTCACCTGTAATAGGTGCTTTACCTTCCCACTTAACAATTTGTGTGAAGACTGCGCTTTTCTCATAATAGCTGAGATCCATTTCAAAGACCTTGTCAAATTTGGTAATTACGTTACCATCTTTGATTGCCCCCTTTGTTGAGTAATGATCCCCCTTTTTAAAGTAAAAGCTAGTGGCTATAGGCCCCTCGTCTGAACTCAAATGAGCAGCATATAGGTGCCAGTCTTTCTCAATATTTGCCTTAAATAGCAACTTGTACTCATTTCCAGAAACAGGCTCAACCTCATAGGACCATTTAACTGGATTATAAATTTGAGCGGAGATGCTCAAAGTAAAAAGGGATAATAAAACTAATAATAGGTTTCGCATAGGTTGTTATCGTAAGCAGGTGCAAAAGTAACGAATCTATGCCTTTTGGCTTTTCCCTTAATCCAGACTAATTTCCTCTCCCAATTGCAATGCAAAATGCTTTCTGGCCCAAAAAGTGACCAAATAAAAAATTGGAGTATCGAATAAGGCTACAATTACTTTAAATAAAAATCCAGATAACAATAGATTAAAAAATTGGTCCCACGCTATAGCGCCCGCAGTACATAGCAACACTAGTACGGTAGAGGTATCTATTAATTGCGACCCCATGGTGGAGAAATTATTTCGTATCCAAAGATACTTTCCGCCCGTAAGGTTTTTCCAAAAATGAAATAGCCTAACATCTATGAGTTGAGCAAATAGATAGGCCAACATGCTGGCTCCAACCGCCACCCCAGTTAATCCGAATACCTTGGTAAACATGGTATCATTAACTGGAGACCATGAAGTAGCAGGAACCGCGTCCGAAACCGATACAACCAATAGGGTAAATAAGGCCGCCACCAAACCCGAAACTACAACGAGGTTTGCCTTTTTTCTACCAAAAATTTCACTTATTAAATCGGTTATAAGAAATGTAATAGGGTAGGGCAAAATGCCAACAGAAATTTCAAAAGTAAATTCCTGTATAGCTCCCCAGTCTTCCGGAAGAAAGGAAAATGGAGACCAAAAAAAGAACTTCTGAAAAATTAAATTACAAGATACCAAGGAGGCTATAAAGAGCCCTCCTAAAATAAAAAACAGGCTAAAGGCCTGTTTTTTCTTATTTCCACTAAGCTGTTTAATACTACAGGAGTTTTATTTCGTGAATGCGATGAACAGGAATAAATACCCCCTGCTTTAGAACAATATTATCATCCCCTGAAGCCCACACTGTGGTTTCCACAGCTTTAAGTCCTTCACTATCCTCGAATACGATCCTACATTTAAACTTTTCTGTGTTGCCCAAAGCTGTGGCTCTCTCTATCTTTATTTTACGCTCAGCCTGGGCCTCCTTTGTTAATAATACTTCCTCGTGAGGAAAGTGGAAATTGGCTATTGCTTCTTTTTCCACCAATTTTGGGTCTCCTAAATGGTTCATGGAATTGGTATTTTAATGGCTCTATTAATTTAATTCAATTTTATAGTGTTGTACCTGTCCACCCGACCAACGGGTTAATTCAGACGTTCTAAGGTTTTCTATAAATAACACTCCTGATTTGTTCTTCCAAGTATAAAAATATTTCCTAATGCATTGGGGCATTCGTGCATCTTTAAATAATTCTTTTGCTGTTTTTTTCTTTCCACCTAATCCAAATACAGCAATTTTATCCCCTTCATCCGTGGGTTGGATACTTATTGGAAAAGCGTGCTCTTTAATAGGTAAAATAAAGGATTTGTGACCCTCCAACTTGGCATCCGCCTCTTCTTTAACCAAGGAAACGGCCTTAATTCTATCCAATTTCTGTAAATCTTCTATGCTTTGCACATTATAATTTGGGCCAGATGTATTTGATGGTTTAAACAAATACAACACCCCACCTTTAAATTCAGCGTCCAGGTCTTGGCTCCCTTTAAACATTTTGCTTTCAAAATCCTCGCTATCAAACCCCCAAAGTCTTTCAATAGTATCCACGGAAAACCCCTTTTCTTGGAGCCAATAGCTGAAAAGCTCTTTGCTATTGTGTTCTCTTTTAAAGGCCTTTAGATCAAACTGCGTAACCTCGCGAAAAAGCTGCGTAATAAAAGGGGTGATTAATGCTCTAAGAGCAAAAGTCATAGCCTGTTCTACTTGTTGCATTTTTTCCTGTAAGGTAGATAACCGCTGCTCTAAATCTGGATATTGAGTTTGAATGTGGGGAATCCCTTTTAACCTCCACCAATTTCTTTTGTAATCGGTTTTTTTATTGGTTTTGTCCTCTCGCCATTCCCATTTATTAGCAAGTAACCAGGACTTAATATCATCCTTATTTACGTCGAGTAGTGGTCGAAACCTATTTCCATCCAGTATTTTCATGCCTCCCAGGCTAAACACTGATGACGGTCGCATGGATTTTAGAAAAAACTGCTCTATTTGATCGTTTTTGTGGTGCCCCAGGGCTAACAGAGTAAAATCTTGCTCCCGTATTAACTGATCAAAGAATTGGTATCTAATATTTCGAGCCCATGATTGGAGGTCATTTTTACTTTCCTCTCCAGGAAAAACTTCCTTTTTAAAAAATTCGATTTGATGTTGATGCGCAAGGCGCTCTGCGAAATCCGCATCCATCTTGGCATCTTCCCCTCTTAAATTATAATTGATATGAGCTACGGAAAACTGTACTCCAAACTGCCGTAAAACATGGAATAGCGCAATAGAATCTGCCCCTCCAGACAGCGCCAATAAAAGCTTATCCGTTTCGGCAACATTATACTCTATTCTAGATTTTACTCTTTGTAACCAGTTGTCCATTAACACTATCAATGAGGGCCTTAGCCTTTACCAAGCATTCATCATACTCCATTTCTGGATCGCATTTTGCCGTTAGCGCACTTCCCGTTTTAAAATTAAGCTCTTTTCTTTCTGTATCGTAGAAAAGAGAGCGTATTACCACATTGAAATTGAAGTCGCCATTGGGTAAAATATAACCTATTGAACCCGAATAAATTCCTCTTGGAGTTCCTTCTGCCTGCTGTGCCAACTCCATAGCGCTAATCTTGGGCGCTCCAGTCATGGACCCCATGGGAAAAGTAGCTTTCAAGATTTTGGCCAAATCTGTTTCTTGCTCAATTTCGGCTTTAACAGTTGAAACCATGTGGTGAACCGTTTTAAAGCTTTTAATGGCACACAATTCTTCTACCTCAACGCTTCCCTTTTTTGCAATCCTAGAAAAATCATTCCGGACTAAATCTACAATCATGATATTTTCTGCGCGCTCCTTCTCAGATTTCGCTAGGGCAATTGAAAGCTCTAAATCCTCCGCTGCATTTTTAGACCTTCTAACCGTCCCTTTTATTGGAGATGATCGCAATATTCCATCCTCTTTCCTCAAGAATAATTCAGGCGAAGCACATAATAATCGATTCCCCTTGTATTTTACAAAAGCACTATAGGGAGCCTGTGTCTTTTCATTAAGTGATTGGTATAAATCCCAGGAATTTATATCCACGTCGGGGCAAATAAATTCTTGGCAAAAATTCACCTCGTAAATATTTCCAAGGCGGATATTTTCCAGCAGCATTTTCGCCCGGTCAACGTATTCATTTCTACTGAAACTGGCGTATACGTTTCGCTTTTTATTAAGAGGATTTTTAAGGAGATCGGATATCCTTTTTTTAAGCAGTACATCAGAGGGTAAAGTACCTTCCTCCCAATCAATCAAGTTGGTATCTGGTTGTACCTCGCCTATGTGTTCGGGAACAATTAAAAGAAGCTTAGGAAAAGAATAATGGGGATTTGATGCAGGAGTTAACTCCTCAATGTCATTTTTTAATTCGTAAGAAAATGCACAAAAAATGTACTCTCCTTTGTTGCGATCGAGAAAGTTTTGGAACGCTATCCAATCAACCCCTTGGGTTGGATTTATTTCCAAGCTGGATTTTACACCCGCAAATACCGGGTGTGCACCCTCTCCATTACTGTTGAAAAAAGCCCAAAAATCAAAATTTTCAAAGGGCTCCATCATTGCTACATCCTTTCTTTAATGATATTGCAAACGGTATCTACCCATTTAGGGTTGCTATTTAAACTGGGGACCAATTGAAGATGTTCACCTCCATTTTCCTTGAAAATTTCGTCGTATTCGTCACCAATTTCAATGGTGGTCTCCAAACAGTCGGCCGTAAAGGCAGGGGAAAATACTAGCAATTTTTTATGCCCTTTTTTGGCAAATTCCTCTACGAGTTCATCGGAAAATGGAGTTAACCATTTTTTATCTAATCTAGACTGAAACCCTATGGTATATTTCTCTTCAGGTATTCCAATTCGATTAGCAATAAGTCGGGTAGTTTCGAAACAAGCCGCTTTGTAACAGAATTGATTTTCTCTATCATATGCATCCTCACAATGATGATCGGAACATAGCCCCTCGTTATAGACTTTGTCTACTTGCCTTACAGGTAAGCCGTGATATGAGAATAAAACGTGATCGTAATCCTCGTGATTATAGGCTGCTGCTGCCTCGGCTTGTGCCTCAATGTAGTCTGGTCGGTCGAAATATTGGCTAACAATTTTCAATTCGGGTATTACCCACCAATTTTTAATCACCTCCATAACGGCCTGAATTGCAGAACCGGTACTCGAAGATGCATACTGAGGAAATAATGGAAGCACCAAAATTTCCTTAACGTTGTATGACTTTATTTTTTCTAAAACCTTTGGAATAGAGGGCTCTTGATACCTCATGGCAAGCTCAACTACATACTCATCGCCAAGCTGCTGTTGAACTTTTTCTTTTAGCTTTTCGCCATGGATAATTAAAGGAGAACCTTCTTCTGTCCATAACTCCTTGTAAATCTTTGTTGATTTAGGCGCTCTAAAAGGAACAATAATTCCATTTACCAAAACCGCTCTACCCACTGGGTTAATGTCGATAACCCTAGGATCGTTTAGAAATTGACTTAAATACTTTCTAACCTTTCCTACGGTTGGTGCTTTCGGAGTACCGAGATTTACAAGAAGTACGGCTTTATTTGCTTTCATAAACTATCCAAACCCACAAAGGGGGAATTGGTTCTGTTGTATTAAAATTAGGCGTGTAAAGCCCTATTATCTGTTGCTGCTAATGCGGCCTCTTTAATTGCCTCGGTGAATGTTGGGTGAGCATGACAGAATCTACCAATATCTTCTGCAGATGCTCTATACTCCATAGCTACCACGGCTTCTGCAATCATATCTGCTGCACGTGGACCCACCATGTGTACTCCAAGGATCTCATCGGTCTCGGCATCGGCTAATATTTTAACCACACCATCGGTATCCATACTTGCTCTTGCTCTTCCTGATGCTTTAAAAGAGAATGATCCGGTTTTGTACTTAATCCCCTCTTCTTTTAATTGCTCTTCAGTTTTTCCAACTGCGGCTACTTCTGGCCAAGTGTAAACCACCCCTGGAATAAGGTTATAATTTAAATGTGGTTTTTGTCCTGCCATTACTTCTGCAACAAATACACCTTCCTCTTCGGCTTTGTGTGCAAGCATGGCCCCTTTAACTACATCTCCTATTGCATAAATATTTGGAACCGCAGTTTGTAGATGGTCGTTAGTTTCAATTCTTCCTCTATCGTCAGTTTTAATTCCAACTTTGTCCAATCCTAACTTGTCGGTATATGGCTTTCTTCCAATAGCTACCAAACAGTAATCGGCATCGAAAGAAACGTCAGCTCCTTTTTTGTCCTTTGCAGTTATTGTTACCGATTTACCCTTGTTTTCTGCTCCCGTAACTTGGTGACCTGTAAGAATTTTCATTCCCAATTTCTTCAGCGACTTCCCAAGTTCTTTCCCCATAGTTGCATCCATGGTTGGAAGGATAGATTTTGCATATTCTAAAACAGTTACTTCGGTTCCTAGCCTAGCGTACACAGAGCCAAGCTCAAGACCAATAACACCTCCACCTATTACTACCATAGATTTTGGAAGTGCTTTTAAAGAAAGGGCTTCGGTAGAAGTAATTATTCTGTCTTTATCGATCTCAATATTTGGAAGAGAAGCAGGCTTAGATCCAGTTGCGATAATTATTTTATCAGCTTCTATCTCCTGAGTATCTTTTTCTCCTGCTATGCTAATTTTATTCTTGCTCACAAAACTACCGTGTCCATGGAACACTTCGATCTTGTTCTTCTTCATAAGAAAGTCGATACCCGCAACGGTTTGTTCAACTACCCCTGCTTTGCGCTTTATCATTTGCCCAAAGTTCACTTTAGGAGCGTTGATATCTATCCCGTGCTCCTTAAAGGTGGTTGCAGCATTGTGAAAGTGTTCCGATGAATCTAAAAGTGCTTTCGACGGAATACATCCAACATTTAAACAAGTCCCTCCAAGAGAATTGTATCTTTCTATTACCGCGGTTTTGAATCCCAGTTGGGCGCATCTGATAGCGGCTACGTATCCTCCAGGACCTGATCCAATTACTGCAACGTCGAACTTACTCATGAAATATGATTTGAATTAATGATCTGCTTATTTTCGGGCACGAATTTACAAAGTATAGTCGGTTTAGAGCTTGCTTTTGCTTTTTACCTTTCTCACAAAAGTCATTAAAAGCATCAAGGCGGATATAAATAGCGCATTTCTGCCTAAATAATCTCCCATATTGGCATAAACGGTTAACTCGGTATTCAAATGTGGTTCGCATACCAATGCTCCCTTTTTATCGTATCCAAGTGTCGAAACCACCTCTCCCAATTGATTAATATGACAAGAAATTCCGGTATTCGCTGAACGGATAACATCTCTCCTTAATTCAATAGCTCGTAGTCGCGCATACGCAAAATGTTGTTTATGCCCCGCAGAATATTGCCACCAACCATCATTGGTAAGTACACAAATAAGATTTGCTCCCTTCTCGACATATTCGGTGCAGTATTCACCAAAAACAGATTCGTAACATATTACCGGCGCAGCTACAATCCCACTTGGAGTTTTAAAAACCTCCCTAGAATCCTGGGCCCCCAAACTTCCGGTGGTTCCGCCTAAATCCATTGCCAAATCTTTAAAGTTCGAAAAGACCCAAGCATAGGGCGTTATCTCTACACCAGGAACCAGTTTAGACTTATGATAAACACCCAATTGCTTTTTATCCAGATATACTGCAGCATTGTAGGCTATCATTTTAAGATTTTCATCTCCCGAAATATCTCGTAATACCGACTTATCTGGATACTGCTCGGGTACAATTTTCATCGAGGAAACTCCAGATAGAACAGCCGTTCCTAATGGGTTTACCACTTGCCTTTTAATTGCGGAAATGGATTGGCTCCTGTAAAATTGATTCTCCCAAATTCCATTTAAAATCAACTTTCCATTTGGGTCGAACCCATAGCGGTTTGGCTCTTGTAAAGCCGTTTCTGGCAAAAGAGCCAAATCCATTTCAGGATGCTTTTTAATTTCCTGAATAAAACCATCCAAGTGGGATTGATATCCACCATAATTATACTTCTCGGTGTAGGGATCTATGTTAGGCTGTATCGCTAATACCTTCTTTTTTTCGCCTTTAATTTCGGTATTGTGTTTTATCACTTGCGACCAAATAATTGGAAGAGTAATCACTAATACAACATGCCAAAATCCTCTTTGCGCGTAAATTTTAGAAAGTGCGTTTTTGGGCAATTTTATCAATAGGCTATACACCGCAATATTTACCCAAAGAACCCAAAGCGTTCCACCTTGAACACCGACAAACTCGTACCACTGTATCCAGTTAATGCGAATGGAAAATACATTCCCTAGAAGTAGCCAAGGCCATGTTAACTCCCAATTTTGATGAAAATATTCGTAGCCCAACCAAATAAAAATCAACCCTAAAAAAGCTTTTGCACTCCCTAGGTAGCGAAGAAAATATGCGTACAATAACCACGGCAAAACCATAATTAAGGCATTAGCAACCGCAGGAGCCACAAGCGAGAATATTTTGGTTGCCATTGCCTCTTCAACAAGGAAAAGCCAATGCGTGGTTCCAAAATTCCACACCAGCATTGCGATAAATACAGGAAAAAATATTCCGCCCCAGGTTTTCCCTTCCTTGTTATTAAGGTCCACCACAAATAATAATGGGACCAAGGCTAGAAAGATTAATGGCGTAATGGATCCTGTATAGGGCCAACTTAGCGTAAGTAGAATTCCGGAGAGTAACCCTAGAAGGGATTTATTTTTGCGCATTATGAATGGTAAATATATTTTGCGTCCTTTTGCAAGAGGCAAATATCTTACCTTGATTTGTAACTATGAAACAGATTCCCAACGCATTAACACTTTCTAATCTTTTAATGGGATGTTTTTCCATCTGGTTTAGTTCTCAAAACCAATTAGAATGGGCTGGGATTTGCATTTTAATTGGCGCCGTTGCCGATTTTTTAGATGGCTTTGTAGCCAGACTGGTAAAGGCATCTAGCGAATTAGGTGCTCAGCTAGACTCTCTATCAGATTTAGTGAGTTTTGGTGTAGCACCATCCTTTATTGCCCTCACCCTAGCCCAACAAACTGAATATTATTATTTCGCTTGCTTTATTATTCCTATTTGCGCTGCAATTCGTCTTGCCAAATTTAATTTAGGTGGACAAGGTGCCGTTTTTCTGGGTATGCCTTCGCCCGCTTGTGGTCTCTTTTGGGCAGGAACCGCTTTAGGAGCCATCCCAAATTTTCCTGAAGATTTATTGCCAGTTTATTTTGTAATGATGGCCGTTGCAACCGGCTTATTAATGGTTATCCCACTTCAGATGATGAGTTTTAAGCTGAAGGGTTTAGGATGGAGAGAAAATCGATTCCGTTTTATTCTAATTGCCCTAAGTGCAATATCAATTTTTGCATTGGGGTGGATGTCCACACCAATTATATTAGCTTTGTACCTTCTTTGTTCAATAGCCGATCAATATTTATTTAAAACAGATGAAATTTAAAGCTGAAATCGACGTAATGCCACTAGAGGCGCTTTTAGACCCACAAGGGAAAGCAGTAAGTGCTTCTATGAAGAATCTTAATCTAGACGAAATCACCAACGTAAGAATTGGTAAACATATTACTCTTTTTGTTGAAGCTAATGATGAGGCTACTGCAAACAGTAAGGTAGATCAAGCTTGTAAAAAGCTTTTGGCAAATCCTGTTATGGAAAGCTACACTTTTACTCTTTCTGCTCAGTAGCAGAGAAATCTACAACACGAATTTTCCATTTCCCCGACTCCAGGTTGTAAAATCTGGCGGGGACTTTGGCAAATAAAAATCCCAAAGCTTCGCCTCCGAGTAAGCCTATAGTAGCACTTGGATGAATAATAGGCGAATCATTGTTTGCCAATCCATTAATCGCCGAGATGATAAAATACACCCTTCCGGCAGTTCTAAATACCTTCTTAAAAAAATTGGGGAGCCGCGTTTTTTCATTGGGCTTCCACACCTTACTTATTTCGGAATAAGCCACTTTAACCGTGCCCACTTTCAGGCTGTCATCTGAAATTTTAGTGATTACCCCCTCCACATAACGCTCCTCTTCTATCAGCGATTGAGGGTTGTTTCTTTTAAAACTAAAGGTAATTTCAGCTCCTTTGATATATCTGTTTCTTTTTACCGAGTTCTCTTTCTCAACCAAAATCATTTGCTGGCTGAAAATTGGGGTCACCCACAACATCAATAAAATGCAAAGGAGCTTTTTCATGGACTATTTTCTTCTCAGTTCAAAATTCTGACCTAGATACACCTTTCGTACTTGCTCATCCATGGCTAATTCCTCTGCAGTACCACTTTTTAGGATATTCCCCTCAAAGAGTAAGTACGCATTGTCAACTATAGACAAGGTTTCCTGAACGTTGTGATCTGTTATTAAAATACCAATATTCTTTTTTACCAGGCCTTTTACTATCCCCTGGATATCTTCAACCGCAATTGGGTCTACACCAGCAAAGGGTTCGTCTAAAAGGATAAATTTTGGGTCCGTAGCTAGGGCCCTTGCAATTTCGGTACGCCTTCTTTCTCCCCCAGATAAAAAATCGCCTCGGTTAGTTCTAATGTGCTGCAAGCCAAATTCGTCTAACAACCTTTCCAAGTCTTCCTCTTGCTGGGTCTTAGATTTTTGAGTCATCTGCAGAACGGCCAAAATATTGTCCTCTACACTCAACTTTCTAAAAACAGAAGCTTCTTGAGGTAAATATCCAATACCCATTTGTGCTCTCCGATACATGGCCTCATGGGTAATTTCTTGGTCATCGAGGTAAATAGCACCTTCGTTGGCTTTTACCAAACCAACTATCATGTAAAACGAGGTGGTTTTACCAGCACCATTGGGTCCCAGTAATCCAACTATCTCGCCTTGTTTTACATGAAGGCTAACCCCTTTTACCACTTGTCGAGACTTGTATTTTTTCACAAGTCCTTCCGCTCTTAAAATTGCCATGCTAGAACTTTAACTGCAGTTTTGCTCTAATACCGAAGTCTACAATATTAGGATTTTGAAGGTAACTTAATCTCCAAAGGGCATCTATTCTTAAAAATTTAAGAATATTTTCAACCCCTACGGCCGCCTCCAAAAACGGCTTTCTATTGCTAAAAGTATTGATCCCCTCACTCAGTTGTAAGGTTTCAGAATTTTTAGAATTATACGTTCCGTATACCGCTTTGGCGCTAACCACTTCTCTTAATTTCAACTTTTTAAGCAGAGGGATGCGATTTAAAAACAAACCTCCAAAATGATGCGTCCCCGAAACCGAAACAAACTGGTCCGAAACAAACTCAAAAAAGTTCATGGTATTAAAGGCGTAGTCATCATAGAAAAAGGTTTCATTCCCCTTATGGATTTCCAGCAATGGATATGGTGCTCTACCCCAAATTTTACCGGCCTCCGACCTTAACTCCGTATATCCGAAATAACCGAAGCTTATTTCATCGGATAGTGCGGCATATAGCTTGGTATAATTGTAATCTGCATTTAACACCCCTGGTAAACTCTTGGTTAATTGAATTTCAATTATAGGTTTATCGGTACCCAAACTAATTCTATCAAACTCACCACTAACAAACCTTTCCTTATAGGCAAAACGAGTATAGAACCCCACCTCTGTAGTACTAATGGCATCAACCAATGTGGAGCCACTTGTACCTTCTAGGGGCGCCCTAAATTCTAATGCTCCGCGCGGAAGGATATTTCGGTGAGAAAAAATAAGTCGGTTGCTAAATCCATAAAACCACTCGTGTTCATAATACCCCTTATACTCCGTAACCAAATTCAGTTTATTAGCTGGATTCCGTCGGAGAAAAGAACCAAAAAAGTTATCGGTACTAAAAGCATTTTGACTTAGACCTAACTGCTCTATATCTTGATGGTAACTCAGCTCGAAGAAAGACCTAGGCTCTTTACTTACAAATGCAAAAAAGCTTGCTCCATACTTAAGCTTCTGATCGCGCAAACCGTAAGCTCCGTATGTAGAAAATGCAACCCGAGTACTAAAATCATTGGAAGTCCGTACTCCTAACTTAAATCTATTCCCCTCTACGGGATTAAAACTATACAGACTGTAATACGGACCAAACTCGAAATTCCCTACCACCTTGTATCCTGTAAAAACAATATTTACAATATCCAGGTAGGTTTGAAAAGTGGGAACTTCTTTAAGGCTATCCACCATAAAATAAATGGCCTTCTCATTTTTATCCAGTTCCTCGTGCCGGTGCAGCTGCCAGTAATCTTCACCTTTTTCCCTTGCACCTTTTTCTACCTCAACCTGGTTGACGGTATTGTAAAACTCGTCGGGGAGCTCCTCGTTAACCTTATGGTTTTTATAGGTGGATGTTTTCCTACCGTATAACCCCATGGTTTTTTCTCCCAAGGCAAAATCTACTACCAGTTTATCCTTGGTTAGCATCCACACCTCGGGTTTAACCTGTTCGAAAATCTGGGTAACCTCAAATCCCTTTACGAAATTAATATTGGCCTCCTCCGAAATATTACCCCGAAATTCCTTGATGGCATAGGTGGTGTCATGAATAAACATTTCACCATTATAAACCGGATCGTTTTCTCTTTTGGGAATAAACTTTATGTGATAACACCAATAATTATCCTTCCATAGGCTATCTAGCAAATAGTACTTGTAAAAGGCGAATCCACTGTTGGAAATTGGGCTTATAAATGGTTTACCAAAGACGCTTATGTTATTATCGTAGACGTTAACATTTTGATACATATCTCCGAGAAACTGAGAAACAGACTCGTTTTCTATACCAGAAACCTTAACCGCATTTATACTCTCTTTTTGTGCTTTTGGGAATTTCCGGTAGTAAATCTCAGAGATGGTTTCACTAATAAAAATGGGGAGATAATCCTTTTCGCCAGTTGTATCTATGTAATCGAAAATAAACTCGAAAGGTCGGAAAGCCTTTTTTGATTTAAAATCCTCGGTAACATTATTAAGATCGAACTCGACCTTATTGTATACCTCGTAGGAGTAGGATCTTAGCTTTTCTCTGTCGTTAATTTTTTTGTTGGCTATTACCTTCCTTATGATAGGATGGGCAGGATTCTCGGCATCCTTATCTGGTCTTACCTCAACTTCCGCTAGAGAAATTCCTGCCTGCAGTTTAATTTCAACCGTTTGGGTCTGGTCTAAAATCACCCCCATTTTACTTGGCATGTACCCTACAAAAGTAGCAACAACCGTATCGGAGGCGTAGTAGCTTTTCAGCACAAAATTACCATCCAAGTCCGAAGTTGTTCCAATCTTAGTTCCCTGAAAAGAGATATTTACATATGGTAATGCCTCGCCTGTTTCGGCATCCACAACTCTTCCTCTAACTTCAGTTTGCTGCGATTTTGCAATAAAACCAGCCAAAAGAAACAACGTCAGTAATAAATATCTAACAGGGGCTAATATTGAGGTAGGTGGTGTAATTCCTATTGAGTTTTTTTAATTCGCTTGGCAACGATAATGCTTATTTCATAAAGAAGCATCAAGGGAATGGTAACCAAAATTTGACTCCATACATCGGGAGGTGTAATAATCGCCGAAAGTATAAGCACCACAACAAGCGCGTGCTTTCTATATTTTTTCAAGAAAGCAGGAGTAACCAACCCGATCTTAGCTAAAAAGTAAACCACCACTGGTAGCTGAAAAACCAAACCATTGGCTAGGGTAACGGAGGTAATAGTAGAGATAAAACTGGCCAAAGTAATCTGATTAACCACCTCACTACTAATACTATACGTTGCTAAAAACTGAATGGATAGTGGCGCAATAAGGTAGTAACCAAACAAAACTCCAAAAATGAAAAGGAAGGAGGTATAGAATACAATTCCTCTACTCAGTTTTATTTCACGCTCTGTTAAACCTGGCGATATAAATTTCCAAACCTGGTAAAAAACATAGGGAAAAGAGACAATAAAACCAGCAATTAACGATACCACTATATGCGTGGTAAATTGCCCGGCCATATTAATATTCTGAATATTTAGCGTGTAGTCTGCCAGGCAAAAAGATGCCCCGAATCCAAGGTATTCCCCTATCCAGCAAAATGCTTTGTAGGTTAAGAAATCAGGAGATTTAGGAGCAAGAATTACTTTATCGAAGATGAAATTCTTAGCCGAAAATGCAGCGATGGCACCCACAACTACTGCAATAGCAGCACGAATTAACCTCCACCTAAGCTCCTCTAAATGCCCTAAAAAACTTAATTCCTTATCGTCGCGATCGGCCATTAAAATATACCCTCTTTTAAAATGTCGTGAATGTGAATTAAGCCCACAAATTTAGACGCTTTCCCTTCTACAACTACCAACTGGGTGATATTGTTATTCTCCATTATTTGAAATGCCTCGTAGGCCAGTTTATCTACCCCAACCTGCTTAGGATTTTCAGACATTATATCCAGTGCTTTTAAGGCATCTAGGTTATCAAACTTCTCCAGCATTCTACGGATATCACCATCGGTAATTATCCCCAATATTTCCGTTCCATCCATAACCACGGCTGCACCAAGGCGTTTGGCGGAAATTTCTAAAATCACTTCTTTCCACGAGGCATTTGGAGCCACAACAGGAGATTTTTCTCGATCTAATATGTCCTCGACCTTTAGATAAAGTTTTTTACCTAAGGCTCCGCCTGGATGGTATTTAGCAAAGTCGGCCTTGCCGAAGCCTTTTAACTCCATCAGAGTTACTGCGAGGGCATCTCCCATTATTAATTGCGCGGCGGTGCTAGTTGTAGGAGCTAAATTATTGGGACAACTTTCTCTGCTCACCGTGGTATTAAGTAGTAAATCTGAATTTTTTGCTAAAAAGCCATCCAAATTTCCGGTCATGGCAATGGTAGTATTACCCATGGCTTTTAAATAAGGAAGTAAGACCTTTATTTCAGGACTGTTTCCACTTTTAGAAATCAACATCACTAAATCCTTGGGCTGCACCATACCCAAATCGCCATGAATAGCGTCGGCTGCATGTAAAAATATCGCCGGAGTGCCTGTAGAATTTAGTGTTGCCACCAACTTCTGACCAATCAATGCAGATTTCCCTATTCCACTAATAACTAGCCTTCCTTCTGATTCCATACAGGTTTTTACCACCTTTTCGAAATTGTCGTCTACAAAAGGCAAAAGTTTGTTAATCGATTCAGCAACCTGTTTAATTGCCCTTTTACCTAAGTTTTTAATGTTGTTTTCTGAGTCCATCCCTAAAATTAGCTCCGCAAAGATGGAAATTTAGCTTCTAACAGGGAAAATGTCCTATCTTTAGTTTTTATAAATGAGTGTATAGAGCTAAGAGCAGAAAGAATACATGATTACCAAGACCAACACACCAAAAGAAGCCCTCAAAACATTTTTCGGATTCGATTCATTTAAAGGACGACAGGAATTAATTGTTAAAAATGTCCTTGAAGGAAATCACACCTTTGTTATCATGCCAACTGGTGGTGGTAAATCACTCTGTTACCAACTGCCTGCACTTATGAGCGAAGGTTGTGCCATTGTGGTATCGCCTCTTATAGCACTAATGAAAAACCAGGTGGATTCCATTAGAGGGTTTAGTGAAAGTGAAAGCGTTGCACACGTTCTTAATTCCTCCCTCAACAAAACTGAAACCGCACGAGTACTTTCAGACATTAGAGCAGGGCACACCAAGCTACTTTTTGTTGCTCCTGAATCGCTGATCAAACAAGATTACATCGATTTTCTTCGAGAAACTAAAATTGCCTTTTTCGCAATTGACGAAGCGCACTGTATAAGTGAATGGGGACACGATTTTAGACCTGAATACCGAAGATTAAGAACCATTATTGAGAAAATTGGAAACGTTCCAATTATAGCTCTAACCGCAACGGCAACCCCAAAAGTTAGCCAAGACATACAGAAAACGCTCGGAATGGGCGATGCGGTTCAGTTTAAAGATTCTTTCAACCGTGAAAATCTTTTCTACGAAGTTAGACCCAAGCAAAATGCTATGAAGCAAATTATCCGCTTCATAAAGGATAGACCCAACAAATCGGGTATTATATACTGTTTGAGTAGAAAAAAGGTTGAAGAAATAGCACAAACCCTTCAAATAAATGGCATTAAAGCGCTTCCTTATCATGCCGGATTAGAAGCTCAATTGCGAGCTAAAACTCAGGACGACTTCCTCATGGAAGAGGTGGATGTTATCGTGGCAACCATTGCTTTTGGAATGGGAATTGACAAACCAGATGTTCGCTATGTAATCCACCACGATATTCCAAAAAGCTTAGAAGGATATTACCAGGAAACAGGAAGAGCGGGAAGAGACGGTGGCGAAGGACACTGTCTAGCGTTCTACTCATATAAAGACATAGAAAAACTCGAAAAATTCCTACACAACAAACAGGTTGCTGAAAAGGAGGTTGGAAAACAACTGCTTCAAGAAATGGTATCCTATGCCGAAACCTCTGTGTGTAGGAGAAAATACATCCTCCACTACTTTGGCGAGGTGTTCGATGAGGCGAAATGCAACAAAAAGTGCGACAATTGTAAAAATCCTCGAGAGAGAATTGATGGCACACAGGATGTAGTGCTATTACTGAAAGCTATTGAAAGTCTGAATGAGAATTTTAAGGCACCTTATATAGTTTCCTTGCTTCTAGGAGATTCATCAACCGAAATTCAGAAGTATAAAGGAGACAAAAATGAGTTCTTTGGAAAAGGTACGCACCGAGACGAAAAATACTGGAATGCTGCAATAAGACAATCCATTTTAAAGCGATTGCTTATTAAGGAAATAGAGTCATACGGAGTAATAAAAATCAGTGAAAAGGGCCACCAATTCATGGTTAAACCAGAAAAAGTGGAAATCTTAAAAGAACACGATTACTCCGATCTTGAAACAGATATTGAGACCAATAGTAACACCGGAGCTGCCGTAGACGAGAACCTAATGAAAATGCTCAAGGATCTTCGTAGAAAAGTAGCCAAGGAAAAAGGGGTGCCACCATTCGTTATTTTCCAAGATCCAAGCCTTGAGGAAATGGCTAGTCAATATCCAATTTCGAAAGACGATATGCTGAATATCGGTGGCGTTGGAGAAGGTAAGGTTAAAAAATATGGTAAGCCCTTTATGCAACTTATCGAGCGTTATGTTGAGGAAAATGAAATAGAACGCCCCGATGAATTTGTAATGCGTAACGTAGCTAATCCTTCGGGTAAAAAAGTACAATTAGTACTTAAAATCGATCAAAAAATTCCTTTTGAGGACATTGCCAAAAGCAGAAATCAAACGCTAGATCAACTTCTTGACGAGATAGAAGGAATAGTATTTGCAGGAACCAAGCTAAACATCGATTACTACCTCGAAGAGGAGTTGGATGAGGACATCATTGAAGAAATTTACGACTACTTCCTCGAGGCCGAAAGCGATGATTTAGATGAAGCTTATGAAGAATTCGAAGGAGATTATACCGAAGAGGAAATCCGCTTGGTTCGAATAAAATTCATGAGTGAAATGGCCCACTAAGACTATGAAGAAAATGACTTGCAAAGAATTGGGTGGTGCCTGTGATGTAACCTTTCATGCAAACACCTTTGCTGAAATGGCTGCACAAAGTAAAAAACACAGTGTAGCCATGATAAAGAAAGGAGATACTGCCCACATTCAAGCAATGCAAGAAATGCAAACCATGATGCAAGATCCAGATCAAATAGCGGCCTGGATGACAGAAAAAGAAGACTTGTTCAACAACCTGTAAAGACTATTCTGATAAATAGCGGTAAGCTAAATAGGCCATGGTGGCCATACCTGTTTGCAGGGCTTTAGGATCTATATCAAACTTAGGGTGGTGCACTGAATTAACAATCCCTAAGTCCTCATTTCTTACTCCCAACCGATAAAAACTTGCCGGAACATGCTGACTGTAATAACTGAAGTCTTCAGCTGTCATACGCATTCCTAATTCTACCACATTTTCTTCTCCCAATAATTCTCTGGCCCAATGTTGAGATTTGTGCGTAAAATCTTCATCATTTTTAAGAAATGGATAGCCAACATCTATTTTCACATTGGCTTTAGCACCAAATGATGCTGCAATACCCTCGGCCTGTCGCTTAATAAGCTCATGGGCCTCTTTTCTCCATTCCTCATTAAAGGTTCTAAAAGTTCCAGCTAAATAAACCTTGCTAGGTATTACATTGGTAGCTCCATCCGCCTGAAACTTACCAAAAGACAGTACGGTAGGAATGGTGGCATCGGCCTTTCTGCTCACAATATTTTGGAGTGCAACTACTATCTGACTTGCAATGTATACCGAATCTACGGCCTTGTGAGGCAAAGCTCCATGCCCTCCCTTACCTTCTATTTCGATGTAAATTTCATCGCAAGAGGCCATGTACATCCCAGAGCGAAACCCTACTTTTCCCTGTTCCAATTCAGGATAAACGTGTTGCCCAATGATTCCATCTACTTTAGGATCCTCCAGAACTCCTTCTTTAATTAACATGGATGCACCACCTGGATTTTTCTCCTCGCCAGGCTGGAAAATAAACCGAACTTGACCCGGTAAATCTTTTATCACAGACAAAATAGCCAACGCACCAATTAAGCATGAACTGTGCACATCATGACCACAAGCATGCATTACACCAGGGTTGCACGATTTATAAGGGACATCGTTTTCTTCTGTAATTGGGAGCGCATCGATATCCGCTCTTAAAGCAAGGTGTTTCCCACCTGATCCTATTCTTCCAACAATTCCGGTATCCGCCCAATTGCGCTCGAACTTCAATTTTAATTCGGTTAATCGCTCGGCAATAAAATCTGAGGTATTATACTCTTTAAAAGATAACTCAGGATTGGCATGCAAATGCTCCCTTATACTTTTAATAAAGGGATATAGTTCTACTGCTTTATCGTGAAAAAATTGAGTGGAAAGCATTACTTTGAAAAGATCATTTTAAGGGCAACCAATAACATAAATACACCAAATATCCGCTTTACCTTTTGAGGAGATAAAGCCAAAGAAAGTTTAGACCCTAAATATCCACCCAATACAAAGCACACGGCAATTACAAGTGCATATTTCCAGTTTACACTGTCTGCTTTATAATAATTATACACAGCCATTATTCCTATTGGAGGTAACATAAGCGCCAAGCTAGTTCCCTGTGCTTGATGTTGGGTTAACCCCAAAAGAAACACAAGGGCTGGAACAATTAATATTCCACCACCAATTCCAACAAACCCACTTAAAATACCTGCAACTACTCCTATAAGAGCAAGAATAACTATCGTGTATAAAGACATGAAATACGATTAAAAGTCGAGGCCTAAAGATAGATAAAACTGTCGGGGTTGGGTTTTACCATCCAATACACCCCAAGCCCAGTCGGCTCTTAAATAATAACCCCAAATTCTACCTCTAAATCCAAATCCATAGCCCCCTACAATCGGGTTAACTCTTTTATTAATTCTAATGGTTAGCGGATTCTGCCTAATGATTTTTGTATTAAAAGTATTCTCATCGGAAAATGGGTTTGCACCCACCCACGCCGTTCCTGCATCGGCGAATAAAACGGATTGGAAAGATTCTAAAAATTCACTTTTTAGCGGTCTTTTAATCAGATATTTAAATAAGGGAACACGTACCTCAGAATTAATCATTGCAAAACTGTTCCCGTTTCTAATGTTGCGGTTAAAACCGCGCATTGGGGTAATGGCAGATTGATAGAAAAATTCGGTCAGATCTGGAAATGGGGTTTCTTCTGTAGTAGGCAAAATCATCCATCGATCTAATCCTCCCATCATATACAACACCTTTCTTCCTCCGCCAGTGGTACTTGCTGAAAGTCTATTTGCCCAAATAATAGTCTTGTGTAGCGGTTGATAATGTCTCAAATCCAGACCTATCACACGCGTTTGGCCATTGCTATTTTCTGGATCTGAATAAAACTCAACAAAGGCCTTGGCTCTGAATCCACTGTATAAATTGGTTCCAAGATTAAGTGAGTTATCGAACACCGACTCTAACTTAACTCCCGCCTGATATCTATATTCATTTGGAATAGCCAGGGTGTTAAAATCTCTAGCGAGCACAACTCCCCTATCTACCCTAACCGTTGGCACACCACTTACCGAAAAAACCTCGTTAATGGGCCATTTTAAAGCATACTGTACAGAATGAGTGGTGGTTCTAAATACGTCTCCCTGAATGTTATCTAGAGAGATTTGAACCCCTTGTTTTTGGTAGGTTAAGGTTTTATCTAACCTTTTTTTTCTATTGCTAACACTAAAAATATAGTCATGGTTGTTAAGACTGAACGAGAATCTTACCCCACCAGAAATTTTATAATCCTCAAAAAGATCTGTTGCACTTAAGCTCAGAAAGGCTCCCAATCCTGGGTTCAATGTATTGGGACCACTTAGTAGTTGGTAAAAGTTGTTTTGGAAATTATTATCCACCTGTGTTTGCACCACGTCGTACGCAAAATTTAGGCGGTAATTTCTGCGCTGAGGTAAAACAAAGCCCGTACTGTCCTTTATTCCCAAGATATTATTTCGAAGTTTGTCTTGCGACTCCTTTTCTTTCTTTTTAGACTCTTCATCAGAAAAAACGTAATTATCGAAGTCTATACCTCCATCATCCTTCCTTTTAGCTGGAATAGCATTATTGGTTTCTGGGACATTATCTTCGTAGGGGTTGGAATAGTCTTTTTCTAATTCCGAATTGGGGATTTTTTCTTTGGCATTTTCCATGGCCTCACTATCAAGCCCCATGAAATCAACCTTCTTTATACTTTTCAGCGATAGCAGCTTAAGCTCAGCCAATGAAACCACTGAATCTTCTGTCAGTTTTCCCTCATAAAATTCAAACTCGCCATCTCTAAAAGTCAGATATTGATACTTATCCGAATTAATTTGAACAGAGTAATCTATTATGTTTCGCCTAAGATTACTTAGCGGGTATTGGCTGGCAAAATATTGATAGTGTATTGCAGTATCTACTCTCAAAATGGTACTATCGTATTTGGCATAAAAGCGATTTATAACCCCTGCTTGGTCGCTCAGGAAAGTGTATTTATTGCTACCGTATTCAAAGGCATCCAGCTCATCGTACCCTGGGGTAAAGGTAATTTGCTCCAAACTACCCTGCCCTTCGTCTTTTAGATGATACACATAAATATCGAAGTTCCCTGTATAGGTTGAATCTTTCTTGTTGTATCCCAACTGGGTATTCGTTCTATTGGATGAAAAAACTATTGCCTCATCATTCTGAATAAATCTTGGATTTAGATCATCAAAAAGATCATTCGTTAACTTTTCGTGCCTATTTCCAATTACATAATACTTGTAGAGGTTGGTCTTTCCGTTTTGAGTGGCACTAAAAACCATCAATTTCCCGCTATTGGAAAAGTCCATATCCAGGATGTTGTCAATGGCAAAAATCTCTTTTCGATTAGACTTCCCATCCGTTAGAGAATACAAATTCAGATATAATTTTCCCCTTATGTATTCTGTATATGCCAATATTTTCCCATTGGGATGCCAACAAATAATTGGATGGGAATTATCAATAATCCTATTGATTTTATGAGAACCCTTTACAATCTTTTTCCTCTTTCCTGTTTTTAGGTCTTTAACGTAAATTCTATACTGCCCTAAAATGTTGGTAGCGTATGCCAATTTATCAGCTTTGGGACTGAGTCTAGCGTGGGTAACGTTTTGATTACGCCCAATCTTAACGTCTATTTTCTTCTGTTTAGGATCCTTTCTAGCAGACTCGTCTTCCTTAAATTTTTCTTGGAAAAACTCCATGTGCTCAAGGGAAAGTAAATCCAAATCCATCCCCAACACATACATAAACCCGGTTTCTATACTCCTACTTAATCGGGTCATGTACAAAATATTTGCAATAACCTGTTCACCGTAAGTTCGGGCTATGTAATACCATATGGAGTGTCCAGCATACTTAGCTTCATCACCAGTTAGTCTATTAAAATATTCGTACCTACCACTAAGAACCCCATCCTTCACAGAGTTTTCTATTTCGGTATTCCAGCCCTTACTTAGGTATGAAACCAAACCCTTTCTATACCACTCGGGCATACTTAGAAAGGTAGAACTCCTTACCATTTCGGTAATATCTCCTCCATACATTAACTGGTTGAGAATAACTTCTGCAATTCCAGAACGGATTTGAGCATCTAGTTTTTCGTGGGTTCCTTCGTAAAAAACAAACACTTTATTTCCGACAATTCGGGTTGTTCCCCCAACATTATTATTGGAATTGGCATCTATACCAATGTTTGACTGCTTAAAATCTGAATAGGATTTATAAACAATAAACTGGACTTTATCTTCCAATGGGAAATCCAATCTACTTTCCATTTCCGGCATTATTTCCAATGCCCTTTTGGATACGTAGGCTGCCAAACCCTCCCCTTCCTTATAGAAATAAACATTGAAATACTTGTACCGGTAGTACTGCCAGAAGAATTCTTGATACTGCACTCTATTCTTCCCAAAAGACTGGTCACTTCCGGAATAAAATTGACCTTGAACCCCTGTAATAAGTCCTAAAAAAATGAATATTAGTAGTCGCAGTTTCATTTGCACCTAAAAGTAAGAATATTTGCATCGCGCCTTTTTAAATTAAGGCATTTCAACAAAAATTAAAGATCACATGCACATCGAGAAATTTACATTTAACCCATTTCAAGAAAACACATATGTGCTTAGCCATAACAACAAAGCAATAGTTTTTGATCCCGGTTGTTTTAACGCCGCAGAACAAAAAATTCTAACAGACTATCTAGAAAGTAACGAATTAGAATTGGTTGGATTGTGGGCTACCCACTGCCATCTCGACCATGTATTTGGTGCAGAGGCACTTATGGACAAGTATAAACTTCCGTTTTGCATTCCCGAAAAGGATGTATTCACTTACGAAATGGCTCCAAAATCTGCAGCATTTTTTGGAATCCCCGACTTTCAAGTACCTGAGGCAGATGCATCCATTAAACCGGGTCAATATCAGTTCCAGGGAATAAACTACGAAATCCGCTTTACCCCAGGACATAGTGTTGGACACGTAGTTTTTGTTTTTCACGAGCAAAAAATGGTTATCGCCGGAGATGTGTTATTTGATGGCAGTATTGGGAGAACCGACCTTCCAGGGGGTGATTTCGACACCCTGGCCACCAGTATTAAAACACAATTGTACACCCTTCCAGATGACTATACAGTATACTGCGGGCACGGTCCAGAAACAACTATAGGGAAAGAAAAAAGCACTAACCCATTCGTTAGTGCTTAGTGCTTTTTAATAGAGCTGAATTTTCCTTTTGCGTCTTCGGGTGTTGTTGAGATCAATATCCGAAACGCCAACTTTACAAGGCTTTCTACGTGGAGGTTTATGATACATAACCTTAACACTTAAAAGCATAGGCCAGTACTCACTGTTCCAATAAGTTTGAGTAACCTTTGCATTTTGGGTTTGCTTTAGGTTTACCAATGGCACTTCAAACCCTGGCACAATAAATAACTCCCTGTGAATTTTTATCCCCACGTTAATACGTGCATGAGCAAAGAAACGTACTGTCTCTGGAAATCTATAACCAGTAATTGAAGTATCTGGGATACTGTAAGACTCCGTACCACCCACGCGAAAATCGGCGTTTAATCCCATTCCTGGCATAATAAAAACGCTCTCACTAATTTGAATGTAATGGTTCAAATTAAGGTTGGCGGTAATGTTATAATCAGACCAACGACCCTCATCGTCGAATTGCTCTGGTGGAATTGAATTATCGTCTTTAAAAAATAGATTTCCTCTAGTGTCTTGGTTATAAATTACCCCCTTAAAAGCCAAACCATAATCGATAAGATTAATAAATGGACTATTGGGAAGTAAATTAAATCTACCCGCTCCCAGGTAAATAAAAGGGAAACTAGATGGCGTTATATCGGCTACTACCAAAGAATCTTGAGTTTCTTTGATAATGCGATTTTTCATTTCACCTTGGGTGTAGGCATAGGTAATTCCCGGTTCAAAAAACCACCCGCCTTTGGGGTAACCTATGGCCTCGGTAAAAATGGGATTTAAACGTCTTTTGTATTGAGCATCTACCTGAACAACAGCAGATAAGACTAAAATTATAACAAGAATTCTCTTCATTCCAGCAAAAAATCAGCTCGAAGATACTAATTCTAGTATCTCATTCTCAATTTCTGGACTATCCCAAATTTCCTCAATTTTAGAATGCAACATGATTTTATCCATTATTCGAGCTTGTTTTCGACCAATGGCTTGCGCCTTAGAATAGGATGCGTTGCTAAAGGTGACCAACGAATATTTCGGAATCCATTGGTCGGGATATTTAGATGCCATTTTATGCTCTATACGCTTTCGAAGTAGAAACATAGGGTTTGCCGTTCCATCGCGCATTTCCAAGTAATTTTCCACCGCCATTTCGGCTATGGCATTGGTATTGGGTATTCGGGATGCACTAAATTCTGCAAACATCTCTTCGCTTAACTCTCCGTTGTACTTTTTAAGAAGTTTATCGAATTCGTTACAATCTTCAAATCCACTGTTCATTCCCTGCCCATAAAATGGAACAATTGCGTGCGATGCATCGCCAATCAGCATTACGTTGTTCTTGTAATTCCAAGGCTGACAACGTATGGTAATCAATGATGAGGTTGGATTCTCAAAGTAATCCTCCAATAAATTTGGCATTAGATCCAAGGCATCTGGAAAGTTTGCTTTGAAGAAAGACTCCAACTGCTGGGCGTCTTTAATACGATCGAACCCAGGGTCGCCACTAAAGGGCATAAATAAGGTACAGGTAAAGCTCCCATCTATGTTCGCCAAAGCGATTAACATATACTTTCCACGGGGCCATATATGCAAGGCATTGGGATCTATTCTGTGCCCACCTCCATCTGCTGGCGGTATGCGTAGCTCTTTGTAGCCGTGATCTAAATATGATTGCGAGAAATTAAACCGGTCGGTCTTCATTAACGCCTGTCTTACCACAGAATAGGCTCCATCTGAGCCGAAAATGTAGTCGTAGGTATCGCTAAAATCTTCTTTCTTAACCTCGTCGTAACCGGCAATTAAACGCTCATATACATTTACATAATTCACCTTTCGATTAAACAAAAAGCGAATATTTGGCATGGGCTCTGCCGCATCAATAAGTACCCGGTTTAGTTCTATTCTTCCTATGGAATATATTGCTTCGTTGTTAATTCCATAGGGTTGGTAGGTGAGGTTTCCAGTTTCATCGTGCATCATTCTGCCTCGCATTGGCGTCGCTATGCTCAAAGCAATTTTATCCAAGCCCAATTTGGAAAGCGCCGTTAAACCACGGTGAGAAAGTGCCAGGTTTATCGATTTACCAGCATAAAGATTCTCCCTTCTAGGATCACCTCTTCGCTCGATAACAGTAACATCGAACCCGCGCTTCGCCAAGAACAACGCGTGAACACAGCCCACTAATCCTCCTCCTACAACTGCTACTCTATTTCCTCTTTTCGAATTCAAAAAGCTCTTCCTTCCTATTTAAGTTTTTCCAAAACCTCACGCATTAAGCTACCCAACTGATACACATCCTCAAATGAGTTGTACATCGGAACGGGTGCAAAACGCAGAACATTTGGCTCCCTCCAATCTGGAATTACTCCGTTATCTATTAGGTAATCGAAGATTTCTTTACCGCGGTTTTCAACGTATAAAGAAATTTGACTTCCCCTTTGTTTCGGATTTTTAGGTGTTAAAATTTTAAATCCAAAATCGGGATACTTGGACGCCAGCTCCTCGAGAATAAACTCCAAATACCCTGTTAACTTATCCCTTTTTGCAAACAAGTTTTCTTTCTGGGCACGCATAAACTGTTCCAATGCACATTTGTGCGGTGCAAAAGCTAAAATTGGACCGTTGCTCAACTGCCATCCATCTGCACCTTTCATGGGAACAAAATTTTTCTCCATTCTAAAACGAGTTGCCTGATCATATCCCCACCAGCCTGCAAATCTATTTAGCGTATGATCATTAGCATAGCGCTTGTGCACAAATACACCAGATTGAGCACCTGGACCAGAGTTCAAATACTTATAGGTACACCAACAGGCAAAATCGACATTCCACTTGTGTAGCTCTAACTCTATATTTCCTGCAGCGTGAGCTAAATCCCATCCTACTTTGGCTCCAACTTCCTGGCCTACTCTGGTTATTTCTTTAATATCAAATCGCTGCCCAGTGTAATAATTAATACCCCCGAAAAGAACTAAGGCAACTTCATCTCCATGTTCTTTTATGGTTGAAATAATGTCCTCTTCCCTAATATAGGTCTCACCCTCTCTTGGACCAACTTCTATTATCGCTTCCTCGGGGTTAAATCCATGAAATTTAGCTTGGGTTTCGAATACGTATTGATCGGAAGGAAAGGCCTTTTCTTCGCAAATAATCTTAAATCTTTTGGCTGTAGGTTGATAAAAAGACACCATCATCAGGTGCAGATTTACTGTTAACCCATTCATTACTACCACTTCCTCTTCCTCGGCACCTACCATATAGGCACTTCCTTGTTTGGTAAGTTTGTGGTAATGAAACCATGGGTTATCACCTTTAAAATGACCTTCAACCGCCAATTGAGACCAATTGTTTAACTCAGATTCTACCGCTGCTCTGGCTTTTTTAGGCATCAGTCCAAGCGAGTTTCCAGTAAAATAGAGGACGTTTTTACCCTCGTGTTGTGGAAATTCAAATTCAGACCTAAAATCCAGTAAAGGATCAGACGCATCCATTTTTTTGGCGAAATCCGCGCTAAACTCAAAACTCATTCCGTTGTTTTTCTGTTAAGTTTGCAAATTAACTAAAAGACCTGTTCACAAAAGGATTTTAGACCTAAACAATTTTTATATGCGCAATCATTCCGCCACCTTATTCGAAGAAGCTAAATCTTATTTCCCAGGAGGAGTAAATTCTCCAGTAAGAGCATTTAAATCTGTTGGGGGGACTCCTCTTTTCATGAAGGAAGGAAAAGGAGCAAAAATTACCGATGTCGACGATAAAGAATACATTGATTTTTGCTGCTCATGGGGACCACTTATTCTAGGGCACGCCCACGAGAAAATTGTAAAGAATGTTGGTGAAGCTCTTTTGAAAGGAACTTCCTTCGGTACTCCAACCACCGCTGAAAACAAACTTGCCAAACTTATACTCGAGAACAATCCCTACATAGACAAAATCAGATTTGTAAACTCGGGAACTGAGGCCGTAATGAGTGCACTACGCCTAGCTCGCGGATATACCGGTAAAAGCAAAATCATAAAATTCGATGGATGCTACCACGGACATGTTGATAGTCTTTTGGTAAAAGCTGGAAGTGGATTGGCAGACACTCCTACGGCCACAAGTAAAGGAATTCCAGAGTCTGTAGTAAACGACACCATCATTCTTCCATTAGATAATTTAATAGTAGTTGAGGAGGCCTTTGAACAATTTAAGGACCAAATTGCCTGTGTAATTATAGAACCGGTACCCGCTAACAACGGCTTACTAAAACAAAGAAGAGAATACCTTCTTGGCCTTAAATACCTGTGTGAGAAACACGGAGCTCTTCTATTTTTCGATGAGGTTATCTCTGGGTTTAGAGTTCACTTCTCGGGCGCTGCTGGTTACTACGATATCCAACCCGATTTAATTTCCTACGGAAAGATCATCGGTGGAGGATTCCCAGTTGGTGCGTACGGCGGAAAAAAAGAAATAATGGCTCATGTGGCTCCCGAAGGTGAGATTTATCAAGCGGGAACACTTTCTGGTAACCCTATAGCAATGACCGCTGGGTACCACCAATTATTAGAATGTTCCAAAATTGGATTCTACCAGGAGTTGGAGTCGAGAACAAGAGATTTTGTAAGCAACATCAATGCATTTTGTGAAAAACGTGGATACAATTTCCACCTAACCACCATTGCATCTATTTTCTGGTGCGTTTTTGGTAAAAAAGACATCAGCAGAGCTGACCAAATTGACGCTTCGAAAATGCCAACATTTAGTAAGTTGTATCACAACCTATTAGAGCGTGGAATTTATATGGGACCAAGTGGCTATGAGGTTGGATTTATCTCCAACGCCCATAGCGAATCGGTGCTAAATGATGCTGCAGTGAAATTTAAGGATGCCTTAAAAGCTACCTTCGAATAGCAATACCGCAGCTGGCAGGAGTAAAGTTGCGTCTAAAACCAAAGTAAAGTAGCGCTCTTTGGATTCTTGCTTTGCCATCAAACACAAGACAAATATTAATGCATAAACGGCCAACAAGGGGATGAAAAATTCCTCTTCGTAATGGCCGTTTTTCCATTGCATCAAAACGGTAATTGCCAGGAATAAAAATACCAGGGACATCAAAACCCGAGTCCGGACCGCACCTAAAATGGCAGGTAAATTTTTCTGCTTTACCCCATCCCGCAACATATCTCTTATATCAAATGGGATGGTAAGCAGGTAGATAAAAAAGAACCTTTCCGCAGCAAAATAACTAAGGTCTTCGCCATTTATACGGCTGTAATTATCCACCGCAGGAATAAGGGTAGTAACGATAGTCCAAACTAAAGCAACTAGGAAAATTTTAAACCACGGCGATTTTCTCAAACTCCCCTTTTTATTTGGGTAATACACGTAGAAAACCGAGAAGACAAAACCAAGACCAGCTAGCAGGAGGACGTTCACTCCTTTAATGGAAGCAATGGCCGCTGCCACAACACCAGAGAGGGTAGCCACATAACTGTATATGGTTTTGTTTTTAATAATGTGCTCATGCACATCGGTTAAACCTGCCCCTTTTCCTTTAAACAATCTTTGAGCCAGATAAATACACCAAGTTCCAAAAAAGGTCATGATGGCAATACCCCAAGGATCATCGTTATCGAAAAAATGGGAAGTGGCAAAAGCTAAAAATCCAGCACAAAATGAAATGTGCAAACAAGAGTTAATCCAGAAATTAGGCAACATAGTGTAGGGTTTAAAGTTGACTTACGCCAACAACTATGCCCACCAAGTTAGCAAAGAGAAAGGGAATATACCTACTATCTTTTATTTCTTGTTTAAAACCTCTTTTCTCGAAATCGTTAATGAAAGTTCGCTTTCGAGCAGAAAAAATGGGCATTTGCAGGTAACCATAGCTTGTAACAAAGCCCATGCCAATACTGGGTATAGATGGTCCTAAAGCATATCCTGTTATGACACCTACGGAAAATCCAAGGGCAACATGATGCCAAACTTTCACCTGGTTAAAAGCCATTCTTCGACCAGAAATCATGGATTCCATTTCAAAAAAGTTCCATTCCCCATCATTGGCGCTGTAGTAAATTGAATCCCATCTCCCCTTAACCATTTTAAAGATTTCTAAATGGGATATATCCCGGCTTCGCACCTTGTAATTACTCAGCTTCGTATCAAAAAGTCGAATCCGCTCTTTATAGTGCTTTACCGAATCTCCAAAAAGGGAAACACCATCTACCAAAACAATATGAACATAAGCTGCACTATCAGAAAAAAGTTGTGCAAATCCAACGGTCTTAAAGCCCCCGAAAAAAACGAGGAAACATATTAGGCGAACAGCTGTTGGGAACTTGCAAATACGCATTGGGGACGGATATAATTATCAGACGAATAACATTAGCTAATGTAGGTAGTTAACGTATATTTGCACCCAATTTTTAGATAGACCGCAGCGCTATGGTAAGAGAAACTTTCACATCGAGACACATTGGTCCCAATGAAAACGACCAAAAAGAAATGCTTAAGGCAATTGGATGTGCTTCGATTGATGAACTGATTGAAAAAACGGTTCCTGCAAGTATTCGATTAAAGGGGAAATTAAATCTTCCAAAAGGACAAAGCGAATACGAATATTTAAACGATTTAAAAAAGCTTGCTGCTAAGAACAAGTTATTTAAGTCTTTCATCGGGATGGGATACTACGGTACCATTACCCCTCCGGTAATTCAACGTAATGTTCTTGAAAATCCAGGATGGTATACTGCTTACACCCCTTACCAGGCAGAAATTTCTCAAGGTAGATTAGAAGCGCTTTTAAATTTCCAAACCATGGTAATGGATTTTACCGGAATGGAAATGGCTAATGCTTCATTATTGGATGAAGCCACTGCAGCGGCCGAGGCAATGTCTATGCTTTTTGCTGCACGCGATCGCAAAAAAGCAAAGGCCGGTCAGAACAAGTTTTTTGTGGATGAAAATGTATTCCCTCATACCATAGATGTTCTTAAATCTAGAGCTACACCTCTTGAAATTGAGCTCGTTTTTGGAAGCTGGAAAGATTTCGATAAAAGTGAATCGTACTACGGAGCGCTAATTCAATATCCTAACCAATACGGTGAAATAGAAGATTACCGCCAGTGGACTGAAGAATGCCACAACAACGGAATTAAGGTGGTTGTTGCCAGTGACCTAATGGCTCTTGCATTGCTTACACCTCCCGGTGAATGGGGAGCTGACGTGGTTGTTGGTTCTGCGCAAAGATTTGGAGTTCCTATGGGATATGGTGGACCTCACGCAGCATTTTTCGCTACCAAAGATGAATTTAAAAGACAACTTCCTGGAAGAATTATAGGGGTAAGTCAGGACAAAGCTGGAAACCGTGCTTTGCGTATGGCGCTTCAAACCCGCGAGCAACATATTAAAAGAGATAGAGCCACCTCTAACATTTGTACTGCACAAGCACTATTAGCAACCATGGCATCTATGTACGCGGTTTACCATGGTGCTGAAGGACTAGAGAAAATTGCTCAATTTATTAATGCCAAGGCTTCTAAAGTTCACGGAGAGCTTAAGCGTTTAGGTTACGATGTAAGCGAAGCTCCATTCTTCGACACTTTCTACGTAAGAATGGATGCTGCAGAGCAATTGGCGTTAAGAGATTTCTGTATTGCAGAGGAAATTAACCTTCGTCACGAAGAAGACAGAGTATGTATCTCCATAGATGAGGCTACAACTCCGAACGACATCAATCGTTTGGTAAGAGGTTTTGCAAATCTTGCCACGCAAGATCACGTGGAGCTTGGAAATGAAGATTTTGTATTCGAAAACAACTTCCCTGCTTTTGCTAAAAGAAGTTCTAAATACTTACAACATCCTGTTTTCAGTAAATATCACTCAGAAACTGAGATGATGCGTTATTTAAAGCGTCTTGAAAACAAGGATATTTCGCTTACGCACTCCATGATTCCTTTGGGATCTTGTACCATGAAATTAAATGCAGCCAGCGAACTTTTACCAATCACTTGGCCAGAATTTGCTTCGGTACACCCCTTTACACCGGCTGAACAGGTAATGGGATATGCAGAACTTTTAGATACTTTAAGTACTTGGCTTGCCGAGGTTACCGGTTTCCATTCGGTTTCTTTACAGCCAAATTCAGGTGCGCAAGGTGAGTACGCTGGTCTTATGGTAATTAGAGCTTACCACGAACACAATGGTGATAAGCACAGAAATATTGTGTTGATTCCAGCCTCTGCGCATGGAACCAATCCTGCATCTGCGGTAATGGCTGGAATGAAGGTAGTAGTAGTTAAATGTGACGAAAACGGAAACATCGATACTACCGACCTAAGAGCCAAGGCAGAGCAGCATTCTGAAAATCTTTCAGCGCTTATGGTAACCTACCCTAGTACGCACGGAGTGTTTGAGGAGGATATCTTAGAAATAACTGAAATCATCCACCAGCATGGTGGTCAGGTTTATATGGATGGTGCTAATATGAATGCTCAGGTTGGAATTACCAATCCTGGAATTATCGGGGCCGATGTTTGTCACCTTAACCTTCACAAAACTTTTGCTATCCCACATGGTGGTGGAGGTCCTGGAATGGGGCCAATTGGAGTTGCAGAACACCTAACGCCATTTTTACCGGGCCATAGTGTAGCGCTTACCAACGAGGAAACCAATATTAATGCAGTTTCTGCAGCGCAATACGGATCGGCATTAATCCTTATTATTTCATACGGATACCTAAAGATGTTAGGTAGGGATGGTTTAGAAGAAGCAACCAAACACGCCATCCTAAACGCCAATTATATTAAGGCTAGGTTACAGGAAAAGTACCCTGTATTATACCAAGGTAAGAATGGTACGGTAGCTCATGAAATGATTGTAGATCTTAGAGGATTTAAAGAAAGAGGTGGAATTGAAGCTGAAGATTTAGCAAAGCGCTTAATAGACTTTGGTTTCCATGCACCAACCCTTTCTTTCCCCGTTGCAGGTACGGTAATGATTGAACCGACAGAGAGCGAAAGCAAAGAAGAGCTAGATCGTTTCTGTGATGCCATGCTTTGCATCCACCAAGAAATGGAGGAAGTAATTTTGGGAATTCAAGATAGAGATGACAACGTTCTAAAAAATGCACCGCATACCTTGAATCATGTTTGTAGCTCGGATTGGAACCATGGTTACGATAGAGAAAAGGCTGCTTTTGCCCTACCATACTTGAAAGAAACTAAGTATTGGAGTCCAACAGCAAGAGTAGATAATGCCTTTGGAGACAGAAATTTAATTTGCAGCTGTCCACCATTGGAAGAATATATGTAAGATTATTTTGATATCAATCAGGATTTTAAATCAAATAATTGAGAAGCCTCAGATTTTTCTGGGGCTTTTTTTGCATTAAATAACAGTTAACTTCTTTTAAAGGTTGGGTTAAGGGGGTAAACAACAAGTTAGTCATCCAATAGTGGCTTATAATTTATAGGCTCTCAATTTATCTTAACCTTAACAGATATATATTTTTGCCCCTCAACCAAAGTGAAAATTATATAACATGAAAAAAATCTACGCATTAGGAGTTGCAGCCCTTATCTCGGGTGGAGCTTTTGCTCAAAGTGCAATCACTAAAGATTTACCACACCTTCCTGGTAAGGTTGGAGCACCTGTTCAAACTGAACAAGGAGCACTTCTTGAAGGTCGTGAGGCTAGAGCAATGAAAATGATGGACGTTAGAAAAACTCCAGGAGATGTAGTTGCTTCTTTTAACTTCGATGACAACCTAGAAGGATGGTACCCAGATACCCTTAACATTCCAGATTCTGTACCTACTTTCTACAGATTCGAGCACCAAACGGATTCTACTTTAGATGGTCCTTTCTCTGCTCAAGCAGTAAACTCTCAATCTCCAAAAGGTTTTGCAGGTTTTGAGGTTGACAGACAAACACAAGAAAATGGAATTCCTTACATCACCGAAAGATGTTGGGCTGGTTTAACTTCTCCAGTAATGGACCTTTCTTCTGCAGCTGCTGAGAAAGATGAGTTAATCATGTACTTCCACAACGTATACCGTCACTGTTGTTCATTCATCTTAGAATTACGTTTAGATATTTCTGTAGATGGTGGTCAAACTTTCCCTGGTGACAAGAGAATCAACATTTTCCCATTCGATGGTGTAACCAACGTAGGTGGAAACCGTAACGTAAGATCTGGTGGTGATAACTTCACTATTGTTCCTATCGGTACTGAAGTATTCGCTAACGAGGCTGACCTTTCCAACGTAGTATTCCGTTTCACATGGGACGGTTCTGTTGTTGATGCGAACGGTCAAACGTCTAACGTATACTACTGGGGTCTTGATGATATTTCTATCGAAGTTGCTTCTACTACTGACCTATTAATTACTGACGCTGATTACGGTGATCCAGTAGGAGATTGGGATTACAGAAAAATGCCTGAGCAATTCATCGACGGATACCCAATGCGTGTTGAAGTAACCAACAACGGTTCTGATGCTGCTTCATTCAGAGCTTATGTTGAGTTAACTAACGACGCTTTAGGAAAAACTGTAACAGATTCAACTGACCTTATCACTATCGGAGGGTTCTCTGATACTGCTATCGTTTATCCTACTTTCACTAGCTACGATATCAATGAAGATTGGTTAGGTGAGTGGAGCATTACTCACTACATTAAGGCTGACGCTTCTACTCCAGACAAAATTGTAAACAGCTTAGATACTTTCCAAGTTGTGCCTATCGAAGTAACTACTTCACTATGGTCTCACGCAAGAGATTGGACTGGTGGTGTTACCGTAACAAGAGAACACAGAGATGGTGCAAGACCAGGTATGGGTATTGCTCAAGCTATTGAGCTTCCACCAAACGTTTCTACTGCTAGATTAATGAAAATGCGTGCTGCATTACACGATACTATCGCTGGAGACGAAGATTCAAGAATTACTGTTCCTAATCAAATGGACTTCGTTCTTGAAGAATACCCAGATTTCAATATCAATGGAACTGCTTCTGAGACTTTCCTTACAATTTACTTCAACGAAAGTACTAACGAAGTGAATGGACAAATCGAAATCAACGATCAGCAAGCTAGAGATACTCGTCTTACAAAAGAAGGTATGGCTACTCCAGTAGAAATTATTGGTGATGCATACAACGTATTAACTGACGAGCCTTTCACTGACATTAACCGTGAAGATGATTACCACATTGTTCTTCGTCCTAATGAGCCAATTAATGTTTGTGCTGCTGGAGATAACGGAGATAATGGTACTCGTATCTACGGTAACTACGGTTCTGCAGGTGAGCAGTGGTGGATTGGTGATGCTGCTGTACTACTTGACCTTTTTGTTGAGCCACTTGATAAGCACAAGAACATTGCTGACAACGAGAAAGCACTTAGCTTCCAGTTAGCTCAAAACTCTCCTAACCCATTCAATGGTGTTACTGAGATTGCTTACAACCTAGAAACTGCTGGAAACGTAAGCTTCAGAGTAATGGACATCACTGGTAAAATTGTAGAAAACAGAGCTTCTGAGCGTATGAACGCTGGTAAGCACGTTGTTTCTGTAGATGCTAGCAACTACAACAGCGGAATTTACTTCTACACTCTTACTGTAGATGGTGAGTCTATCACTAAGAAAATGATCGTGAACAAGTAATATTGTTCTAACTATATTATAAAAGCCCCCACGCGATGCGTGGGGGCTTTTTTGTTTATAGACCTTAGGTTGTTTCACAATTCGGTTGCCCGGCTGGATTGCATTTCCTCATTGATACATTTCCAAACTAAAAAATTAATAAGCCCTCTTGGCTGGATTGCAAATCCAGCAGCGCCTCGCTACGGGGTTTAACAGAGAATACTAATTATTACCTAACGCGAAATCTCCTTCCAAATCTACCCAATTCAATCCCCAACGGACGCCCTGTTGGATTTGTAATCCGACAAGCGGAGCACACATAAATTAGAAACTATACTAGGTTATAGACTTAAGCCCTCTTGGCTGGATTGCAAATCCAGCGGCGCCTCGCTACGGAGTTAACAGAGAATACTAATTATTACCTAACGCGAAAATCTCCTTCC
This sequence comes from Luteibaculum oceani, assembly GCF_007995015.1. Taxonomy (NCBI): domain Bacteria; kingdom Pseudomonadati; phylum Bacteroidota; class Flavobacteriia; order Flavobacteriales; family Luteibaculaceae; genus Luteibaculum; species Luteibaculum oceani. The sequence continues at coordinate 264,958 of NZ_VORB01000003.1, forward strand.
AAATCTACCCAAGCCCATCCTCAACGGACGCCCGGTGGGAATTGCAATCCGACAAGCGGAGCACACATAAATTAGAAACTTTACTGGGTTATAGACTTAAGCCCTTCCGGCTGGATTACAAATCCAGCGGCGCCTCGCTGCGGAGTATAGCGGAGAACTCTAATTACTACCTAATTCGAAAACCTCATACCAAATCTACCCAATCCAAGCGCCAACGGACGCCCTGTTGGATTTGCAATCCGACAAGCAGAGCACATATATAATTGAACCAACTTAGTCATTAGACTTAAGCCCTCTCGGCAGGATTACAAATCCAGCGGCGCCTCGCTGCGGAGTACAACGAAGAATTCTAATTACTACCAAATTCGAAAACCTCATACCAAATCTACCCAATTCAATCCCCAACGGACGCCCTGTTGGATTTGTAATCCGACAAGCAGAGCAAATCCAATTATGTAACCCCCATGCTCCTATTACTATTTTTCTAACTTAGTTCCATTGATTAAATAACATCCATGAAACCCTACATTTCATTACTCGTAAGCTTGTGTTTTGTCTTAATTGGACAGGCCCAAAACAAAAGCACCAACAAAACAGGCATTTCAAAAGCCAAAATTCAAAAATCGACTTTAACCCCAAGCCAAATGTTAAATCTGGGGAGAGAGGCTAGCGCGCTTAGCTCTGAAAGCGCTAGAAAGTCGGCTACCGTATTCTACGAATACAATTTTGACGACGACCTAAACGGATGGACCAACGACACTGCTTACCGCCCGTCAACTGCTCTAAAATTTTATAGTTGGGAACACGACATCGACTCCTCTTTATGGAGCGAACATGGATCCATGGAAATGAGATCTCAAACTCCTAAGGGCTTTGCTGCTTTTGAGGTGGAGCGACAAACCAAAGAAAACGGAACGGGAGATCCCACCACCCATGAAGCCTGGGCAGCCTTTAAGTCCCCAATAATGGATCTTACAAATGTTCCAAAGGAAGAAATTCAAAATTTATACATACGTATCAATAATGTATACCGTCACTGTTGCTCCATTTATCTTGAGATGAAACTAGAAATTTCTTTAGACGGAGGTAATACCTACCTACCCAATAGCATGGACGTTATTCGCAAAGATGGAATGGGAGGCGCAAGTTTTAGTAGGAATATGAGCACCAGCGCCGATAATCTGACCTTTCTTCCTGTGGGGGCAGAGCTTATTCCAAATAACTCAGCCGAATTTAATCAAGTGGTTTTCAGATTTGTTTGGGCAAGTACTCCAGATCTTAACGGACAACAAAGCGATTATTATTACTGGGGGATAGACGACTTTACCCTTTACCTACGCCCAGAAGTGGATTTAGTAATCGAAGAAGCTCATTATGGTAATCCGAACTTGGGTTGGGATTTTAAAAAGCTACCACAAGATTTCATAAAGGATTATGTGATGGCCGTTAAAGTGAAAAATTACGGTTCTCAAGAAGCCTTTTTTAGGTCTTACGTGCTTTTACACAACAAAGCATTAAATAAAACCATTATAGACTCCTCTGAGGAGCGCTCTTTAACTTCCTTTGGTTCCACTTATTTTACCCTACCCACCTTTACTTCATATACCAATACCGAAGACTATAAAGGGGAATGGACCATAACTCATTTTATTAAAGCAAGTAAATCGACTCCTGATGGATTTGTAAATGCTCTGGACACCATGAAGGCACCTTCTATCTGGGTTACCCATGATATCTGGGCGCACGCTGGCCCGTGGAATGGTGATGTTTTGTTATCCCCAGCTGACAGCAATGGTGTTAAAGCCAAACCATTACCTATTGGTCAAATAATACAACTACCCCAAAACGTGAGCTCAACAGTTATAACAGGAATTGGAGTCGCTTTACATGATAGCACCGGAGATCCCAACAGTAAAATTACGGTACCCAATAAATTAAGTTTTTCAATATCCGATGACTACGATTTCAATGCTGCCCCTGACGCAATGTATTATAATGAGGAAACAGGAGAAACCTCTGGGTATATTGAATTATCAGCAGAAAATCGATCGAATCGACTAAACCAGGTGGGAGATAAGGATGTAAAATACATTACCGGCGGTATTTACAACTTAAATAACGATTCCTACGAACTAAAAATTAGTTCGTTTAATAGATATGCCATTTTTGTAAACCCTGATGAGAAAATCAATTATTGCGTGGAAGGAGCTAATTATGATAGGGCCTCTGTTATGTACGGCGACTTTGGCACAAATGGGGAAAGTTGGTATCAAACTGACCAAAACCTAATGTTCGAACTAACCATAAAAACCAGCACTACCGATATCGCCAATAATGAGGAAAAGGAGTTTAGTTTAGAACAAAACATACCTAACCCATTCAAGGGAATTACCGAAATAGCATATACCCTAAACACGAGTAAAACAGTAAGTTTTACAATTATGGACATCACAGGTAAAATTGTGGATAAGAGAAATTTTAAACCACAAAACGGTGGTAAAAACATAATCTCGGTAGATGCAAGTAATTACAACAGCGGTATATACTTCTACACTCTTACTGTAGACGGTGAGTCTATCACGAAGAAAATGATTGTGAATAAGTAATATTGTTCTAACTATATTTTAAAAGCCCCCACGCGCTGTGTGGGGGCTTTTTTGTTTATAGACCTTAGTTGTTTCACAATTCGGTTGCTCGGCTGGATTGCATTTCCTCATTGATACATTTCCAAACTAAAAAATTAATAAGCCCTCTTGGCTGGATTGCAAATCCAGCGGTGCCTCGCTACGGGGTTTAACAGAGAATACTAATTATTACCTAACCCGAAAATCTCCTTCCAAATCTACCCAAGCCCATCCTCAACGGACGCCTTGTTGGATTTGCAATCCGACAAGCAGAGCACACATAAAATATAAACTTTACTGGGTTATAGACTTAAGCCCTCTCGGCTGGATTGCAAATCCAGCGGCGCCTCACTGCGGAGTATAGCGGAGAACTCTAATTACTACCTAATTCGAAAACCTCATACCAAATCTACCCAATCCAAGCTCCAACGGACGCCCTGTTGGATTTGCAATCCGACAAGCGGAGTAGGAAAACAAAAACAGGTATACCCTATTGAAGTTTTTCCTTCAATTCAGCCATGAAAGATGAAGCATAGACAAAATCATTAACCTCTTTATTCTGAGTAGTAAGGATATCTCTTTTATCTCCACCCCACCACATACTACCGTTATAAAGGAAGTGGATATGATCTCCAATTTCAATTACTGAATTCATATCATGTGAAATTACTATGGTGGTGATATCGTACTCGTAAGTGATTTCCTGAATTAATTTATCGATTACAATAGATGTTTTGGGATCTAGTCCAGAGTTAGGTTCATCGCAAAACAGATAAGCCGGTTTCATGGCGATCGCCCTGGCAATTCCAACCCTTTTCTGCATTCCCCCACTTATTTCACTTGGAAAAAGATGAATACGCTCCTCAGCTATTTTAACCCGTTTGAGACAAAACATTGCCCGGTCCATTATTTCCTCCGTACTGGCATCGGAAAACATCCGTAGTGGGAACAAAACATTCTCTAAAACCGACATAGAGTCGAACAAAGCGGAACCCTGGAAAAGCATCCCCATTTGTTTTCTTATCTCTCGTCTTTCGTCCTCACTTATTTTAAAGAAGTCTTTGCCATTGTATAAAACCTCACCCTCGGTTGGTTTTAGCAAGCCAACGGTGCATTTTGTCAGAACAGACTTACCCGATCCACTCTGACCGATAATCATATTCACCTTACCCTTTTTAAAGCTAAGGTTGATGTCTCTCAGTACCTCTGCATCGCCAAAAGACTTATATAACCCTTTAATTTCAATCATATAAGTAGCATTTGGGTTAACACATAATTGAGGATAAGGATAAGAATACTGCTGTATACTACTGCTTTGGTGGACGAAACACCTACTTCTAACGCTCCTCCCCTAGTGAAGTACCCGTGGTAACTTGATACGGAAGTAATTACAAAAGCAAATGCCACGGTTTTAATCAAAGCATACACCACCGTAAATGGCTTAAAATCTAACTGAACCCCTGTAAAGTAATCCTGGGAAGAAACTATCCCTGTGCCTATACTTACTATCCACCCTCCTCCAATACCGAGAAACATGCTCATAATTATGAGGAAAGGATTGATCAAAATGGCTGCAGTAATTTTTGGAAGAATTAAAAAGCTAGCGGAGTTAACCCCCATAATCTCCAGCGCATCAATTTGCTCTGTAACCCTCATGGTTCCTATCTCACTGGCTACATTTGACCCCACCTTACCTGCGAGAATTAGGGAAATAATGGTAGGTGCAAACTCCAAGATAACCGATTGCCTTGTAGCAAAACCAACTGTATAGAGAGGAATTAAAGGGCTGTCAATATTAGTTGCCGTTTGCAGGGTAATAACGGCCCCCATAAAAAAGGAAAGCAAGGCCACTATACCTGTAGACTTTACCCCAAGCGCATCCACTTCCTGAAGGACACGCTCAAAAAATATTCTAGCCTTTTGTGGTCGCCTAAATACGCTTTTAATAAGCATAAAATAGCTTCCAAAATGTGTTAGTAATGCTATCATGATTGCTCTTGAGCAAATGTATAGTTTTGAAGGCTAATTCTTAATTTTACCCTATGAAACTGACCTTAAAAAATGTTGTATCGATTTGTGTGTTTGTCGTGATTACCTTCTCTTTAATTTCTTGTGGATCGGGTAAACGCAAAAAGAAAAAGTGCAACACCTGCCCTAAATGGGAAATTTCTGAATAAAGTATGGATTGGAAGGACAGATTTCCCGAAGAAGTTGGAGCTAAAATTTCGGAAATAGAAAAACGCTTCCCCCGCGTTGAAACACGTTGGGTTGGAAACCGAAGATCTAAATTAGGAGACTACCGACCATCCAATGAATTTGAACCTAGGGCCAACATAACACTCAATAAAAACCTTGACTTATTTGTGGCCCTGCTTGTGTGGATACATGAATTTGCACATCACATTACGTGGTTGGAACATGGACGATCTGTTGCACCGCATGGAAAAGAATGGAAAATGAATTTCAAATCACTTTTCGAACAACATTTTCAATCTTTTTTTCCAGAAGAATGGGAGGATCCATTAAAGCGCTATTTTAAAAATCCAAAGGCCACAACTTTTTCGAGCCCCTCATTGAGGCAATTTTATACCAATCCAGCAGAAAACCCCAATTTACCGACCCTAAAAGAGCTAAATGACGGAACGGAGTTTACCTTTAGGTTAAGAAGCTTTAAACGCATTAAAAAATTGCGCACCTACATTTTGTGTTGTGAGTTAAACACTGGGAGAAAATTCAGAATAAATGGAGCATGTAGAGTGGAAATAATCCCCGCCAATAGGGCTTAATTTCATAAACTTGCACCAAATTTTTTGAAATCACATCATGAGGCAAAATCATTATGCCGTAATTATGGCGGGTGGTATTGGAAGCCGTTTTTGGCCCATGAGTACCGACGCCTTCCCCAAGCAGTTTCACGACGTTTTGGGAACTGGAAAGACTCTTATTCAGCAAACTTTTTCCCGACTTAATAAAACCATCCCTGCAGAAAACATACTTGTAGTTACAAATAGTGCCTACAAAAGTCTTGTTGCAGAGCAGCTTCCTGAAATGAAGGAGGCCCATATTTTATGCGAACCTAGCCGAAGAAATACGGCTCCATGTATTGCGTATGCCGCAATGCATATTAAAAGTCAGTGCAAAGACGCTACCATGATTGTTGCGCCTAGTGACCATTTAATCATGGATGAAAACGAATTTTCGAGAATAATCGAGAAGGGAATGCAACACGCCGAACAAAGTCACGACTTAGTTACCTTGGGTATAAAGCCATCAAGACCCGACACGGGATATGGTTATATCCAATTTAAAGATGGAGACAAGGAAGGAGAAATAAAACCAGTAAAAACCTTTACTGAAAAGCCTAATTTGGAGCTAGCAAAGAGCTTTATTAAAAGCGGCGATTTCTACTGGAATTCTGGAATCTTTATATGGACCGTTAATGACATCCTACAGCGATTTGAGCAACATCTTCCAGAGATGTTTCAACTTTTTGCCGACGAAGAAAGTAAGTTCGCTGGACCAGAGGAGGAAAAGGCAATAGAATCCATCTACCAAAACTGTACAAATATTTCCATTGACTACGGTATTATGGAAAATGACAAAAATGTTTCGGTAGTATTATCCGATTTCGGTTGGAGCGATTTAGGTACATGGGGTAGTTTATACGGCCATGTGCAACAAGATGAGGATAAAAACGCCATAGTTGGAAAGAAAGTCCAGATGTACGATAGCGAAGGTTGCATGGTGAGTGTACCCCAAGATAAGCTAGTTGTTCTCCAAGGGCTTAAGGACTACATTGTAGTGGAAAGTAATGGAGTGCTTTTAGTTTGTAAGAAAAAAGAGGAACAACGAATAAAGCAGTTTCTCGCCGATGTAAAATCTAAAAAGTTGGTATAAAAAAAGGAGGCTAAAAAGCCTCCTTTTTAATTTAAATAGGTTGGGTACTATTATCTCCCAATCATTTTAGAAGGATCTACCCATTGATCAAATTCCTCTTCGTTAAGGTATCCCAGATTAACGGCCTCTTCTTTAAGCGTAGTTCCGTTTTCGTGAGCAGTTTTTGCAATTTTTGCTGCCTTTTCATACCCTATTTTGGTATTAAGAGCAGTAACCAGCATAAGTGAATTATTTAGGTTTTCCTTAATTCTTCTCTCATTTGGCTCTAATCCTACTATACAGTTCTCGTTAAATGAATCGCATCCATCGGCTAAAAGCGTAGCAGACCAAAGAAGGTTATACGCCATCATAGGCTTAAATACGTTTAGCTGGAAATGTCCATTCATTCCACCCGTTGTAACTGCAACATCGTTACCGATAACTTGAGCACAAAGCATGGTTACCGCCTCACTTTGAGTTGGATTTACTTTACCCGGCATAATTGAAGATCCAGGTTCATTGGCAGGAATAATGTACTCACCAATTCCACATCTTGGCCCTGAAGCTAACAAACGCACATCGTTAGCAACTTTCATAAGAGAAACAGCTAATTGCTTCAGTGCTCCATGGGTTTCAACGATGGCATCGTGCGCAGAAAGTGCTTCGAATTTATTTTTTGCCGAAACGAAAGGAAGTCCTGTAAAATCGGCAATTTTCTTTGCGACTAATTCTGAATATCCTTTTGGAGTATTAATTCCTGTTCCTACTGCAGTTCCACCTAACGCTAATTCAGCTAAATGTGGTAAGGTATTTTTAATAGCAATTAGAGCGTGATCTAATTGAGATACCCAACCTGAAATTTCTTGCCCTACGGTTAATGGTGTGGCATCCATCAGGTGCGTTCTACCAATTTTAACAACGTTATCGAAGGTTTTTGCCTTTTGATCGAGCACATTTCTCAAGCGTTCAACCGCTGGAATTAGAACCTCAACCACCTTTTTGTAACAGGCAATGTGCATTCCCGTCGGGAAGGTATCGTTAGACGATTGCGACTTATTTACATCGTCGTTAGGGTGAATAGCCTTTTTCTCGTCAGTAAGGGCTCCACCGTTAATAACATGACCTCTATTGGCTACCACCTCATTAACGTTCATGTTACTTTGTGTACCCGATCCAGTTTGCCAAACTACTAGTGGAAACTGATCATCTAGCTTACCTTCCAGAATTTCATCGCAAACGGCAGAAATAAGGTCTTTCTTTTTTTCATCAAGCACTCCTAACTCGCAGTTAGCATGAGCTGCTGCCTTCTTTAAATAGGCAAAGCCATAAACCACCTCCATGGGCATACTAGCCGCAGGACCGATTTTAAAATTGTTTCTAGATCTTTCGGTTTGGGCACCCCAATATTTGTCTGCGGGCACCTTTACTGGACCAATGGTGTCGAACTCTGTTCTAAATTCCATGAATTACTAAGCTTTTGGAATGGATAAATTGTTACTTTTGGCGAAATTAACGAATACATTGTAACGGCATGGAATTCGGTTTTTACGCCTTTTTATTATTTGCCACTATGGCATTTTGGATTTTAATTTTCCTTTTCGGAGTAGCTATACCTTATTGGGTTACTATCAGTGCTGCTGATAAGCTTAAGAAGCTTACTGGCAAAAACACTGAAGAAGAAGCCACTGAAGTAGTATCCGAATAGGTTAGAGAATTTCTAAAATTTTATCAGCAGGGCGGGCAACAACCGCCTTGTTGTTTTTTATTACTATAGGTCTTTCAATAAGTTTAGGATTTGCCAACATGGTATCTATCCACTCTTCTTCTGTCAGACTTAATCCTTTTAGCTTTTCTTTAAAGTAGGCCTCATTTTTCCTTACAAGATCGCTTGCGGGCATATCTAGCTTGGCCAATACCTTTTTAAAGTCGGACTTTCTTGGCTGTTCTTTTAGGTATTCAATTACTTCAACCTCTTGGTTTTGCTCTTCTAAAAAAGCCAATGCAGCTCGTGATTTACTGCATCTTGGATTGTGATATACGATTACTTTTTCCATACTACGAAAAGTGCATTAAAAATGATTTTAAAAATGGATCGAGCGCCCCATTTAAAACGTCGTCAACATTAGAGGTTTCCTCCCCTGTTCTAACGTCTTTAATGAGCTTATAAGGGTGGAGAACGTAATTTCTAATTTGAGACCCCCACTCAATTTTCATTTTACCCGCTTCAATTTCATCCTTGGCTTCCCTACGCTTTCGCATTTCAATTTCATATAGCTGCGACTTAAGCATTTGAAGCGCTTTCTGACGGTTATCTTGTTGCGAGCGGCTTTCTTGGTTCTTTATTATAATACCTGAAGGTTTGTGATGCAAGCGAACTGCGGTTTCTACCTTGTTTACGTTTTGTCCCCCTGCTCCTCCAGAACGCATGGTTTCCCACTCAATATCCGACGGGTTGATGTTGATTTCAACATTATCATCGGCTAAGGGATAGACATAAACAGAAGCAAATGAGGTGTGTCGTTTGGCGTTGGAGTCGAAAGGAGAAATTCTCACCAGGCGGTGAACTCCATTTTCACCTTTAAGGTATCCAAAGGCAAAATCTCCATCTATTTCTAGCGTTACCGATTTTACACCTGCTACATCACCTTCCTGATAATCTAACTCCTTTACCTTGTAGCCATTTTTTTCGGCCCACATCAGATACATTCTAAGAAGCATAGAAGCCCAATCGCAACTTTCTGTACCACCAGCACCCGCTGTAATTTGCAATACGGCAGGAAGGTTATCTTCTGGAGCGCTTAGCATTTTTTTAAGCTCTACCTCCTCCATCAGTTCGGTAGTAATCCGCTCTTGTTCCTCTACTTCATCGGTACTTGCCTCCCCCTCCTTATGGAAATCTTGGAGAACCTTTAAATCTTCTATAGCCGCCTGCAATTTTTCGAAATCCTCAACCCATTGCTTCAAAACCTTAAGGTCTTTAAGTGTTTTTTCTGCGGCTTTTGGATCGTTCCAAAAATTTGGATCTTGTGTATATTGCTCTTGCTCGGCTATTTTTTCCTTTTTTCCAGGGATGTCAAAGATACCCCCTTAACGCTTCCAGGCGTCCTTCTAGATCCGTGATCTGTTCGTTTGTTAACATGCTAAGTTCTCTATATATGATTGGATGGTGTCCAAAATTAATGGCTTTTCGTATCCCCTGCCCTCTAAAAATCGAATCATTTTTTGTTTGTTATCAAAGGATAATTCGGGGTGATATTTAGGAGCATGCATTTCAACTGCTTTCTCGATACACTTTAAATATTCTTCCTCGGAGAATCTCTTCCAGGCATAAGAAATGGTATGATTTGAAATACCTTCTTGCCTGAGTTTTTGATTGATTTTAATACGACCCCAGAAAGAAAGAAACAGTTTATCATGAACGTAGGCACTTGCATAGCGTCCTTCATCAATAAATCCTCCCGATAGCAATTCGGGAAGCATTTCTTGGGCTTGGTGATAAGAAAAACCAAAGCCGCAGAGCTTTTCTATCGCTTGTTTTTGCGATACTTCGCGTCTGCGGCATAAGGATTTTAATTTGGCGATGGCCTCTGCTCTCGTATACTTTCTAAGTGCAGCCACGACAAAAATATTTTTAGGTGGATAGCTAGACCTTTAGTCTAGTACCTCGCCTTTTGCATTTTCGAATTTATAAACCAAAAATGGCAATGTAGTGTCTGGAATAATTTTAATCCAAAGCTTATACATGGAGAACCATTTTCTTTGAAACTTAAATAAATTCCTTTTCAAATAAGCCTCGATATAAGGATGAACCCTAAGTCGAATTTTACTTGGTTTATACTCTTGCATAAGGTACGCAAGGGTTGTTTCAATATCTTCTGCAAACAAAACAGAAGGTTGTATTTCACCCGTTCCGTTACATGTTGGGCAAGACTCTGAGGTGTTAATCTCAATTTCTGGCCTTACCCTTTGACGGGTAATTTCCACAACTCCGAATTTACTTGGAGGTAGAATATGATGCTTAGCCTTATCGGGTTTCATGCACTCAATAAGCTTATCAAAAAGCTTCTTTTGATGTGCACTTTCCATCATATCGATAAAGTCTACACAAATAATTCCACCCATATCTCTAAGGCGAATAACCCTAGCTATTTCTTCGGCGGATTCCATGTTAGTTTCCAAGGCGTTTTGCTCTTGATTTTCCGATGATGAACGGTTTCCACTGTTCACATCAATCACGTGCATGGCCTCGGTATGCTCTATAATCAAATAGGCACCACTTTTAAGCATGATTTTTTTCCCAAAAGCAGCTTTAATCTGCTTATGAACTCCGAATTGCTCAAAAATTGGCAGACTTCCTTTATAGTGTTTTACGATACTCTCCTTTTCAGGAGCCTTTTTCTTAATGTAAGATTTAATTTGATCGTAAAGCGCATCATCATTTACTTGAATGCTATTAAAATCGGCATTCAATAAATCTCTCAGAATAGCAGATGTTTTATTGATCTCGCCGAGCACCCTCATTGGGGCTTTGGCATTCCTCAGATTTTCGAAAGTTTTTTTCCATCTCGCCACCAAATCGCGCAAATCGGCATCCAGTTCGGCCACCTTTTTCTTTTGCGCCACGGTTCTTATGATGACACCAAAATTATCCGGACGGATACTTTGCATCAACCTTCTTAATCTATCTCGCTCCTGGGAATCTCTTATTTTTTGAGAAATAGAGATTTTGTTGGAGAAAGGAACCAGAACAATATATCTACCGGCAAGTGTTATTTCACAACTTAGCCTAGGTCCTTTGTTTGAGATGGGCTCCTTAGCAACTTGCACAAGGATGTTATCTCCAGAAGAAATTACATCAGTAATTTTTCCCTCTTTTTCAATTTCATTCTCCTCCGGAAAATTCTCGAGTAGATGGGTGTTTAATTTTCCCTTTTGTGCCTTTTGCGTAAAGCTATTAAAGGTACGATACATTGGGCCGAGATCGAGATAATGCAGGAAGGCATCTTTTTCGTAACCTACCTCAACAAAAGCGGCATTTAAACTAGGTACCACTTTTTTAACTCTACCCAAATACAAATCACCCACCGAGAACTTCTCACTGCCTTTTTCGCTGTGAAGCTCGGTAAGCACTTGATCCTTTAATAACGCAATTTCTACTTCACCATGACCGGAATCGATTACTAAATCGTAAGTCACGTCTTTAAAGTTTGCGTTAAAACAGCTTAAGCCGGAACATTGAGTCTGCCCGGCTAACCTGTATTACTACATCAAAAGCAAAAAATTACTTCTTCTTCTTGTGACGGTTTTTACGTAGTCTTTTCTTACGCTTGTGCGTAGCCATCTTATGTCTCTTTCTTTTCTTTCCGCTTGGCATAGCTTTAAATTTTAAAGATTAATAATTGTATTTCTAAACTGGTTTAAAGTTTCTCTTAAAGTAGAATCTTGAGCCACCTCAAGACCCTCAGTCAAAATCGATTTAGCCCTCTCTAGGCTATCTATACTTGCGTAACACAAGGCGTGGTAGTAATAGGCATCTTCGTATTTATCAAATCCACCTACTTCTTTAACCGTGTTAAATCTGTTTACTCCTTTTTCCCATTGCTGCGATTGCACCGAAAATAAACCCAACTGATAATTCGCTTCCAAGTGTTTAGGATCCTCCGCCACAACCTCTTGAAGCAATTTAATTCCAGCCATAGGTTGATTCCCAAACTGAACCAAAGCAACAGCTTTACTTACCTTTTCATCAAGTGAATTAACTTGCTGGTTGGTCTTTGGAGTAGCAGGCAAAAAGTAAATAGCTAAACCAATAGCAACGCAAAAAATTAATGCACCTATTTTAAGGATGGAGTTATTCAAGACTTAACTTTATTCTTTACAGAATCGACAAAAGTTTTTGCCGGTTTAAATGAAGGCACATGATGCTCAGGGATAATAATTGCCGTATTCTTAGCAATATTTCTACCCGTTTTTTGTGCTCTCTTTTTTACCACGAAAGAACCGAAACCTCTAAGGTATACGTTCTTACCCTCCTCTAGTGAACCCTTTACAGAATTCATGAAAGCCTCAATTGCCGTTTGTACAGCTATTTTCTCGATACCGGTTTGGTCAGAAATCTCGTTCACCAAATCCGCTTTTGTCATGCTATTTTTCTCCGAATCCAAACTCCTACCTTTTTTAATTTTGGGGTGCGAAGATACGCTTTTTCAGTTAACGCACTTTAAATCAGCTCTATAATTCTACTTTTTTCATGAAAAGTCATTCGAACCTAAATTTTTCATCGACCCTATGCAGTTGGTACCTAAAAAACAAGCGCGATTTACCCTGGCGATCTTCCAAGAATCCCTATAACGTTTGGTTATCTGAAATTATTCTTCAACAAACCAGAGTAGAACAAGGAATGCCATATTATTTCAGGTTTATAGAGCTTTTCCCAACTGTTTACGACCTAGCCAAAGCACCAGAAGAAACTGTTTTGCGAGCCTGGCAAGGCTTGGGTTATTACTCTCGAGCCAGAAACCTTAGAAAATGTGCCCAAATGGTGGTAGAAAAATTCCATGGAGAGTTCCCAGGTAACTACCAATCCTTGCTATCGTTACCGGGAATTGGTCCATACACTGCAGCAGCCATAGCATCTATATGCTTTGGGCAGCAAAAAGCTGTAGTTGATGGAAATGTTATTAGGGTAATAACCCGACTTTTTGCCATCGACGAGGATGCGACCACCGGAACTACCCAAAAAATAATTCAAGAAAGGGCCGATTCACTGCTCGAGAACGAAACACCAGGAAACCATAATCAAGCAATGATGGAGCTCGGGTCCCTGATCTGTAAACCGAAAAATCCAGATTGCCCCAATTGCCCTGTTAGCGATTATTGTGAGAGTAAGTTGGATGGAAAAGCCGAATCTCGCCCCCTAAAATTGAAAAAAACTAAGGTAAAAGACCGCGTTATAAATTACTTCGCCTATATAGATTCAAATGATATGTTGTTGGTTAAAAAAAGAACCAATAAAAAAGACATCTGGTTCGGGATGTACGACTTCCCAGAAGAAGCCGTTGACAAAACCAATGTAGTGGCCGAACCCCATTTACTTGAAGGAAAAGAAATGGTCCAATTTCAACTTAAGGATCACAAACTTTCCCACCAAACAATTAAGACAAATTTGTGGTTGATAGCATGTAAGGAAGTACCTTTGTCGAACGATTATTCGAGGGTGTCATTAAAGGATTTTTTAGAGCTACCCAAACCGAAATTAATCAGTGATTGTTTAGCCCTTATAAACGATCAAATGCATAAATAGCTGAATATTTTTTCCTATCTTATTATAGTATTAACCCCTAAAACTTTTTGCATATGGCAGGAGTAAACAAAGTAATTTTAATTGGAAACTTGGGAAAAGACCCCGAGGTAAGAACCCTTTCCAATGGGTCTAAACTCGCTAAGTTTTCCCTAGCAACCAATGAGAGTTACAAAACCAAAGATGGTAATTGGAATGACCGCACCGAGTGGCACAATATTACCATGTGGAGAAACTTAGCTGAAAGGGCTGAGAAAAATTTAACCAAGGGTACCCAAATCTATGTCGAGGGGAAGCTACGTAACAATAGCTACCAAGATCAAGAGGGGCAAACCCGCTATATTACCGAGGTTGAAGTTGAGTATTTTACTATTTTAGGCAACCGAAACCAGGACGGAAATCAATCACCGAAACCAAGTAATGAAAGTGCCCCTGTTGCAGAGGCTGTTGAGGTTACTGAAGTAAGTGAAGATGATGACCTTCCATTTTAAATTTTAATTCTTGGAGAATTCGATACTCGAAATTTCCTCTATCCTACCATCCTTACAAGAAATTGATTCAGGATTAATAATAGCACTGTTAGTAACGGTGCTATTACTTTTTTCCTCGGCCCTAATTTCTGGATCAGAGGTGGCTTATTTCTCATTAAGCCCAGGTGACATTGAAGAATTAAAATATGAAAACAGCCCTAGATCTAACAAGGTACTGGAATTGCTTTCTAAGCCAAGAACTCTTTTGGCTTCCATTTTAATTGCCAATAACTTTATAAACATCGGAATTGTGCTGCTTTCGACTGTTGTTCTTAACGGCGTATTCCTTTTCGACAATGAAATTATTGCCTTTGTTGTACAGGTGGTAATAGCAACCTTGCTCATTCTTATTTTTGGAGAAGTTATCCCTAAGGTTTTTGCTTCATATCAAGCCAAGGGTGTAGCGATTAGACTTAGCGGCCTTTTGAATATTTTATGTACCATATTCAACCCCTTAAGTAAAGTACTTGTAAGTAGCACCGGCTATCTAGAAAGTCGATTCACTCCAAAGTCAAACAATATATCTGTGGATGAATTGGAGCAAGCTCTCGATCTAACCGAAGACGAACAAAGCAATGAAGAAGAACAGCGAATTTTAAGAGGAATTGTAAAATTCGGAAACACAGAAGTTCGGCAGATTATGACTGCGCGGGTGGATGTGATAGCAGTGGATATCAGTTTTGAATATCCTCAACTCTATAAAACCATTATGGATTCTGGATACTCCAGAATCCCCGTATTTGAAGATAATTTCGACAATATTAAAGGCATTTTATACATTAAGGACCTTTTGGATTTTTTAGACCAAGAAGCCCCAGACTGGAAAAGCCTAATAAGAGAACCCTATTTTATTCCTGAAACCAAAAAGATTGTTGATTTATTAAAGGAGTTTCAAGAACGCAAAATTCACATGGCAGTTGTTCTAGACGAATACGGAGGAACCATGGGAATCATTACGCTTGAGGATGTGGTTGAAGAAATAGTTGGAGACATCTCTGACGAATTTGATGACGATGAATTGGTGTATTCCAAAATAGATGATAACACCTACGTTTTCGAAGGAAAAACTCAATTAGTTGATATCTATAAAATTCTGGAAATAAGCGGAGAAGAATTTGAGGCGGCCAGCGGAGATAACGGAACCATTGCAGGGTTTGTAGTTGAAATGGCTGGTAAAATCCCGATGAAAAACGAAAAGTTCAACTTCGGAAACTGCACCCTAACCGTTGAAGCTGCAGATAAAAGAAAAGTAAAGCGCGTAAAACTTCGCATTAATAATGACGACAAAAACGAATAGGCTTTGCCAACTGGGAGTTGGGCTATTTTTATCTATAATTTTCATCGGGTGTGGGGGCAATCCCACACCCAAACCTAGGGGGTTTATTCGTATTGATTTCCCTGAAAAACAGTATAAGGTTACCAGTTTGCCCTGTCCATATCAATTTGAAATCCCGGCCTATAGCGGATTTAAAAAATTAGATCGCGAATGTGATTACGTATTGTGGTTTCCAAGATTTAAAGCAGAGGTATACTTAAATTACAGACCCATTAATGCTGAAAACCCGCTACAGGGCTACCTAGATGAAATGCACAAGCTCGCATATCAACATCAGGTAAAAGCAAGTGCTATTAATGCGAAGACAAGAGAGTTTTCGGAGGAAAGCAAATTTGTTTTGGAATATGAAATTGAGGGAAATGTTGCCTCATCATACCAATTCTGTGTTACTGATTCCACCTCCCATTTTTTGAGAGGTGCCTTGTTTTTTAGATCTCGCCCCAACCAAGACTCGCTTAGGCCTGCTACCAATTTCATTAAGCAGGATATAGATCACATCATCAAAACACTTGAGTGGAAGCCTTAACTAGATTTGGCTAAAAACACTTTTCTTTTTCCTTGATATCCCGTAAAAATCAGAAAATTCTCTCCCTTAGGACGAAGGGATAGCTGGCTTTGAATCTGATCGGCTGAAAGACCAAAACCCTTGGAAATTACATGTAAATCAGATTTCCCAAAGCGTTTCTTCAGTTTCTTTATAGTGCTAGGAACCTCTTCTATTACCTCAAATTTCCGAAAAGCCTGCGTATTTAACTCCGCATTAGTCATCCACAAATCTGACCCCAAGTCTTCAGCCTCTGTCAAGTTGGGCATTAATTTTGCCCACCCCATTTTGTTTAGTGCTGGTCTGGGCACATAAATAAATCGGCTAGCACTGGGGGTAATTTGAGTTTGCTCTATTTCATTTTGACTATAGGAATGAATTGTACCATTCGGGCGTTGAATAAAAACAATTCGGTTTTGGAGTTTCGCCTTTTGTTCCATAGTTATTACCAAAAGCACTTCCTTTAACTCGGTTCCCACTTCTAAGACCAAAAAACAAGATCCACAATTTTCAGGTAGCTGTTCTCTTACCCAAGTTAAATCGTCCATGGGTGATAATTTTAACATCAAACCCAGGCAATTTCTGTGAATAACCCAATCTATAAGAGCCTTCGGATTGGGGCTTTGACCCTCCCACCCCAAAATTCGATTGTGCCCTTCTCTTCTCATTGGATCCGCATAAACCCACTTGTTTTTATAAAAAGATGGTGGCTTATCTCTATAGTCGGAGGAGGAGGAATCTATCTCTAGGCCCAATTTTTGAAAATTGTATTGCGCTATTTTCTGAAGTGCCGCATCTATTTCAATGTGAGTTACCTTCGGTATACTTTCCGAAAAATAAATAACATCAATTCCCCACCCACCGGTAACATCCACAATATTTTCAACCTCCAGATCGGCCAAAAATTGGGTTTTAAATTTGGCTGTAAACTCCGATGAACACTGTTCAACATTATTCTTATCCGGAAAAACTAATCCACGTGAAAAATCTAATCCAGGCGCTTTGCTTTTAATTTTCCTGTAACTCTTAACCTGCTGAACCAAAAGTTTTGGTGGAAGATCAAACATTTCCTTTCCCGATAACAGTAGGTGGTTTAACTCCTTCTCCGACACCACCTCGTACCAATCAATTACCTCTTGATTCGAAAGATGATTCCAAAGATTGTTATGTTGTGTTATGAATTCGTTCAAGGATAAATGCTTAGAGTTATAACCTTACTTTCGCCTTGGCAAAGCTGGCAATAAAATGGATAAGACCGAAAAGAAAATGCTTTGGGTATTGGCTGCTATTCAGTTTACCCATATCATGGATTTCATGATAATGATGCCATTGGGCGACCGCCTAATGGAAGCCTTCGGTATCAGCCCAGCACAGTTTAGTCTCATAGTCTCTGCCTACACACTTTCTGCTGGTATCACAGGGTTTGCTTCCGCATTTTTCATTGATAAATACGATAGAAAAAAAGCCTTATTGCTTTTATACATAGGATTTACCTTTGGAACTTTGTGTTGTGCAATTGCCCCCTCCTACGAGCTATTGTTGGTTGCCAGAACTGTAACCGGAGCATTTGGGGGTGTAGCAGGGGCAATGATTTTAACCATCATTGGTGACACCATTCCTTTAGCACGTAGATCGGCAGCCATGGGCTTTGTAATGGCAGCATTTTCGGCATCCTCAGTATTTGGAGTACCCTTTGGATATTACCTAGCGGAAATTTCCAGTTGGCATGCGCCATTTTACTTACTGGCCGCTATGGGTGGTGTAATTACACTGGGCTTAGTAAAGTTTATACCCCCGATTAGAGGACACCTTGAAGGAAAGGTAGAGAAGAACCGTCGCTTAAGAGTACTAACCAATGTTATTGGGGATCGCAACCAACTCCGCGCCCTACTGTTTATGGTTTTACTTATGCTGGGGCAGTTTACAATTATACCATTCATTGCTCCATACATGGAGCGAAACGTAGGTTTCGAGGGTACCGAAATCACCTTAATTTACCTTTTGGGAGGTGCGGTTACCATATTCACCTCTCCCAGGATTGGAAAATTAGCCGATAAAATTGGAGCCCATAAAACGTACTTAATTTTTGCGCTGATCAATCTAATTCCCATTCTGCTTATAACACACCTACCTAGATCTCCCATTGGCTATGCTCTAGCAATTACGAGTTTATTTTTCGTTACCTCCGGGGGAAGATATATTCCAGCTCAAACGCTTATGACAGGAGTGGTTAAGGCAGAGAATCGAGGGAGCTTTATGAATATAATAAGCTCTGTGCAACAATTGGGAGCGAGTTTATCCAGTCTTATAGCTGGATTAATCGTTGTGGAGTCTGTAGGTGGAAAGGCTCTGGTTGGTTACAACTATGTAGGATATATTGCCGTTTTCGCGTCGCTTTTAGCTGTTTACACCTCCCGATTTATAGTTTCCAAAAATTAGAAAGGCCTCCTGAAATTCTGTACTGTCCTTCCTCAAGATTGTCGTGCTCAGATCAATAGAGAGCATAATTTTATCCATAAAAAAAGGCCGTCTATTTTCGTAGACGACCTTTAAAAGAAATGATTAATTATAACCTATTATTGAGGATTATTTCCAGAATTATTGTTGTTGTTATCAGAATTATCTCCGTCTCCGGTTCCAATTTTACCTTTAAACTTCAACTTAAAAGCAACGTCAACTGTGTAATCGTTTCCAGTTTGATTAACCCCTTTAAAATCTAGTTTAGCAAAAAGCTTTCCGTTAGATTTAAGCATGTTTAATGCTGCGTTAATGTTGTTAATAGGGAAATCTGTAATCGTCTTAGGGTTCTCTAATACAAGATCCTCTAGAGTAACAAAACCAGTTCCAAATGGAGCTACTTGAAAAATTTCTTGACCATCAACAGAACCAGCAAGAAGAGTTACCACTGCCTGTGCACCAACTTGATTTAAATCTTGGTTAGGGGTGATGCTCTTAATATTTACTTCAACTCCTTCTACTTTAAGCTCTTTAAGTTTGTCTAGGTTCTCTTCAAGATCCGCCTCAATAGAAGCGTCAATAGAGTCAATGGTTAGTACAATAACGGTATCAGCAGAAGCTGGAATTTCGTATGTTCTCTCAACCACCTGATCAAAAGGTACATCAAACTCCAAATTCGCTTCCTCACAAGCGGTAAAGCCAGCCGCAAAGGCTAACAACATTCCAAAAAATCCAAACTTTTTCATAATTCTATATATGTAAGCCTACAAAGTTAGGCTTTTCCCACATAATTTAACATTCATTAGTTCACTTTTCGATTATGTGCGCTAATTCTAGGTTTGGCATACATTCGAAAGGATACTTGTAAATACTGTATTAAAAGTAAAAGAGCCCCAAGCTGGTGCAGGGTTCCCCAAAACACAGAAACATCTCCACTATTAGCGTCAATCAAGGTTATAATACCCAAAAGCACCTGTGCAATTACTATGATTGAAATCCAAAACCAACTGCGCCCTGAAATTCCCTGAGTTTTTAGTTTATAAGCAAGAAACAAGGTAATCCCAGCAACTATAAGTGCTAAATTTCTGTGGATAAATTGAACTCCATCTTTATGGTCTGTGAAATTTTGCCAGAAAGAATCGAAGGGCGCTACGTTCTCAGGAATAATACGACCATTCATTAAAGGCCAAGTATTATATATGGTGCCTGCGTCTAATCCTGCTGTAAATGCTCCATAAATGATTTGCAAGCCCAGGAGGCTGAATCCAAGAAGTAATATTCTTTTGGTACTGATTGGGAAAATATCTACTGGCTCTAGATCCTTTGTTCTTGTTTTAACAATTAAGTAGGTCCAGTAGACATAGCAGAATAAAGTAAAGGCTGCAGAAAGGTGAATAGCTAGACGATAATGGCTAACATCGGGATTTTCGGAAAGTCCACTGCTAACCATAAACCAACCTAGGGATCCTACGGCACCTCCACCTAGCAAGATCCAAATTCCTCTTTTCTTGAGTTTTGCATCGAAATAACCTTTACGCCAAAAAATAACAAAGGGTATAAAAAACACGAAGCCCATTAACCTCCCCCAAAGGCGGTGAATGTATTCCCAAAAATAGATCCACTTAAAATCACTAATGGTAAAATGAGCGTGTCTTAATTGATATTCGGGAATTTGCTTGTATTTATCAAAAGCTTCCTCCCATTGCGCTTCGTTAAGCGGTGGAATGGTACCCTTGATCACATTCCATTCTGTAATGCTTAATCCAGAATCGGTTAAGCGAGTAATTCCACCAATCATAACCATAACGGTTATCATCACACACCCGGTAATTAACCAGGTTTTAACTGGGTTTAGGGATTTTATATTCGGCATGTTATTTCAAAAAAAAAGGCTCCTCGTAAGAGAAACCTTTGAAAATGATCAATTGTTTAGAAGCACTATCTGAAAATTGCTCTATTTAAAACCTCAAAAATGTTCGGCAAACTTGGAAGAGAGATTTTTTTATCCAATTTGTTTTCCTCTGCATTTTTAATTTCTTCTTCCTCGTCGCTTACCTCCTCGAATGAAGTTTCAGTAACAACTATTTCTATGGAGTTAACTCTATATTGTCCGTTGTTCAATTTTTCAATTGCCGCAACTAGTTCTTTTTCGGTAACCTTTTTAGCATCGAAATCTACTTCAGCTAATCCTGCTTTATTTTCTGGATTGAAAGAAACATCGGCCATGCTAACTCCGTCAAGTTTCTTAAGGCTATTCTTAATTAACCCTCCACACATAACCTCGCAAGACATTCCTTTAACGCCCAACTTAGCAATGCTAGAAGTGTTATCGCCCTTAACGTAGCTGTATTTCACCTCAACAGGATCGCTATGAACATCTGCACTTTCGGTAGAGCTACAACCTAAAATTAAGGCCGATAAAATAAGAGACAAAAAGATTCTCATAATCTAAAACTTTGCACAAAAATAAGATAATATTTGCCACGCAATTGGAGTTAACAAAATTTACGCGGTGAAAAGTGCGGGTTGGATTGCCTCTAGGCTAGGATTACTAGCCGCAATTTGGGGCTCATCATTTATATTAATTAAGCGAGGATTATACAACGCAACTGGTGATGTGGTTTTTACGGGATTTCAGGTTGGCTTTCTACGAATTACACTTGCAGCGCTTGTTCTTCTTCCCTTCGCACTTAGATCTTTTAAAAAGGTAAAGAAAAAAGAGTGGGTCCCGCTTATCGTTGCTGGATGCGTTGGAAATGGCATGCCTGCCTTATTATTTGCAATTGCGCAAACTAAAATCAATAGTGCCTTAGCCGGTGTATTAAATAGCCTCACACCTTTTTTCACACTTATAATAGGTATGGTATTTTTTGGCGTTGTTGCCTCGGGAAGAAAATACCTTGGAGTAATTCTGGGATTGCTCGGAGCAATTGGCTTAATCCTATCCCAGTCTAATTTCTCCTTCCAACTAGATCAGGTTGGAGGATATAGCCTATTAGTTTTAGCAGCCTGCCTTTGCTATGCGAGCAGTGTAAATATTATTAAGACCTATTTAAAAGATCTAAGGCCGGTTGAAATCACATCCATTTCTTTTGCGATAATGTTGCTTCCCTTCTTATCGGGAGTTTATTTTACAGATGTCCCCGGAGTATTATCGGATGTAGATGGCGCTTGGTTTTCTTTTTTATGTATTTCCATTTTAGGAGTTTGTGGTACGGCCTTAGCGGTAATTCTCTTTAATCACGTAATAAAAGAAACTTCAGCATTAACGGCCAGCTCAGTTACCTACTTAATTCCTATAGTCGCAGTAATATGGGGAGTGGTAGATGGGGAAGCCTTTACCTTATTGGATTTACTGTTTTCTTTAGTAATTATTTCTGGAGTTTACTTAGTTAATTCAAAAAAAACTTGAGTGTAATAAAAAAGTGATTATCTTTGCCCTCCCTTAAAGAAAGGAAGAGATGTACGCGATTGTTGATATTGCTGGACAACAGCTAAAAGTAGAGAAGGATCAGAAGTTATTTGTTAACCGCCTAGAAGGTAGTGAAGGTGACAAGTTAAACTTTGATAATGTGCTTCTAGTGGACAAAGATGGAGAGACCACGATAGGTGCACCTAAAGTAGATGGAGCTTCAGTAGAAGTTGAAGTACTTCAGCACTTAAAAGGTGACAAAGTAATCGTTTTCAAGAAGAAAAGGAGAAAAGGTTACAGAGTGAAAAATGGTCACCGTCAGTCACTAAGTGAAATTAAAATTACAGGAATTAACGCATAATATTTTATTGCCATGGCTCATAAGAAAGGTGTCGGTAGTTCGAAGAACGGTAGAGAATCAGAAAGTAAACGACTAGGAATTAAAATATTCGGAGGTCAAGCTGCCAAAGCAGGGAATATTATAGTACGTCAGCGTGGAACTAAGCACCACCCTGGAGCAAACGTAGGAATGGGTAAAGACCATACTCTTTTTGCTTTAGAGAGCGGAACTGTAGTATTCAGAAAGACAAAAAATAATAAGTCGACTGTTTCAGTAGAAGCTGCAGAAAACTAAGCTTCTTTCTTTATAATTTTAAAAAGCTCCACTATTTTCGTGGGGCTTTTTTTATATACATACCTTAACAAGCCCAAAATGTTAGAAATTCCATACATAAGACAAAATAAGGATCAGGTTATCAAAGCCTTGCAAAAAAGAGGTATTGATGCAAGTGCCGACATTGACAACTTGATATCTGCCGATGATAGAAGGAAAGAGTTCCAGGTAAAAACCGACGGAATCCAAGCAGAAATCAAAAGCTTATCTAAAAGTATTGGTGGTCTATTTAAAGAGGGAAAAACTGAAGAAGCCAACCAACAAAAAGAACGTGTGGCTTCTTTAAAGGAAGAACTAAACGCAATAAAAGAACAGGCACAACAAAACGAAGATGCCATTAAAAAGCATCTATACGATTTACCAAATGCTCCCCATGACTCTGTTCCCCCTGGAAAATCGGACGCAGACAATGAAGTTATTTCTGAGAACAAATCAGAAATAAATCTTCCAACTAACGCAAAGCCTCATTGGGAATTATGCGAAGAGCATAATCTTATCGATTTTGAATTGGGTGTTAAAATTACGGGAGCAGGGTTTCCTGTTTACCGTGGAAAGGGAGCAAAACTTCAGCGTGCGCTAATCCAATATTTTTTGGATAAGGCCGACCAGGCTGGCTACGAGGAAATGATTCCTCCTCACGTAGTTAATGAGGCTTCTGGAATTGGTACTGGACAATTACCTGATAAAGAGGGGCAGATGTACCACGTAGGTACCGATGATCTTTATTTAATCCCCACTGCAGAAGTTCCACTAACCAATGTTTACAGGGATGTTTTAATAAAAGACGACAAAGAACTCCCCATAAAAATTTGCGGTTACACCCCTTGTTTTAGAAGAGAGGCAGGTTCATACGGAAAGGATGTTCGTGGACTAAATAGACTGCACCAATTCGATAAGGTGGAGATTGTTCGTATTGAAAAACCAGAAGATTCATTCAACGCACTTGATGAAATGATTTCGCATGTAGAAAACATCCTTAAGGAGTTGGAACTTCCCTACAGAATACTGCGCCTTTGCGGTGGAGACTTAGGGTTTGCCAGTTCCATAACATACGATTTCGAAGTTTATTCTGCAGCCCAAGAAAGATGGTTAGAAGTGAGTTCCGTTTCCAACTTTAAAAGCTTCCAATCTAACCGATTAAAGCTTAGATTTAAAAACCAAGAAGGAAAAAACACCCTGCTTCATACCCTAAATGGTAGTGCATTGGCTTTACCAAGAATTTTGGCAGCCATACTGGAAAACTACCAAACTGAAGACGGTATTAATATTCCTAAAGTACTACAACGCTATGTTGGATTTGAAAAAATTTAAAGCTTCTGCCCTTAAGCTAAGCGCTTTTGTTTTCTGTATAATCATCGCCATTGGATGCGAAGACCCGCGCTTTGCCAAAGCAGAAGAAAAGGTGCAATCTTTTAGGCAAAAACTAAACGGATACAAGAACCAATTCGAAAATATCGATACGGTTAAGCTTAATGAAATTGCGAATACTGTAGCAAAAGGCATAGATAGCATCGAAACCATGGCGTTAACACAAAATTGGATTTTAGATAAAGAAGAAGCCGAATTCCTAACCAATTACAAATCCATTGCTAAGCCAACCGCAAACCTTATTGAAAAGGCACAGATTTTAAAAAGCGATTTACTTTATTCAGAAAAGCAGTTAGCCACCTTGCAAACCGACATCCAAAATCGCTCACTTCCTATAGATTCTATCTTGGTTTACCTTGATAAAGAGGAGAAAGCATTAAGAGTTATTGGAGCTTCTACACAAAATATGTTAGAAGGTAGGAGATTATTGGTAGATCGTTTTCAAGAACTGCACCCACAATATACTTATTACGTTAATCGTATTACTACCGAAAAGTAGCCTATGCGATACCTTTTTCTTTCAATTTTTATTATTCTTTTTTCCTTGCCTGGAATTGCGCAGCAAACTGATCGTGAGTTTGCCGAGTATTATTACCAGCAAAAGGAATTTGAAAAAGCCGAGTTATATTTCTCAAAACTCTATGAAGAAAAGGGGGGATTATTCTATTACACACGTTTACTTACCTGTTTAGAACAGCAAGAATCTTGGGATAAGGCCATAGAGCTGGTTAAGGACTGGATTAAAAAAGAGCAAAGTCAAACAGGACAAGAATATTTCGATCTCGCCATTTTGTATCACAAAACTAAGGATGAGAAACAGCGAGATAAATTCCTCGAAAAAGGATTAGATGAGTTAAAATACAATCGTGGGACAGTTAGTACTGTGGGTAGAAAGCTGGAATCTGCCGCCCTATACAGGTGGGCAAAATCACTGTATCTGAATGCTCGCGAAAAGGATAATCAATATGGTTATCACCTAGAATTAGCTGGTCTTTATGGAGTTCAGGGTGAAACAAAAGCCATGGTTGAAGCCTACGTTTCTCTTGTCCAAGAAAACCCAGCATATCAAAACTCCATTCAATCGGCTTTAATAAGATATTTAAGCTTTACAGAAGACGAGGATCAAGCAGAACTTTTAAGGCAAATCCTAATTGAACGGGTTCAAAAGAATCCAGACAATAAATCTCTCAACGAATTACTGATCTGGTATTACTATCAAATGTCCGACTTTGCGCCTGCTTTTGCCCAAGTTCGTGCATTAGATATGCGCTACAAAGAAGGTGGAGGACGCGTTTTAGATTATGCCCAACTCGCTGCTCGCAATGGGGAATATGGAGCTGCATATCGAGCTTACGATTATTTACTAGAGACCTACAAGGATGAAAAAACCCAATTATTGGTCTTAACTGAGCGTGCAAAAGCCGCCTACCTTGAGTTACAAAATATACCACACACCAAACCAGAAGATGTTGCCAGGGTTCGTGATGCCTTCGATTTGGCGGTAAACACCTTGGGAGAAAATCCAACAACCGCATCACTCCTTATAGATTATGCCGATTTCACCTTAAAATATGGTGCTGGAGAAAATGCAGCCATGTCGCTTTTAGAAAAGGTAATTGAAATGCCTAATCTTTACAAAAAGGTAGTGGCTTTAGCCAAACTAAGGCTTGGCGATATACTTCTTATCAAAGGCGAAATTTGGGATGCCGCTTTACTCTACGGCCAGGTGGATAAGGATTTTAAAGAGGATGAATTAGGTTCTGAAGCGCGGTTGAGAAATGCCAAAATTGCATTCTACACTGGGGACTTTGCATGGGCCCAAGCTCAATTGGATATCCTAAAAGCAGCAACTTCAGATTTAATTAGCAATGATGCTATTGAATTGTCCCTATTGATTTCCAATAATTTTAATTTGGATACCGTAACGGAACCCCTTGAGTTGTATGCCGCGGCAGATTTATTGATCGTACAAAACAAGCTTGATCAAGCAGACTCTATACTTACCAAGCTCACCAATAAGTACCCTAGACACTCTTTAACCGATGAAGTTTATATGGCGCGTTATAAGATGGCCATGAAAGGGGAAAATTACGATATGGCATTGTCCTACCTTAAAAAAATTATAGATGAGCATCCAACCGATTTACTTGGCGACAATGCCTTATACCTGATGGCAGAGCTCTACTTGAATAAAATGAATAACGAGGAAGAGGCTACCAAGCTTTACGAAAGAATTCTTCTAGAATTTCCTGGTAGCCTATTTTCCATAGACGCTCGTAAAAAATACCGTCGATTACGAGGAGATATACAATTTGAAGGATAGGTAATTATGGAAAAAATAATTTACAACGTAACTGTAAACATAGACCATGATGTGCATGACGATTGGGTTTCATGGATGAAAGAAGTTCATATTCCCGATGTTATGGCTACCAAATGTTTTCTTGAAAGTAGATTTTGCAATGTCCTTTCAGATCATGAACAGGGTGGTGTTACCTATTCAATTCAGTACTTAGCTGCTAGCGAAGCTGATTTAAATCGCTACCAAAAAGAGTTTGCTCCAAAACTTCAGCAGGAACATACTGCCAAATACAACGGGAAATTTGCAGCCTTTAGAACGCTTTTAAAAATGGTTGATCAATTTTAATGGGAGTAAAAGCAAAAAAACACCTTGGGCAGCACTTCCTTGCAGATGCCAGCATTGCAAAAGCTATTGCCGATGCTATCCCATCAAATTTAGTTTCTAATATCCTAGAAGTGGGACCGGGAACCGGTGCCCTAACCCAACACTTGTTCTCTAGAGATGAAAAATTGGTGCTATCTGAAATAGACCGAGAATCGGTAGCCTACCTAGATGAAAATTTTGTAGATCAACAGTTTGAAATTGTTCAAAAAAGTTTTTTGGATGCCGATTGGGAATCTTGGATAGACGGACCATTTGTTGTGTGTGGAAATTTCCCGTACAACATTTCCAGTCAAATTGTATTTAAAATCCTAGAGATGAAAGCAGCAGTTCCATGTGCTGTGGGAATGTTTCAAAAAGAAGTTGCGGAAAGAATTTGTGCGGGACCGGGATCCAAAACTTATGGTGTAATTTCTGTTTTAACCCAGGCCTATTATCACTGCGAGTATCTATTTACTGTTCCTGAGAATGTTTTTATTCCACCTCCAAAAGTAAAATCAGGGGTGCTGCGCATGACAATTAAAGAAAGTCCCATTACCTGCGACCATCAAAAATTTAGACAAGTTGTAAAGGCCACTTTCAACCAAAGAAGAAAGACCATTAGAAACGGCTTAAAATCTTTGGGCGCAGAAATTCCAGACAACGAATATTTGCAGAAAAGACCTGAGCAATTAAGCGTTGAAGATTTCGAAGATTTGACTAAAATTATTTTCCCCGGTTAGACCTGAGATCGAATTATTACCTTAGCCCACACAAGATACAGGGCTATGGCAATAGAAATTACCCGCAGTTTTATAGACGATATAAAGAGTGCTATACACGATGGTAACGATACCTATCTATCGAGCTTAGTTAGTGAACAGCACCCTGCGGATATTGCCGATATTTTTTACAAGTTAGGCTTTAACGAAGCTGACTACCTATTAAAAATCCTAGATAACGAAAAGGCAGCAGAAGTTCTTATTGAATTAGATGAGGAGCTTAGGGATAAGCTTATTGGTTTAAGAACATCGAAGGAAATTGCTGAAATAGTTATAGAGCACATCGATTCTGATGATGCGGCGGACGTTATTGCAGAACTTCCAGAACAAAAGAAGGAGGAGGTTTTAACCTTACTTCAGGATGTAGGGCAGGCTTCAGACATTGTAGATCTCCTTACCTATGATGAGGACTCTGCAGGAGGGTTAATGGCAAAGGAGCTTATAAAGGTGAATCTTGAATGGGATTTGGCCTACGCGCTGCGAGAAATGCGAAAACAAGCCGAAAACCTAGACGAGGTGTACACCATTTATGTGGTGGATGAAAAAAACCGCTTAAAAGGAACGCTCTCTCTCAAAAAAATGCTCTTTAGTTCATCCCTAAAAGCGAAAGTAAAAGACATTTTTAATGAGGAAAACTTGCACTTTGCCTACGCTCAGGATACTAGTGAAGCGATTGCCCAAATCATGCGTAAATACGACTTGGTGGTTCTCCCGGTTTTGGATGAAAATATGACTCTTCTAGGTAGGATTACCATTGATGACGTGGTGGATGTTATTCAGGAAGAAGCTACGGAGGATTACGCATTAGCATCGGGTTTATCCGAAGCCGTTGAAAGTGATGATAAAGTTTGGGAAGTAACTCGAGCTAGAATTCCATGGCTATTAATTGGACTAGCTGGTGGGATATTAGTTTCTCAGGTTATAGGCATTTACGAACACCAATTAGCTATAAACCCAGTTCTGGCGTTCTTTATTCCTTTAATTGCCGCTATGGGTGGAAATGTTGGGGTGCAGTCCTCTGCGATTGTAGTACAAGGATTAGCTAGTCAGGACAATCCTATTGGAGGTTTAATGGGACGACTGTGGAAAGAACTTAAGGTTGCATTTATAAATGCCGCAATTTGTAGTGTACTTGTTTTGGCTTACAGCTTAGTTGCCAACCCAAATCCAGAATTAGGCTACACCGTAGCTGTTTCGCTTTTCGCCGTAATAATTATTGCCAGTTTATTTGGAACACTGATTCCCCTTTCCTTAAACTTTTTGAAAATTGACCCAGCATTGGCAACGGGCCCATTTATAACCACTGCAAATGACATCTTGGGGCTTATCATTTATTTTATGATTGCCAAAGCCATTTACGGAATCTAAATAAGATTATCCGCTTCTAATAATTCAATTAACTGATTGGAGGTTACGGGCTTTACTACGAATTTGTTCACCTCCGAATATTCTCCTGCCCTTTTCTCATCTCTTCGATCCACAGATGAGGTAATCATGTATATGGTAATTTGCTCCGTTATTAGGTCTTTCATTTTTTTAAACTCATCTAAAAATTCCCATCCATTCATAATAGGCATATTGATGTCTAAAAAAACAACCTTTGGAATTACCACATCACCTAATTGGGGTAGGTTATCCTGAAGATACTGAATTGCCTCCTTGCCATTCTCGAATGACAACACAGACTTTTCTTGCTCAAGAATTTTATTTAGCTGAGCTTTTAAAATGTGTCTAAAAAGTTGATCGTCATCTATTATCGCGAATCCGGTATAAGGCATCAGGTTGTGTTTTCTATCTCAAATAAATAAAATTACCAGAACTGAGTGTTAATCCTTTCTTAAAACATTAAGTTGGTCGACATTAATCATTATGGAGCAGGAGATATTATTCATAGACAAAGTTCATCCTTCACTAGAAGAACGGCTTACAAATGAGGGCTTTAACTGTGTGGATGTTAGTAGGGTTTCCTATTTAGATTTAAAGAAATCTTATACCAATGCTATTGGACTGGTAGTGCGCAGCCGGGTGCCAATGAACGTCGAACTAATATCCACCTTTCCCAAACTTCAATTCATTGCCCGCTTTGGTGCTGGAATGGAAAATATCGATTTAAAATATTGCCAAGAAAAAGGAATTAAATGCTTTAAAGCTCCTGAGGGAAACATGACGGCCGTTGCCGAACATGCCATGGGGATGGTCCTATCACTTTTAAACCACTTTCCCCGTGCCACGAACGAAGTAAAAAATGGCATTTGGTTAAGAGCAGAAAATAGGGGAACAGAATTGGAGTCACTAACCGTAGGAATAATTGGATATGGTTACATGGGTTCTGCCCTCGCGAAAAGACTAAGTTCTTTTGGATGTGATATTTTAGTAAACGATCCCTACAAAGAAGTAACGGACAATTTTGTTAAACAAGTAGACCTAGACACCATTAAAAGGGAGTGTAACATAATTAGCCTGCACCTTCCTCAAAGCGATGAAACCCTGGGTTACATCTCCAAAATATTTATCCAAGAAATGCTTAATCCTTTCTATCTAATTAATACAGCGCGTGGAAAACACGTTGTAAGCGAAGATTTACTTGCGGGATTGCAAAGTGGTAAAATTCTCGGTGCAGCATTGGATGTTTTAGATAGAGAAAAAGCATCTTTTGAAGGAATTAAAAAAGATGCCGTTTTAAGTCAATTATTGCGTTTAAACAACGTAATTATTACCCCTCATATAGCGGGGTGGACTCACCAATCCAACCAAAAGATGGCCGATATATTACTAGATCAAATTTTGTCTATTTACAAATAAACCGGACGGTAGATCTAGTTTTTTGCTCCACCAAAATTTCCTTGCCGCGAGTAAGTTGATCAATGACCTCTTGATTAAAATGGCGGATGGTAATTAATTCGGCCCCATCGTTATACAACACCTTATACCGGTTTTTCAACTCCTCGATAAGTGGCTCCAAGTTGCAATTTCCATCAACCGCAGCTGTAAAGCTTATCGCTGAGTTTTGCATGAGATTAATTGAGATCTGATGTTTATGAAAGGCCGCGAATAAGTCGGTGAGGTGCTCTTCAACTACAAAAGAAAAATCTCGAGTACTTATGGATAATAACTTTTGATTAGGTTTGATAATGAAGGAAGGGATATCGGTATCGAAGTGCTCGGTTTGATGGATTTTAGACCCCTTTTCCTTTGGAGATAAAAAAGGTTTAATATAAAGCGGAATACTTTTATTCTGAAGTGGCTTTACCGTTTTGGGATGAATTACTGATGCCCCGTAATAGCTTAACTCCAAAGCCTCCTTGTAGCTAATTTCCTCCAACTTTACAGTGGACTCGAACAAACGAGGATCGGCATTAAGCAAGCCGGGCACATCTTTCCAAATGGTTAATGCACTAGCATTGGAGCAAAAGGCCAAAATTGCACCAGAAAAATCAGAACCTTCCCTTCCGAGAGTGGTAACATGTCCTTCTTCTGTTCCACCCACAAATCCTTGTGTTATTTTTATTTTATCCGGGTAAGTATGGTTAATGCTGGTAACTTTTTCGGCTGTTTTTTCCCAAACAACATTGGCTTTTTTAAAGTTTCTATCGGTACGGACAATCTTGCTTGCATTTAACCATTGTGCCGGTAACTTTCTGAAATTTAGATATTGATATACGATGCGGGTAGAAACCATTTCCCCGAAGGAAACAACTGCATCGTAATTAGCCGCCTGGTTATCCGATGGATCCTCTTTTACAAGTTTTTCGAGGGCCTTAAAGTACTCGTTAACGTCGTTAATTACGGGCTCGCAAGAAAGGCCTGTAAATGCCCCTTTAATTATTTCGTGATGTTGGTTGCGGATTACACTTATTTTCTCGGAAGCTTCTGCAGTATTCCCTCGGTGCCATGCATCGAAAACTTCCTCTAGAGCATTGGTGGTTTTCCCCATAGCAGACACCACCACCCACAAGTTATTACCACCGTGCTGAGCAATAATATCTCCAAGGTTTATCACCCCTTTTGCATCCTTAACCGATGCGCCTCCGAATTTATATACCTCCATTTAAAATTCTTGTAAAATCCTTTGGAAAAAGCTTTCCATTTATCCACTCTGGATCTAAATCTGCTTGGTACTTTTTATAAAAATTAATTGCCGGTTCGTTCCAGTCTAACACCTGCCATTCCATGCGTTGGCAATTCCAATCGCTTGCAGTTTTCACTACAGATTCAAATAACATCGCTCCTATCCCTTTGCGTCTATACGGTTCGCTAACACACAGATCCTCCAGGTACAGTGCTTTACCTTTCCAGGTGGAATATTTTTTATAGAACAGAGCAAATCCAACTATATTTTCTTGCTCACAAGCTACAATACAGGAAAACCAATTGTTAGTAGAAAAGCCATCATTTTTAAGGGTAGTAGTATCTATTGCCACCTCCTGAGGAGCATTTTCGTATAAAGCCAATTCTTTAATTAGACCCAAAACCTGATCCATATCTTCCACTTTCGCGGGTCTAATCCTTATCTCTTCGCTCATTTACCCCTTGCTTTTCGTATTTTCGCACAAAATTTTCTCCATGGCAAAAGTAACCACGCTTTCCGAGTTTATCATAAACAACCAAAAAGACTTTCCATACGAAACTAGTGATCTAAGTCGATTACTAAGCTCTATCCAAATAGCGGCGAAGATTGTAAACCGCGAGGTAAACCGCGCTGGGTTAACCGACAACATCTTAGGAGCAGTAGGAAGCACCAATGTTCAGGGAGAAGAGCAACAAAAATTAGATGTTTATGCCAACGATAGATTTATCGAGGCCATGGCATCTCAGAAAGTGGTTTGTGGAATTGGAAGCGAGGAAAATGATCACTTTTTAGGGGCCGAGCATGGATTGAGTAAAGACGGTCAGTACATTGTTATGATGGATCCTTTAGATGGATCATCGAACATTGACGTGAACGTTTCTATTGGAACTATTTTCTCAATATACAGAAGGGTAACCCCTATAGGAAGTGAAGTTGCAATGGAAGATTTTTTACAGCCAGGAAATCGTCAGGTTGCAGCTGGATACGTTGTTTACGGCTCCTCTACCATGTTGGTTTTTTCTACAGGTAATGGAGTTAATGGATTCACATTAGAGCCGTCATTGGGGCTTTTCTGCCTATCTCACCCTAACTTAAAATCCCCTGAGGGAGGTAAAATTTACAGCATAAACGAGGGTAATTTCACCCAGTTTTCACCAGCACTTCAGAATTATATCCACCTATGTAAAAGTGATAAGAACATTAACGGAAAAGCGATGAGTGCCCGTTACATTGGTTCTTTGGTTGCGGATTTTCACAGAAATTTATTGAAGGGTGGAATATATATTTACCCAGGAACAAAATCGGCTCCCAATGGTAAATTAAGGCTATTGTATGAAGCGAATCCCCTTGCTTTTTTAATTGAGCAGGCAGGTGGATCGGCATCTAATGGAAACAAAAGAATTTTAGACATTCATCCTACCGAGTTACACCAGAGATGTCCGCTATTTATTGGTTCAAAAAAATTGGTGGATGAAGCGGTAAAACACATTGCCTCATCCGAAAAAACAGAGGCGCTGGGATAAAGTAAATGCAGGTAAACGATCTTCTAGGAAAATTTATTCTTCACCCGAAAACCGAGTTAATAAACCGGAAAATTGGTGAAAGAGGCATACATCTTGGTTTAAAAGGATTGGTTGGATCTGGAGCTGCCATGGTAGCCCAAGCAACTATCAGATCATCCAACAAAAACCACGTATTTGTTCTAAATGATAAAGAGGAAGCCGCTTATTTTCTAAATGATCTCGAAAATACAGATCCCGATCTAAAACCTCTTTTCTTTCCAGACTCAAGCAAATTGGCCTACGAGGAGCTAGTAACCGATAACGCTAATGTTTTAATGCGCGCCCAAGTACTTAGCCGCATTGCATCTGGTAAACCGTTTACCATAGTTAGCTACCCACAGGCGCTTGCCGAAAAGGTTGTTAGCAAGAAAAAGTTAAGTCAAAACACCCTCGCCCTTTCCGTTGGAGAAAGCTACGATACCGACTTTATTAATGAATTTCTACTCGGCTTTGGATTTGAAAGAGTTGATTACGTTTACGAACCAGGGCAATTTTCAATTCGGGGAGGAATTATAGATATATACTCCTTCGCTAAAGAAGACCCATACCGAATAGAACTTTTTGGCGACGAGGTAGAATCCATACGCTTTTTTGATCCAGGAGATCAAAGATCGGTTCGAAAGGTTAAGAAAGCCACAATTGTTCCCAATGTTCAAAGTGAGAAACTATCTGAGATAAGAGAGAGTTTTTTGGATTTCATTCCAGAAGAAACGGTTCTTTGGATTAAAAGTACCGAATTGTGCATAGGAAAAATTGAAAAAAGCCTGGAGCTAGTCCAAAAGCAATTCGAGAAATTGGAGGGTGAAACCAAAAGATTACTTCCAGCCGAGATAAATGTTACGGGGGAGGAATTTGCTAAAGGAGTGGTAAAGTTTACTACCCTAGAATTTGGGTTAAATCACCCCATGGCAAAGGAAACCATTGTTTTTAATCAAAAACCCCAACCCAGTTTCAACAAAAATTTCGATCTGCTGGATGGGCATTTCCAGAAAAGAGCTGAACAGGCTTTCGATAATGTAATCGTCTGTAGCAATAGTAAGCAGGTTGAGCGCCTTTACCGCATATTTGAAGATCAACAAAAAGAAATAAACTTCACCCCTATCCCACTTGGTTTAGCGGAAGGATTTGAAGACGAGGATATCAATTTAGTTTGCTTTACCGACCACCAAATATTTGAAAGGTACAATAGGTTTAGGCTAAAAGAAGGGTTTAAGAAGAACCAACAAGCTCTTACCCTTAAAGAAATAAGTCAGCTGGAGCCTGGCGATTACGTTACCCATATAGATCATGGAATAGGTAAATTTTCGGGGCTTGAAACTATAGACGTTGACGGGAAAAAGCAGGAAGCCATCCGTCTAGTGTACAGGGATAACGATATACTTTACGTATCCATCCACTCCCTACACCGGATTTCGAAGTACACAGGAAAAGAGGGTAATGTTCCCAAAGTAAATAAGTTGGGATCGCAGGCGTGGCAGAACTTAAAAAGCAAGACAAAGAAAAAGGTTAAAGAAATTGCTTTCGACCTTATAAAGCTATATGCCAAAAGGAAGGCTGCCAAAGGATTTGCCTACGCTCCAGACACTTATCTACAAAATGAATTAGAAGCATCATTTATATACGAGGATACTCCAGATCAACTTAAGGCTACCCAAGATGTAAAAGCCGATATGGAAAGTGAAATGCCCATGGATAGGTTGGTTTGCGGTGATGTTGGATTCGGAAAAACCGAAATCGCCATCCGTGCAGCCTTTAAAGCAATAACCGATGGCAAACAAGTTGCCGTAATGGTCCCAACCACCGTATTGAGTTTACAGCACTACAAAAGTTTCAAAGCCCGAATGGCGGATTTCCCTTGTAGAGTGGATTACGTAAACCGATTTAAAACCACAAAACAGAATAAGGATACTCTTAAGGATGTAGCCGACGGAAAAATTGATATCCTTATTGGAACCCATAGAATCATATCCAAAGACGTAAAATTCAAAGATTTAGGGCTTCTAATTTTAGATGAGGAACAGAAATTTGGTGTTGCCGTAAAGGATAAATTAAAAACACTTCGAGCCAATATAGACTGCCTTACGCTTACAGCAACTCCTATCCCGAGAACCTTACAATTTTCGCTGATGGGAGCCAGAGATTTATCCATCATAAACACTCCCCCACCCAACCGTTATCCAGTAAGCACCGAGCTCATACCTTTTTCAGAGGAGCGCATTAGGGATGCCATAACTTATGAGGTATCTAGAGGTGGGCAGGTATTTTTCGTCCACAATAGAGTGCAAAACATAATGGAAGTGGCAGGGATGATAAAACGTCTTTGTCCTGGAGTGAATGTGGGCGTTGGACATGGCCAAATGGATGGAACCAAACTAGAAAAGGTAATGGTAGATTTTACCGATGGCCTTTTCGATGTATTGGTTGCCACCACAATTATTGAATCGGGAATAGACATTACCAATGCCAATACCATATTGGTAAACAACGCTCAAAATTTTGGTCTCAGCGATTTACACCAATTGCGTGGACGAGTAGGACGAAGCAATAAAAAAGCGTTTTGCTATTTAATTGCGCCTCCACTTCACGCGCTTCCAGACGACTCAAGAAAGCGACTACAAGCACTGGTTCAGTTTTCGGATTTGGGCAGTGGTATGAGCATTGCCATGAGAGATTTAGATATCCGCGGTGCAGGAGATTTGTTGGGCGGTGAACAAAGTGGTTTCATTAACGACATGGGCTTTGAAACCTATAAGAAAATACTAGATGAAGCTGTTCGCGAGCTTAAAGAAACCGAATTCAAAGACCTATTTGAGAAAGAGAATAAAGCCAAAGCAGCAAATCCTATTGAGGAATGTGTAATCGAGACAGATTTACAACTTCTCATTCCCGATTGGTATGTAAACAATATTACCGAGCGCCTCAGTTTATATAAGGAATTGGATGATATTGAAGACGAGGATACGCTAAAGCAGTTTGAAGAGCAGCTAAAAGACCGATTTGGAGATATCCCCGAAGAAAGCATGGAACTTTTGGACACCTTGCGATTGAGATGGCTTGGTAAGGATATTGGATTTGAAAGGCTTAAAATCAAAAGTGGCAAGATGTTAGGTTACTTCATCGCCGACAAGGACTCCATGTACTTTCAATCCGAAGCCTTTACCAAAATACTACAGTTTGTTGCCAGCGGCAAAAATTGCAAGTTGAAGGAAAAAAACGGCAAGCTGTATATGATTTTCGAAGGGATTAATACGGTAAAAAAGGCCTTAAATGCATTGGCGCCATTGCAGGTTGAAGCGTTGGTGTAGCCTATTAATAATGTAGCAATTTAGCGGTGGATCAATGAAACAATGGTGCTACTAAGGGGATAGGTAGAGGAGAATAAATTTCTGTTACCAGCCATCGTCCTTCAATGGCGTAAAGGAGAGGCACCACTAACTACATTCCACATCTTTGGAAAAATAAGTCGATAAACTAATCTACCTCAAAAAAAAGAGACCAAATGGGCTACCCCATTTTATTATCGAAATCAATAATTACTAGTTGTAAGGAATTTGACTTAATTTTATATCCGTTTTTAAATATTTAAAACATAATAGTCTTACCTCCTGACGACTAAATTCATGCATTTTCCTAGATTTTTAGCTTTTCTTTTTCTTTTTCTTGGTCTTACCAATTTTCAGTTTGCGCAGGAAAAAACCTACAGCAGGATTTTAGATGATCCGGAATTTCGGACTGGAAACACCTTGAATTTGGGGCTTGCAGGTGGTAACACCTATACCATTTCATTTGATATAGTTGGCCTTAAATTAATTCTACTTGATGAAGATGGAGATTTTATTGACCAGTGGCACGTAAGGTCTCCCACTGTTTTAATACCATTGGATGCGGCATTTAATAGTGACACTTCCGCAATTATACTAGTTGGTTTAGATGATGGCGCAGCCCCATATGATTCTGACTATAATAGCTGTATCTGGTCTATTGACCTCATTTCCAAATCAATTAATTGGAAAAGAAAATCTCAATCGCGCTCCAAATTATATGGTATTGAGTGCACTAATGGTCCATTCTGCTATGCAACCGGAGTATTAATCAATACTCCAGACAATGATGCAACGATTTATAAATTAAACGAAACCACCGGAACAATTGTAGAACAAAAAAGATTTTCGGTTCAAAAAGATGAGACCTATAACTCACTAACGATAGAGAAAAATGAAAATTCAGAGACATTCATTTATGCAACTGGAAGGCATACAAAAGGCAGTGGTGGTTCCTCAGTGAATGCCTACCGAGCTGTTGTTACAAAATTTGACACCTCTTTAACACCCATTTGGACTACTACTTTATATAATAATTCCAACGAGCAAAGTAGAAATTATGGCCGAGGTGCTTTTGCAAAAAATGATACGGTTTTTGCACTAGGTATTAGCGGTGGAGGAAATAATTTTTACGATTTAAAGGTCAGTAAATTAACTCCAGATGGAAATACTATTTGGTGTAAAAAAATTGACGGTATCGATCAACGTGGAGCTACAAGAATTCGTGATTTCGTGCAACTAGAAGATGGAATGTTAATTTATGGATCAACCTACCAACAATTCCAATCGGCCCCTCCTTCATCCTTGGTTTTAATAAAATTGGATTGGAATGGCAATCTGGTTTGGGCAAAAAAATACAGTGACGCTCTGGCACCATCAAAAAGTTTGACCATTCAATCAGTACCCGCTGCCATACCTGCAAAACCAATAACCATTTTAGGGGGACAGATTTTATTTTCTTTTTCTAGGGATTTGGGATCAGAAGTATTTCAAAATTATCTAATGAAGTTAAATCGTCTTGGAGAAATCACCTCCAATTGTGATGTTCGATATGATAATCTTTCGGTTAGCATAGTGGACATAACTCCAAATAATGAATTTGTTTCAATGACAAATGTTGCTCCGAATTCACTTTTGGCATCAACTACAAACAGTGACCTCCTGTTAGCCGATGACCCCTGTGAAATTGATATTTCTATAAGTGAAGGAACTAATGACACCATTTTTATAAATCACTGTGAAAAAGGAAATATTACCCTTAATGCTAATGGTGCTGATAATTACCAGTGGATTATTGACACTAACACAACATCGGTATCCTGTGCATCTTGTCCTAGCAGTTCCTTCTCTTTTTCGGAATCAACTAATCTAAAATTAATCGGGTACAAAGATGGTTGTTGTGAATGGGGTGACACCCTATTGGTCCCTGTTATTTTCAATAACAGCTCGGGCGGGATTTCACTTTTAACTAGTGATAGCCTTCTTTTCTGTAAAGATGGAGAAAGTAATTCAATAACCATTAAAAACCTTACCGGTAATCCTTGGAATATTAAAGTCAGGGAAGCTGGTAGCACCGAAAACCTGTTAAAGGTTAAAAACATAACCGATTCAATTCTCAATTTTACCTACACTGGACATGAAACTCTTAATATCTATGAGTTTTGTGGGGTTAATACCATTATCGACTCCCTACAAATCCAGTTCTACAGAAAAAAGAATGAATATGAATTACTCAGTCCTGATAGCCTGCCACTTTGCGATACAAATTTGAGTACCCTAAAAATTAAAAACTTAACCTATGAGGAATGGGAAATAGGAATAATCGGTGGTGGGCACAATAGCCAGAAATTTGGATTAGATGATAGTACTTATTCAATTGTAATTGAAGAAGGACATACTAGACTTTTTGACCCCTGCCAACCAAATTCAGACACCATCCATGTTTATCGATATACAGGGGAGGTCCCAAAGCAGTTGGTTGGTACCGAATTAAATGTATGTAGTCAAGATACAGTTGTTGATTTATTTGATGGAGTTTTAGATTCTGCCAATACCTTCCTTGGAATTTGGAACTGGGAAAACAAGCCCCCAAGCATACCCGAATCCGTCTTCCAAGACAATGAACTAACTATCCTAAACATGCCTTCGGGGAAATACAAATTTAAGTATACCCAATCAGGTGCTTGTGGGGCGGATTCAGCCATGGTAAGCGTTAATATTGAAAATAAGATAAGGCGAGACACCGTAATCTCTATCGTTCGATGTAGCGTAGATTCTCTCATCCATCTTGAAGAATTCCTTACCAATGAGCATATAGATTCCAACGGTGTATGGCTGTCAGGCTTTGGATTGGATCCAAAATACCTGAACAATTCCGGCATTCTAAATATCGCTGAACTAAATGGGGATTACACCGTGTTTTATGTTAGGCCAAACACTATTTGCCCTCCAGACACAGCTACCTTCCTAATAAAAATAGATCCATTTCTATCCGCTGGACTAGATGGAGATACCAGCATCTGTGAAAATGAAAACCCTCTCGATCTTTTCTCCATTATTTCCAATGAAAATGCGGAAGCAGGTTCCTGGAAAAACATAATTACAACGGATTTAAGATTTGAAAACTTCTTTTTCTCAGCCAGTGCTGTTTCGAACGGAAATACCGCTGAATATAACTTTCGTTATCTGGTGGAAAATATTGGGGTTTGCCCTTATGATAGCTCCTTGGCCACACTTACCGTTCACAACGCTCCGGAGGTAACGCTGACCTCGGATCACTCCATTCTTTGTAAGGATAGCTTGGTTGAAATCAATGCTCAAATTATAGGAAACAGTCCATTTAGTCTTGAGATACAAGATAAAGATGGAAAGGTATTTGGCCCAATAGGTAACCTTTTCGGAAATAATTATCAGTTTACCACTATCCTCTCCGAGGCCAACACGTATAGAATTACCCACCTCCAGGAAAAAAACAACCTACAATGCGAGTACCTAGGCCAGGAAAAAGTTGAAATTAAAGTTTACGAACCTATCACGGCCAACCTCATTTTGGAGGATTGTATTTTAAAGGAGGATAGTGTAACCTTCCTTGGATTTATTCCAGTAATTTCAATTTCAGGTGGGGACGGTACTAATTACCAATACGACCTCTATGTTGATGGCATCCTAGAAAAATCGGGAGCTCCAGCGCCCAATTCAATGCATAGAGCAGATACCCTTCCTAACGGGGTTGAATATTCCTATCATTTTTATGATGGATCTAATTGCCCAGATATTGATGCCGTTTTTATGCGTCAACCAAGAAAATATTGCGAATGCGCAACCTTTTCTGGAACCATGGACCTCAGTCCAAAATATTTTTGCGAAGATGAATTAGCTACAACATCTCCAAGTTCTAATTCCTTCCTTGAGCCTGAGGATACTTTATTTTACATCCTTCACGACCGAGCGGGTATTATTTTGGGTAACATCATAGATAGCAATTCCGTACCTGAATTTCAATATCACCAGGGTATGGAGTTTGGTAAAAATTACTTTATTTCAGCTATCTCTGGGGATCGATCACCAAATGGAATCTCACCTTTGGACACCTGTGTTTCCCTAAACAGTGGTACCCCTATCCAATTTTTCCCTAATCCAACACTAAATTTTCCTATTTCCAACCTTACGATTTGCGAGGGAGAAATAGCGGAAGTTGCATATTCCATAAATGGATTTGGTCCATTTACCCTACAAGGCCAGGCTATTTCCTCTTCGGGTTCAAACCCCATTTCAGTTACTCAGCTTAATAATGACGGTATTCTTCAGTTGAATCCTACCGAAACCACCCTGTATAGATTCCATACAATCTCGGGGAGTTCACCTGCAGGTTGTAGTATGAATATTAATATCGAACTACAAATTGATGTTCAAACCAGGCCAATTATTTCCCATGCTCAAGAACCTATTGAAAAAATCTGTGAAGGAGCTAGTTTAGACTGGGAAATAACCGTTACCAACGGGATAGGACCTTTTGAATTGGAAATTTTGCGAGATGGTGTTCCCATACCTTCATCACCTATTTTAATTTCAGGAAACTCCAGAAAAATTGAGCTGTTCCAAAAAGGATTGTACCAGATTAACAAAGCAACAGATATTGGAGGAAATTGCCCTGGAAGGGTCCTAAAAGGAAGCTTGGTAATTGATGAACAAAAACAACCCTTTGCCAATGCAGGGCCCAGTCCTATAGAGGTATGTGGAAGTTTCACCCAACTCGATGCGACCCCTTCCTTTGGAAAAGGAGCTTGGCGACTGCCTTCAGACGGTTCTTTTACCTTCTCCAATAACAAGCAATCGAAAACCTTTGCCTTTGTTCCCGAGCCGGGTGAATACCAGTTCATTTGGGAAGAAACCAATGCACCTTGTCCCGTTTCTCGCGATACTGTTTTTGCGACCTTCTTCGAGCAGCCCAAAGCCAACGCTGGAGTCGATTCACTCTTTTGTGGGACTTCGGCTAAACTTTATGCCACTCCATCGGTAAGTGGACCTAAAAACCGTAGCTTCTGGATTTATAACGGTTCGGGGTCTGTGGTATACGAAGATGCTCAAGAGCCCAACTCCCGCGTTAGCGTGGGTACTTCCGGCACTTACGATCTCATCTGGAGAGAAGAAGCTTCGGCTCAATGTGTAGATCACGATACCGTTTCTATTGTATTCTCCGATTTCCTTCGCGCTTCGGTAATCGATACCATTTGTTTGAACAACGGAGCCAATTACCAATTTGTAATCGATGTACGCGGTGGAGACCCCGCTTCCATTACCGTTAATGGTAAGCTCGTCGGTTCATTGCCCTATACCACACCGGTTCTTAACTCCGGACAAGCCTACAAGTTTGGATTTAGCGATCAAAGTGGTTGTGGGTTCTCCGATACCCTTCGCACTTCCTATGGTTGTCCTTGTCTTAGCGATGCTGGTAGTCTTGTGCAAGACACCCTTTTTGCTTGTATTGGAGATCGACTCATTGCGCAAGCTACTTCCGATTATGTCCTCGACTCGGACGACACCTTACTTTATGTGCTGCACACTGAAAGTGGAGCCAGTTTGGGCAACATCCTACATTTTAAGGGAAGCAACG